>NZ_CAMLDV010000187.1 GCF_946478835.1 uncultured Bdellovibrio sp. | reverse complement strand
GATCTCTAACGGTCAAGTCCTTTTGAACGGTCGCGATCTTCTAAAAATTTCTGAAAATGACATGGAAGAAGTTCGCGGTGGCGAAATGGCGATGATCTTCCAAGAGCCTATGACAGCTCTCAACCCTGTTTTGACCATCGGTTATCAGATGGATGAACAGATCATGAAGCACAAAAAATGCTCTCCGAAAGAATCCCGCGAGCGTGCGATTGAAATGCTTCGTCTGGTGGGTATTCCTTCTCCTGAAGAACGCTATGAGTCCTACCCTCACCAACTTTCCGGCGGTATGAGACAAAGAGCGATGATCGCGATGGCTCTTTCTTGCGATCCGACGTTTTTGATTGCGGATGAGCCCACAACCGCTTTGGACGTCACCATCCAAGCACAAATTTTGGAACTCATCCAAAATCTTCAAGAAAAATTCAATATGACGGTGCAATTCATCACGCATGATCTGGGAGTTATTTCTGAGATCTCTGACAAAGTGATGGTGATGTACGGCGGTCAAACTTGCGAACAAGCCGATACGCAAGAGTTGTTTTTAAATCCTCGTCACCCGTACACGGCGGCGTTGATTTCTTCCCGTCCTAAATTTGGTGAACGTGTAAAACGCCTGACAACAATTGAGGGCAGCGTTCCGGCTCCTTTTGAGCTTCCGAAAGGTTGTCCGTTTGTGAATCGTTGCACTCGCGCGAAAGCCGATTGCACTCATCACAAACCACCTTTGAATGAAATCAAACCAGGTCACACTGTGGCTTGCTTCAATCCGCTTTAAGCACTGGGGAAAATCAAATGAGTGAAATCATTCTTGAAGCAAAAAATGTAAAAAAGCACTTCCCCATTCGCAAAGGTCTTCTTCTTCGCGAAGTGGCTAGCGTTAAGGCGGTTGATGACGTTTCTTTGGTTGTGCGCAAAGGGGAAACTTTAGGCCTTGTCGGAGAATCCGGCTGTGGCAAATCCACTTTGGGTCGCACACTGATTCGCCTTTATGAACCGACTGCGGGAGCTATCAACTTTGACGGCCAAGACTTCTTGGGTCTTAAAGGTGAGGCTCTTCGTAAAAAACGTAAAAACATGCAGATGATTTTCCAGGACCCTTATGCGTCTTTGGATCCACGCATGACTGTCGGTCAAATCATTCGTCAGCCAATGGATATCCATGGTGTTGGCAGTGTTGCCGAACGCAATCAACGTGTTTTGGAATTGATTGAACTTGTGGGCTTAAGAAAAGCTCACGTGAATCGCTACCCGCATGAATTTTCAGGCGGACAGCGCCAACGTATCAGTATTGCGCGCGCGATTGCTCTGAATCCTGAATTGATTATCTGTGATGAACCCGTGAGTGCTTTGGACGTTTCGATCCAAGCGCAGATTTTGAATCTTCTTAAAGATCTTCAGGAAAAGTTGAAACTCACTTACGTGTTTATTTCTCACGATCTTTCCGTGATCGAACACACCTGCGATCGTATCGCCGTGATGTATCTTGGAAAAATCGTGGAAATCGCGGACCGCGATGAACTTTTCAGAAATCCGCAACATCCTTATACGCAAGCGCTTATTGGAGCCATCCCACGCGTAGGTCAGGGTAAGAAAAAGATGAAAAAATCTTTGAGTGGCGAAGTGCCAAGCCCGATCAACCCACCGTCAGGCTGCGCTTTCCACCCGCGCTGCCCGTATAAGATGGATATCTGTGCGTCTCAGACTCCGACATTGGACGGAACTGGTACGCATAAAAAAGCGTGTTGGCTCGGCGAGAGCCGGCAGAGCGGCGGGCCAGAGGCCCAGAGCTGAAGCAGAGAAAATAATAAATAAGAAACTTAATTACTCAACAAGGAGAACGTATGTTGAATAAGTTTGCGAAAGGACTCATGTTGGTCACAGGTTTGGGCTTCACGGCTCAAGCGATCGCTGCGCCGACAAATGCCGAACTTAAAATCGGTATCTCTCAAGAATTTGAAACTATGAACCCTCTTATCATGACGATGTCAGCTTCTGCTTACATGTATCGTTTGGTAGGCCGTTCACTTGTGAACCTGACTCCAGAAGGTAAATGGGTGGCTCAATTGGCTAAAGAAATTCCTTCTTTGGACAAGGGCACTGCTAAAATCGTTGAAGATGGCGGCAAGAAGAAGATCGTTGCGACTTGGGAAATTCTTGAGAACGCAAAATGGGGTGACGGAAAACCTGTTGTCTGCCAGGACTTCATCACAGCACACGACATCGCGATCAGCCCGACCGTGAGCGTGGGTGAAAAAGAACAATGGACTCAAGTCGAAAAAATTGAAATCGACGCGAAAAATCCAAAGAAATGTACTTTCAAATACGACAAAGCAAAATGGGACTTCTACCAGCTTGCTCAGTTCTTCCCTATTCCAACTCACTTGGAAAAACCTGTTTTCGATAAATACGGAAAACAAAAAGAAGGCTACGAAAAGAACTCTAACTACGTTCGCAATCCAACCAATCCTGGATTGTACAACGGTCCTTACGTTATCTCTGAAGTGAAATTGGGATCTCACGTGGCGTTTGCTCCGAATGCAAACTTCTACGGTAAGCAACCGAACATCAAAAAAATCATCGTGAAGCTGATTCCTAATACAGGAACTTTGGAAGCGAACTTGCGCTCTGGAACAATCGATATGATCTCTGTTCTAGGTCTTGATTTCGACCAAGCTTTGGCTTTCGATAAAAAGACAAAAGCTGAAAATCTGCCTTACGACGTTCACTTTGTTCCGTCTGTGACTTACGAGCACATCGATCTTAAGTTGGACAATCCAATTTTGAAGGACGTTCGCGTTCGTAAAGCTCTTCTTTACAGCATCAACCGTGATGACCTTGTAAAAGCACTTTTTGAAGGCAAACAACAAGTCGCAATTCACAACGTATCTCCAAAAGATCCTTGGTACACAGCAGATCCTAAGATCGTGACTTTGTACCGTTACTCTAAGCGTGAAGCGGGCAAACTTTTGGATGAAGCTGGTTGGAAAATGGGAGCTGATGGCTACCGTTCTAAAGATGGTAAACGTCTTTCTTTGACGTTCCAAACAACTGCAGGCAACAAAACTCGTGAACTCGTGCAAGTGTATTTGCAAAACCAATGGAAACAAGCCGGTATTGAAGTTCTTGTTAAGAACGAACCAGCGCGCGTGTTCTTTGGCGAGACAATGACAAAACGTAAGTTCGAAGGTCTTTCATTGTTTGCATGGGTTTCTTCTCCGGAAAACAGCCCACGTTCAACAGTGTCTTCTAAGGCGATTCCAAATTCTTCAAATGGTTGGTCTGGACAGAACTTCCATGGTTGGAACAACGCTCAAGTAGATAAAAACCTGGATGCTTTGGATCTAGAGTTCAACGCGAAAAAACGCGCGGACTTGGTTCACGATATCTTGAAAGCTTACACGAACGAAGTTCCTGTATTGCCGCTTTACTACCGCTCTGACATTTCTGTGACTCCAAAGAATTTGAAGAACTACAAAATGTCTGGCCACCAGTTCTACGAAACAAACAACGCAGAAGACTGGGTTTTGAACTAACGATTTTTGCATGGCGGGCTTAAAACTCCCGCCGGAGGAACCTTCATGACTACATTTATCACTCGCCGCATTTTGCAAACACTCGCTGTGATAGTGATCCTATCTTACGTGTGTTTCTATTTGATGAGCTTAATGCCAGGTGACCCGGTAGACATGATGGTCGCTTCAAATCCGAAGATCACAGCAGAAGACGTGGCTCGCTTGAAGTCTTTGTATGGACTGGATCAACCGGTCTATAAAAGATATTTCAACTGGGTCACTTCGATCGGCCAAGGTGATCTTGGCTACAGCCGTACTTACCGAGTGCCTGTGCAAGAACTCATGGGCCCTCGTTTGTGGAACACGTTCCTTCTTTCATTTATCTCTTTGGGACTTTCCATTTTAATCGCAATTCCACTCGGCATCATCTCGGCTCTTAAGCCGGGAAGCCGCATGGATTATTTTATGAATCTGTTCTCATTTGCGGGGATTTCGATTCCTTCTTTCTGGCTTGCGATCGTTTTGATTATTATTTTCGCCGTTAAAATTCCTCTTCTTCCTGCGGGAGGAACTCAAACTATCGGAGGCGAACCGATGGGATTCTGGGCTGACATGATGGATCGTTCGATCTATTTGGTGTTGCCTGTTTTAAGTCTTTCTATTCAGCAAATCGGACGTTTTTCTCGCTTCACTCGCTCGGCGATGCTCGAAGCCATGCGCAATGACTTCATTCGCACGGCTCGCGCCAAAGGCCTTTCTCGCAGCGTGGTGATTTGGAAACACGGTTTCCGCAATGCTTTGATTCCGCTTATCACGATCTTAGCGTTGAGCTTCTCGGGTCTTTTTTCAGGAGCTATCCTGACTGAAACCGTTTTCGCTTACCAAGGCGTTGGTAAACTTGTTTATGACTCTATCATCGGGAATGACTACAACGTTGCGATGATTTCTTTTGTTATCTCTGTCAGCATGGTTCTTTTAATGAATCTTGTTGCCGATATCGCGTATGGATTTGCTGATCCGCGCATTTCTTATCAATAGAGGGTGCGTATGAGTTCAAATGAAATGACAATGAACGATTTAGAAATTGATACAACCTCTCTCTCTGCAAAGGATCGTGCTGAGCTTGAAAAAGCACAACCCATGTGGAAGATGGTTTTAACTCAATTCGTTGAGCACAAACTGGCCGTTGTCGGCGCTGTGATCATTTCGATCTTTATGTTGGTTTCTATTTTCGCGGGCCAAATTCAAAGCATCACGGGGCTAGATCCTGACGCACAAAACGTAGCAAATCGCTATTTGGCACCTATGACGACAGCACAAGTCGGCCAGGACGTGCGTGAAACAGATGTCGAAAAGTTCATCGTCGCTCATCCTGAAGTCGCAGACAAAGTTCAAAAAGCTCTGGTTGAAAAAGGCCTTGTGACTGTTGCGGAAGCCGATGCAATTTATGACCTGACAGCTCGCGATATCAAAGAAGCCATCAGTGCTCTTCAGACTTTGAATATTCCTGAAGCTTCCAGCGTGATCTCCATGTTTAAAAACTTTGAAACTTTCCACTTGTTTGGAACAGACGAACTAGGCCGTGACGTTTTCATCCGTCTTGTTTACGGAACTCGCGTTTCGATGGGTGTGGGAGTTCTTGTTGCTATTGCCTCTGCTTTAATCGGTTTATTGATCGGAAGTATCGCGGGATTTTATGGTGGAATTATTGACACCGTTCTTATGCGTGTAACAGATGCCCTTATATCCTTGCCAACCATTCCGGTTTTGATTGTGATGGCCGCGATTGATTTGACAAAAATTCCTTGGTTGAAAGCCATTGTCAGCACATCCAACGAAAGTATCTTTAAGATGGTCATCATCTTGTGTATCTTCTCTTGGATGACTGTGGCACGTCTTGTACGCGGAAGTATTCTTTCAATTCGCGAAAGAGAATTCGTTTTAGCAGCTCGCACCTTGGGCGCTAAAGACAGCACGATCATTGTTCGCCACATGTTTCCGAACGTGATTGCGCCGATGTTGGTGTCGATCACTTTGGGCGTCGGTGAGTCTATTTTGTTTGAAGCGGCTTTAAGTTTCTTGGGTCTTGGTATTATGCCTCCGACACCGAGCTGGGGAAACATGCTTAACAACGCGCAAGAGTTGATTTATCAAGCTCCGTTCTTAGCCATTCTTCCTGGTGTTTTGATTTTGTTGACGACAATCAGCTTTAACTACTTGGGTGATGGTCTTCAAGACGCTATTGACCCGAAAGCGATCCGCCGCTAACCACTGTGTTCCACGGTCCTTGGGCTCTGCGATGATAAAAATCCTCCAGGGCCTTGCGGTTTCTTTTCACGGTCTCAACATCCAACCACGACTCCACCGCATTTTGATATTCTTTGCTATTGGCGGCTTTTTGCAAAGCTTGATCCACTTGTGTGATCACCTTCTTACCCCACTCATTTTTCGTGCATGCAAAGTAAAGAACCGTTGATGGATAAACTTCTTTTAAAGGTTTATAAAAGAGCGGTTTTTCCGGATAGACTCTCTCGTTAAAGTCGCGCACGACAGGTTCGTATTCAATCGTGTAATCATAGCGTCCCTTGTGCACCATCTTAAGAAGCGACATATAGCCTTCGCTGGTTCTCAATTGATGAATTCCCGGGTTGGTTTTTGATTTTTGTTTCACCATTAAATCAATGGCCGGACCGTAAGATCTATTTTCCGTAAAAATGGCCGAGAGATTTTTCTTTTCTAATAGATCTTTCAACGAAGGATGATCGGAAGTTTCAGAGTAGAGATCTGCCTTCGAAGTGACGAAGACATATTCATGTGGCACCTGAAAACC
>NZ_CAMLDV010000186.1 GCF_946478835.1 uncultured Bdellovibrio sp. | reverse complement strand
ATTCAAAGAGCCCAAAAATCTTTTCTATCTAGCTATTCAGTTTTCAAAGAGCGAATTCTTACTCGTCGTTAATGTTTCATAGCGACGAGGTAGAGGTTGTATCGAAGACCGAAGCCCTTGTCAACACCCCAAAATCATTTTTTCGAAATTAATTTATAACATAAATTATTCGAAGAAAGATTCGTGTTCTTCAACGAAGACGCGAGCGAACTTTTGAATACAAATCAAATAGTTAGCTTCTACATCTGTTTGGATACAAACTGAATCGTCGAAGAGAGATGCGGTTATAGTTTGAATTCTGTGACCTTGCAAGCTTTTTTGTTCATGCTCATGAACTGGGCATAGCGGAGTGTTATTTGCCTGATCTTTGCGCAAAGAGGCCTAAAAGCGGCACCAATATAGATAAAAACTCGCGGCTTCCGGCGTTTTCCTGCGATTCAATCACTGCTCTTATATAAAGATTCTCGTCCCAGCCTTTCTTTAACTAAGTCTTTTTACTGCCCGCCTGAAGAAGACCGCGCTTTTTTCGTATAAATTTTATAATTATCTTCATTAAAAATTCGCGCGGGAGTTTTTCGCAAAATTTTTATTCTCGCGAACTTCAATCAACGTTAATGCCAAAAATGTGCGACTGTTCTCAGATTCAATAAATGCGTTTTTACTTCTTCTAATGCTTTTCATTGGGGATTCAAATTCGCGGCCACCTCTGTACACAACTGACGAAAAGAGCATTCCTAGAGAGGAAATTCCTCTTTGAAGAACATTAAAAATGCAATTCTCAGAGTGAGTACAAGCTCGTCCTCACTCTGATTTAGTTGCAAGCAAAAATTTTTTTTAATAAAAACGCCCTCGATGGAAATTCAAAAAGACTTTAAAACTTTATTGCAAAAAGAATATCAAAAAAGAATGCAGAAGAATCGTCTGTATTCTCTAAGAGCTTATGCGCGCTTCTTGGGAATCGACTCTTCTTTTCTTTCAAAGATTTTTGCATCGAAAAGACCTGTCACTTCTAAGACGATTGATAAGTTGAGTGGCCCCTTGAATCTCACTCGCACGCAGATTGAGTACTACAAGGGTCTTGCTGGCTACGGCGTTGGCGATGGGGCTTTCAAAGCCTTAAGTGAGACGGAATTTGATGTGATTTCAGACTGGTTTCACTATGCCATTCTTGAGATGACTCACTTAGATTATTTTGTTTCTGATCCTGCGTGGATTGCGCAACGGCTGAAGGTTTCGGTTCAAGATGTCGCTGAGGCGATTCAAAAGCTTTTAAGAATGGGTTTACTGTCCCTGGATGAGAACGCCCGTCTGCGTGTGAATGAGAACTGCACAACGACGACGAATCCATTTACGTCAGCGGCCTTTAAGAAAATTCAAAAACAGATCAATCAACAGGCTATTGAAGCTCTGGATGATATTCCTTTTGAAAAGCGCAGCCACTCGACGATCACGCTTTGTGGAGACAGTGAGCGTCTTGAAGAAGCTAAGAAAAAGATCGCGGCTTTCCGTCGTGAACTGATGGTGTTCTTAGAGTCCGGCGAAAAGAAAGACCGGGTTTTCCAGATGAGCATCAGTCTTTTTCCTATTGTCGAAGAAAATTAATTTAATCCTGAGGGGGATTTATGAAAAAGCTTTTTTCTCTTTTAACTCTTTCGCTACTGCTGACGGCACAATTAAGTCATGCCACTAGAAAAGATGGCCAAGAAGCTCACGGCACCGTTGGCAATAAGTTCTGTGAAGAACTCGCAAAAGTGATCGATTTGCGTTACAGTCCGTTTGCTGATGAATGTCGCGAATATATTCGTGACGAGAAAAAATCAGACAACGCAACGACAACACCGCAAAAATAAGAAACCTTATTCGCGTGTGACTTCCTTGATAATTTCAAATGAACGCAGACGATCTTCGTGGTCGTAGGCATCAGAAACAATGATGAGTTCATCGGCCTCTGTTTTATTTATTAATTTTTGTAGGCCTTCACGAACTTTTTGTGGGTTTCCAATCACAGAAGTACGAAGACGCGACAACACAAGATCTTTCTCGGCGGGTCCCCATAAACCATCCATGCTTTTTACGGGAGGTTGCAGGGAGACTCTTTGATTGCGGATGATGCCCAAAAATCTTTGATAGACTGTAGTTGCTAGTAGATGGGCTTTTTCGTCTGTGTCGGCTGCCAGGACTTGAACGCCAACCATGACCTTGGGTTTATCTAAACCATTGGAAGGTCTGAAACCGACGCGGTAAATATCTATGGCCTGCATCATCAGTTCCGGCGCAAAGTGGCCCGCAAAAGCATAAGGTAAACCGAGTTCCGCTGCCAATTGCGCACTGTAAAGACTTGAACCTAAAAGCCACAAGGGCACAGGAATTCCAGCGCCAGGAATGGCGCGAACTTTTTGACCGTCGTGCACGGGTGCAAAATAATATTGAAGTTCTTTAACGAGGTCTGAAAACTCTGCTTCTCTTCCCGTCATTTCTCTTCTGAGCGCGCGCATCGTAAGACCGTCTGTTCCTGGAGCTCTTCCTAAACCTAAATCAATTCTATCAGGATACAATATTGCTAGAGTTCCAAATTGTTCCGCGATAACAAGTGGCGCATGATTAGGAAGCATAATACCCCCTGAACCCACACGAATTTTAGAAGTTCCACCCGCAACGTATCCAATAAGAACGGATGTCGCAGCACTAGCAATTCCTTCTAAGTTATGATGCTCAGCCAACCAAAAACGATGATACCCGAGACGTTCTACGTGTTGAGCCAAATTCAGAGTGTTTTTGAAAGAATCGGAAATCGTTTTGTCTTGAGCTACAGGAGCTAGATCCAAAACGGAGAGCTGAACATCAGAGAGTTTTTTCATAAGATCACCTTTAAATGATCTTATTGTAAGAATTTTGGATACACTTATCCATGTAAATATATTATTGCCGCCAAACGAAAATTTTAGTTTGAATCATATTTAAGTTAAAGCCGTGCGGGCTTTTAAATCAAAAACTTCAGGTTCCGATAAGACATGCAGTTTCACGTCGTGAATGGACATCGTTTGATCTGCAGAGGCTTCAGAAATATTTGTATAAGTGACTTCTCGTCCATCTAGAACGTAGACGGCATTGTCTCCTAAGATTTTAAATTTGTTTTCTTCGATAACGATGGCCGTGCCTTCATCAATGCCGATTCCTAAGATGCCTGGATTCAAGGCGACGGCTCCTAATAATCTTCCAATGCGGCCTCGCTGTGCGAAATGTTGATCAATGATCATGTTCTCAACAAAACGAAGACCCGGAGCCATCATCCAGTTTCCTACTTTATGCGATTCACCGTTTTCTCCGCCAACGAGCATAGTTTCGCCCATGACAGCGGCCCCTGCTGAGGTTCCGGCCAGAACGCCTCCTGCACGAAAAACTTCGATGATGTAGTCCATCACGACTGTGCCGCCCAGCTTGCTTGTGAGTTTCAATTGGTCTCCGCCGGTAAAGAAAATTCCTTTGGCGTTGTGAAAAACTTTTTCCAGATTCACTTTCTCGACATCATCAGGCTGATTGACGTGGAGATGTTCAAGGTTATGGACTTTCAGTTTTTTAAAAACTTTTTCGTAGTCATTCCAGACTTCCGACGGAATTTCGCTGGCGGCAGTGATAATCACTAGCTTTCCGTTTTCCAAACGGCGAGCAATTTCTTTGAGAATTTTCATCTCACCGGATTTATCTTCTTTACCACCAATAATAATCAAAGTTCCATGAGGATGAGCAACTTTGGCGTGAGTTCTAGCTGCTTTTTTTGTCGTTTTCTTCACCGATTCCATAAATGTCTAGACCTCTTCGTGAGAAATCCATCCTGTTACTGAATACAAATTTTCCGTCTTCAAGGAACACTTGTCCTCGAGAAATTACATGTTTAATTTCAAAGTTTTTTGCATCAATCACTGTCAAATCTGCGTCGTGCTCGACCAGAATCCGGCCCTTCCTACTGAGCCCCAAGGCTCTGGCTGTGTTCACCGTAAAGTGTGGAAGAAGTTCTTCTAAGGTGTAGCCGTGATTCAAAACGGCATCACGCAATTCCCACCACAACTCAGAAGGAGAGCCTATTCCTGCATCTGAAGACACGGTTAATTGATCCAATGGGCCGCCAAGTTCACGGTAGACCTTATACCAGTAAACGAAATCTCGATCCCAGAGATCAAGATCAACAAAACACCCACGCTGGGCCATTTCGATCGCTTCTTCAACAAGAGCTTTGCTTCTTCCTATGTGCGTGATGTGAATTTTATGAGGAACGATGACGTGAACCTCCATAAGATCGCGCAAGGTTTTTAAACGACGATCGCCGCCACCGGCATGAATATGTGAAATACCAGGCTTGTTGCTTAACATCCCGCCCACGTACGCATCCACCATCGAACGCGCGAGATCGTGAAGGGTCGGTTCTGGAGCCCGGCGATCTGCGATGGCGATTTCTCCAACACCGATGATTTCCGGAATATAAATCACGTCATGACGAACGGAATCAGTGATCGTTCGCGGAGGACAATCATAACCGCCTGTGTAGCAGTAAGCAGTCAGTCCCACATCGTTAAAGGCTCTGGCTCTGGCAACAAGTTCAGGCATTGTCTTTGTCGTCGTATCAACGCCCAAAGTCCCCACGAGTGTTGTGACTCCGCCTCGGACACACTCGGCAATTGTGATGGCGGCACTTTGCGAAGAAAAACCGCCTTTTTCACCACTGCCGCCTGCTAAATGCAAATGCGGATCTAAAATTCCCGGAATAATAAAACATCCGGAACAATCATAAACTTTTACATCGAGGTCACGCAATGTATGATAATCGACCGTCTGAATTTTTTTAATTCTCTCTCCGGCCGTAAAGACATTAGCCTTTATAAAACGACCTTCCTGGAATATTTCAGCGTTCTCCAAATAAATCATCTTAAACTCAACTCATCGGAAGATTGCGATTTGTATACAACCGTTTGTCCTTCGATTTTATCGACGGGTTTAGGATCAAACTCTCGCAAAATTTGTAAGAGAGGTTTGAGGTTTTCAAAAAAGATAACGAAGATGTCGCCTTTTTTAAGATTGCTTAAAATGCCATGAAGTTCTGTTTTATAGTCGTGGACGACATGGTGCTTTAGATTCGGAAAACTCACATTAAAAATATTTTCCAAAAACTGAGGCACCTCCAAAGGTTGTCTGCCGCGGAGATCTTCGTCATCTCGCACGTAGACCTCATCAAAGACCTTGCCCATTTGATGCGCCGTTAACGTCAATAAATCATCTGAGCGATCTCCGGGAAGTCCGAACATGGCGATCTTGTGAGCATCAGGATGCTTGTAGAGGATTTCACCAATGTTTGAAATAGCATCTGCATTGTGACCGTAATCAATAATGACATGGGCATCGTGAATTCGGTAAATGTTAAATCGTCCTTGATTTTCAGCCGTGGGATTGAAGTTGCGCAAAGCCTCCATGACATGGACTGGCGATTCTCCGAGGGAAATCGCCGTGGCCATCGCCGCCAGAATGTTTGAAATTTGAAATGAAGCGCCCGAAACCCGAGTCAATGGATAATCAAGACAATGACCTAGACTGAGGCGATGACCATTCACCACTCCTAAAAATTCTTCGTTCTCGCACCAAAAGGCATCGTGCCCCATCGACAGATGAGCCGAGAGAATCGAATTGTATTCACGCGTGGAATACAGAACGATTTTACGATCCAGCCTTTGAACTCTTTCATTATTGATTAAAGAAACTGAATTCATATCGTCCGCGTTTAAGACTAAAACACCACCTTCTTTCACTCTTTCGGCCACCAGGGATTTGATCCAGATCAGGTCGTCAATAGTGCGAATGCCGTCTTGTCCTAGATGGTCCGCACGAATATTCGTAATGACTGCGGCATCCGACCAATCGTAAGGAAGACCACCGCGCAGCAGACCACCTCGGGCAATTTCTAAAACGGCACACTCCACGGCCGGGTCCATTAAAATCATCTCTGCAGATTGAGGTCCGGAAGAGTCTCCCTCTGCGATCTGTTTGTTGCCGACAAAAACTCCGTCCGTGCTCGTCATGCCCACAGTGAACTCGCTATCTCGTGACATGATTTTATTTAAAAGACGGACCACGGTGGTTTTTCCGTTTGTGCCAGTAACGCCAATGATAGGAATACGTCCGTGCTCACCTTTCGGCATTAACATTTCAACGATCTCGTCACCGACAGTTCTTTCTCCTTTTTCAGCATGTCCCAGGTGCATGCGAAGACCGGGACCCGCGTTGACTTCGATCACTTTGAACGATTCATCCAATGGTTTAGTAAGATCTGCAGAAATAACGTCGATTCCACAGATATCAAGTCCAATCAGACGCGCAATTCTT
>NZ_CAMLDV010000185.1 GCF_946478835.1 uncultured Bdellovibrio sp. | reverse complement strand
TGATTTCTGAAACCACCAAGATCAAAAATGTCAGAACGAAAGAGGCGGCGGTAACAGCTTCTTGTCCGTAGTGAATTTGAATTTGGTAAGCAATCGCTGCGGAGCCGAGGGTGTGAGAGACGGTATTAAGTGTCAGGATGGCAGAAATAGGGCGGTCGATGTTTTCTTTAAGATGTTCAAGAAGCTTGGCGCTTCGTCGGTTCTCTTTGACAAGGACTCCGATGTAAGCCGAAGTCGATGTGAGCAGAACCGCCTCAAGCATCGAACATAAAAATGAAATTCCAATTGTGGAAAAAAATAAAACGATGATCAAAGTCATAGATGAAGTAAATCTGAGAAGTTAAATGTGACCGGCCGAAGCCTGTGATATTCCATAGATGTTTAAGTGTATCATAGCAGGGAAGGTCCATGTCTATAACGCAAGATGCAAAACTGTATCGCGGCAGGTAATAACAAGGACTTTTGACCCTAGTGCATTTGTTTTTATAGACTTTGGTAAAGGAAAAAGGAGTCAAGATGAAGATCGTGGTCGCTCTTATGGCAGCGTTGGGGCTGCAATGGTTTGTGATGTGCTCAAATAGTAATGCCGCCGTCAAAACAGAATCCGTTGAGTACAAAGATGGAAAAACAACTTTGGAAGGCTTCTTGGCTTACGACGACGCAGTGACATCTCCTCGTCCCGCAGTCGTGATTGTACATCAGTGGATGGGACTGACAGATCACGAAAAAAACAGTGCACAACGTTTGGCTCAGCAAGGTTATGTGGCATTTGCTTTAGACATTTACGGTAAAGGCGTTCGTCCGGGATCACCACAAGAAGCCGGCAAACTTGCGACTCAATACAAAGGCGACATCAAATCTTTTAGACAAAGAGAAAAAGCCGCTCTTGATTTTATCTCCAAAAACAAAAAAGTAGATCCGAAGCGAATTGTGATTATGGGTTATTGCTTTGGTGGAACGGGAGCCTTGGAAGCCGCTCGAGCGGGGTTTCCTGTCGTAGGAGCAGTGAGCTTTCACGGAGGACTTTCCACGCCGAACCCTCAGGAAACTAAGAGTGTAAAACCTAAGTTGCTGGTCATGCATGGTGCGATTGATCCGAATGTTCCTCTACCTGAGGTTGAAGGTTTCATGAAGGAGATGAATGACGCTAAGGCAGATTATCAGTTCATCGCTTATTCAGGTGCCGTGCACACTTTCACGCAAAAAGAAGCAGGTAATGATCCATCAAAGGGAGTTGCATACAATGAGGCGGCGGACCGTCGCTCGTGGCAAGCCTTTATGGATTTCCTCCATGAAGTCGTTCCTGTGTCTAAATAGTCGTCAATCATGAAAATATGGTAAGAGGAGCCCTCGCGGATAGCGGGGGCTTTTTATTTGTGTTAGATGCTTCTTTTTTAAAATAAAAAGGAGTCATCATGAAGTCATTATTGCTTGCAGTTCTCGTGTCATTTTCTTTGGTTTCTTACGCGGGAGTTTCTCAGGCTTCTCAAGACGTTGTTTCAGCTAAAAAAGGTAAATCAGAACCAGCTCCAAAAGACCGTGACGAGCGTAAAGGCGAAAACGATGACGTAGATCCACGTCAAGAAACTTACGAAGGTAACGACCGTGACGGCGGTTCTTTTGATGGTGGTGGTTACGAAGGTGGCAGTGGTGAAGGTGGAATGATCGGAGAGATCTTTTATGCTCCAGGCAGTGCGCACCAACCTGTGACGACGACATCTAAAAAAGAAGATCGCGGTGACGTGATCGTTTACACTATTATCACACGCCAAGCAGTTAGTCCGACAGAGCTTTGCACAACAACCACTGTAACTACAGTTCATAAAGCGACTGAAAAAGTAGTCTCTTCAGATACGGATACTTACTGCATCAATTTCTAAAAAATCGAAAAAATTTAGAAGAAAAAAGGGAGTCAGTTGACTCCCTTTTTATTTAGCTGGCTTGCTCTTGATCTTGTTTTTCTTTTCTTCGGCTTTGTCGTTCTTCAACAAAGTCCATAACCAACAAGGCTACTGCACTTTCTAGTGCGCTGCTTTTTCCAGAAGCGGCTTGCGGCTTTTGTTCGAAGCCCATTGCTTTAAGCCAAGTGTCTTTTCTTAAAGTGTAAATCAAAACTCCAGCAGAGATGACTGTCATAGCAAGGTAGATCCACATGCTTGTAGAAAAATAGAAACTTTCGCTGCTGTCGAACTGTCCTGCTATACGGGCAATCAATAAAGAAAGTCCTACGCAGAACAACGCCAATGCGCCAACACAAGAAGTGATAATCAAACCCAGAGATCTAAGGTGCAAAACCAACTGTTGAGTGATTGCAACACCGGGCTCTTTAAAAAGGTTCTTGGCGCTGCCCAAGAAAAATGAAATTAGAGGCAGAAGAAGCTTCATCATTTTTAGTCCTCCTTCTTTCTATAAATCATACGGGCGATGACGAAGCCGGCAAGAATAGCCATGCCGACAGACGCCCACGGATTTTCTTTGACGAAAGCCGTGGCGGTGTCTTTCATCTCTTTGGCTTGTTTCTTTTGTTCATCAGGAATTTTATCTGCAAAGGAAGATTTGTATTGTTTCAATTCTTCCTGAAGCTGTTTTTTGATTTCGGCAATCAACTCGCTGCGATCCATGGTGCTGTCCTATCACTGAGAAATAAACACCAACCTATTTCGGTCAATTTCCGTCTCAGTTTAATATCGGACGACAACTTCAAGTCTATGGTCGAGGTAGTTAAAACTTGGATTTTGTCACAGCTTCAATAAAGGCTTTTCCGGTGGCGGAGCGTTTGAGGCTAGGACGATAAACCAAACACAATGAATCTTTAAAGCTCGCAATTTGTTCGTGCGCTTCTTCGATAGCGGCTGTATTGGCAAGAATCACGCGCTTCGGAAGAATGGCGTGACCAGCTCCGGCTTGCAAGAGGCTCGCGATTACTTCGAGATTGGAAGAAGAAATTTTGCGCGAGTAGCGAATCCCTTTTTTTTGCAGACGTTCCAGGATTGCCTGAGCTTGAAAAAGATTTGAGTCAAAAATCAAAGTGTCGTTGATGACGGAACCTTTTTTCTTCCATACGGTGACTTCGTCTTCACAGACTTCCTTAATAATCAAATCAGGATGTTTTTCGGGATTCATAACGAGACCGACATCGATCAAGCTATCGCGAACCATTTGCAAAACATTGCGAGACAGATCATGCATCAGTTGGATGTTCAATAATGGATGCTCTTTCAAAAGCGCCGGAAAAAAAACGGGAAGTGTGTATCTGGCAACGGAAGGGTGCACTCCCAAGCGAATCGTTCCTTTGACGGTTTGGTCTAAAGATCCCGCTTCACGCAGCATTTCCTCCCAAAGCTCAATCATCTGATCTGAATATTGATAAATCTGAAGACCCGAGGGGGTTAAGGTCACGCCTTTTTTTGAGCGTTCAAAGAGAGTCACTCCAAGCATTTCTTCCAATTTTTTAATGGCGACAGTCAGAGTGGGTTGACTGACATGCAGCTCTTGAGCAGCACGGCTCATGTTTCCGGTTCGGGCGATCGTTTTAAAGTATTTTAAGACGTCAATATCCATAAATAAAGATAATCATAATCATGAATAATCATCAATTTTATTTATTTTAAGAATGGTCTAGAAATATCCCTGTCCTCGCATCACAACCACTAAAAGGAGGGATAAGATGAAGGCACTTAATTTAATCGTTGGTTTTGCACTGTCGGTGAGTTCTGTATTTGCGTACGCAAACGAAAATGAAACTGTGGTCTCCCGCAAGACTGTTCGCTTGCCAGTAGATTTGTCTCAAGCAGGTGTGCGTTCAAGCAATAAGGGTTATGGCACGACATACTTGGTAAAAATTTTGGTTCCAGGCTTGGCGGCAGAAACTCTTTTAAATCATCGCAATGAAGGCGAGAGTGCCCCCTGCCTTGCGACTTATCAAACCGATCTTGTTGAAGACGTTATTAAGAACAATCCTGCTGTAGAAAACTTTGATTTTGAAATTATTCAAAAGAAGGTGGTTTACCCGGATACGACGAACAAGACCTGCACTGTCATGCTGGTAGAAGACGTTTCCGCCGTTGTTCGCGGGTTTAATTTCGTTCACCATCGCAGTGTTGAGCTTCCCGCAAGACACATCGACGATTGCAAATAAAATCGCAACATAATTTTTCCCGAGGGTCAGTCTGGTTCCGACTGGCCCTCATTCTTGTCTCAAAGATAGAAAAACAGTAAATTCATTAATGTTTAAGGTCTGGTTCGCCGATCCTTTAGGGGTTCAAAACTTCAAAGGAGTCAGCGCGTGGATGTATCGGCAGAGACCACTACACAGAAAGGCCGTTTCCAGTTCTCATACATGGGTGACGGAGGCGACATGGCCTTGCTCATGTTGAAGAATCTTTTCTTCACGATCATTACTCTCGGAATTTATCGTCCATGGGCTAAAACAAATATGCGTCGTTATATTTGGGAAAATGTAAAATTCATGGGCGACGGTGGCACCTATGTCGGCACGGGCAAAGAACTTTTTCGTGGATGGATGAAGCTCTTTGGTTTGATTGTTGTTCTGGTCGTCGTTTCAAAAGCACTGGAAACTTTGCTGCCAGTTTTAAAAATTCCGCTGGCTATCATCGTTCCGTTTTTCTATGTCTTTGTTTTTGCCATTGCGACGTATTCGGGGCTTCGCTACCGCCTTTCACGCACACTGTGGAGACAAATTCGCTTCGGTGTCGATAAAGATGAGGCCTCAACAAAAGAGTTCATCAAACTTTATCTTAAAGGCGTTTTGTTTTCGATTCTTACACTTGGATTTTATTATTCTATTTTCCGCAATAAAGTTCGAACTTATTTGACCAATAGATCTCGTTTGGGCTCGGCGTATTTCAAATATGATGGAACTGATGACGATTACTTTAAGCTTTATTGTAAAGGTCTTTTTCTCTCTATTATTACACTGGGAATTTATTCGCCGTGGTTTATGGCAAACCTCATTAAGTTTCGTTTGAAACACACGAGCTTCCAGAATGCGCGCTTTGAGTTCACAATGGCAGGTAAAGATGTTTTCATCTATGGACTTGTCGCGTACTTTGGCGCGATCTTCTCTTTTGGTTTAGCTGTGCCGTGGATTTTTTCATGGGGCCTGCGCAAGATCACAGAAAATATTTATGTCGAAGGGGAGTTGGATCTTAATTCAATTCGACAACGCGCAAGCGACGGAAGCGCGATGGCAGACGACATCGTGGCGGAGTACGATTTGGATTTAGGTTTCTAATTCCATGACCCTTTATCGCGCAAAGTATTTTGATGGCACAAAGCCGGAATCTCATCTTGTCGAAGTGAGTATTAAGAACGCGGTTCTTGAAATCACCAAAGAGGGAGAGATTCTGGATCACTGGCCATTGAAACTGATCTATCGCGATAACACACATCTTTCGATAGTGATGCTAGCATGTCAGGGAGAAGACGACGCGAGATTAGAAATTCTAGATAAGAATTTCTTAAAAGAGCTTCAAGGAAAAACATCCGTTTCGAAAAAAGGTCCGCTTAATGTAGGAACAAAAGAAGTTCTATTCTGGATAGTAGGTATTGTCACCGCGATTTCCTTGTTATTCATGAGCGTAAAGCCAGTCACAAAATTTTTAGCTAAAAAAGTAAGCCACGAGACTGAAAGAAAGCTCTTGTCATCGGCGATCAGCTTCGCAAAACCCGATTACTGCACACTCAGCATGGAGCAAAGTTTCGCTTTGGAAAAACTTCTTTCAAGAATCTATCCGCAATCCGCAGAAGATAAAGACCTGGGCGTGCAAATCCATATCGTAAAAAATCCGATAGAAAACGCTTTCGCTCTGCCGGGTGCGGAAATCTGGATTTATAACGGCTTATTACAAAAAGCCCAATCTCCGGAAGAAATCGCCGGAGTCTTAGCCCACGAAATAGAACATGTAAAACAACGTCACGTCCTAGAGACAATTGTCAGAGGAACACTATTAACATCTTTCCTAAGCCTCGCAGCCGGCGATGCCTCCGGAGCCTTGTTAGTAGATCCACAAACAGCAGCAAACTTATTGTCGCTCAACTATGACAGAGACATGGAGTCAAACGCTGACGAAGGCGCAAGACAACGCTTGAAAGCTGCACGTGTTTCCACACAAGGGATCATCAATTTCTTCGAAAGAAATCAGAAGAAGGGGATAGAGATTCCAAAGTTCTTATCAACACATCCATTAAGCGAAGAACGAATTCAGAAATTTAAAGCGGATATCAAAGAAGAAAAATCAGAACCACTTCTGACAAAACAAGAATGGGCAACACTGCAGTCCGCTTGTAAATAGTTACGCATCGTAGCCAGAAAAAAGAAGCAGGCACCTTTTACAGCTGCTCTCGGTTCTTGAGAGTGTCTGGCTATCCTGAGCA
>NZ_CAMLDV010000184.1 GCF_946478835.1 uncultured Bdellovibrio sp. | reverse complement strand
TGACGGTTCCACCACTGGCTCCACTCACACCCGCACAAGTCATTGTGCCTGTGGCGCTGTTCCAGCTTAAAAAAGTATTCGCTCCGCAATTCGGCAAACCCACTTTCGTCAAGAAATCACTGGGAACATTGTCTCCCAATTTTTGCGCTGACTGAGCAAATGCCGAGAAAGGAACTGAACGAATGGAATTATCCGTCGAGATCGTCTTCCAACTTGCACCATCATAAAAAGACACGCGCAGTTTACGTTCATCGCCCATCACAGATGTATAAGTCGTCGCCCCATCTGTGCATGTGTAACTGCCTCCTGCCACCGAACAAGTGCCACAGGTAAATATTTTTGAATTATTAAACGCATCGAGAATTGTAAAACCACCGCCTGTCGGAAACTGCATTGAGCCTTTTCCGATAGCCACGTCGAAAAATCCTTTGGAGTTTGCCATATTTACATTGTTCACTTGCTCTTGGTAAATCAAACAGTCGCCAGAGGGATCTAGGATTTGAAATAAAAAAGACACATTCGCATATTCAAGCGGAGTGCCGTCTGTCTTTAGAATACGACCTTGATACGTGAGAGACGCCGGAGATGCTTGAGCCATCCCGCTCATCGCAAAAATCAAAATGATTAGTGGTTTCCATCTTTGAAACACAGTGCCTCCGCTAAAAAACATTCACGTTTCCTATCGGAGCCCTAGGGTTTCTGAACAAGAGTTTGACAGAAAAGACTGTTCAATGTTCTAAAATCGAACAACAAGATGTTCGAAAAAAACGGCGGAATACCTGGAAATTTTTTCACTCTGGTTTTTGTTCTTTAAAAACCATCGAACACTTTGCCGCGTAGAAGCATTGCGCTAATAGCCGCACCTAAATTTTAACATTGTAAAAACCTGAAAGGTGCTAATAAATACGCCCCTTGTATGAAAACGTTGAATCAATTTTTATCGACCAAATTTGAAGCCATCAAAGTTTCCAATCCCCGCTTTTCCTTGCGTGCTCTGGCGCAGAAGTCGACGATCTCTCCAGGACATCTTTCGGAAATTTTGACTGGCAAACGTTCTCTTTCAAAAAAGAATTTGGAAAAATTAATCGTCGCTCTTCGTCTGACTCCTGGAGATGTGGAAGTCGCTTACAAGTTTTACGACTCTGAAAAAGACCGTAAAAAAGCCACGCAATCCATCGAAAGAGTTCTCAGCCGCAACGAATTTTCCGAGATCTCAAGTGCCGAATACTTTCATACATTGGCCGCCACAGATCTTTCCGTGGACGGTTTGGATGTTATGACCATCGCTGAAAAGACCGGCCTTTCTTTTGAACAAACGGAAATGATCGTGAGCAAGTTCCTGAAGCTTGGTATTTTGCAATCCAATAGCGACGGACTGTTAAGCAAAACACTTCGCAGTCTTTCTACGGAAAGCGATATTCCCAACTTCGATATCCAGCGCTTTCACCAGGAGTCTTTAGACAAAACCAAAGACATCTTCCCGAAAGTGCCCCTCAATAAGCGCGAGATGGTTTATATGAGCATGGCCATCAACCCTAGAAATCTTCCAATGGCTAAAAAGGAAATCGAAAAGTGCTGGAAGAAGGTCTATACAAAACTCACTCAAGGCGAGCGCACTGAGATCTATACATTAGGCATCCAATTGGTTCCCGTTCATGCAGGCAAGGAGCAATGATGAAATATCTGGTATTAGTTTGTACTCTTTTTATCGGCCTTCCGTCTTTTGCACAGTATGTGGTTCGTAACGGTGGTTATTCCGTTCAGTGCTTAAACTCTCCGATCAAAGCTTTGGAAATCGCTGAAGGTGAGGCCCAAGGTGCGCAGATCCACTACTCCACGAAACGTTTCTATTTAACTAAGGCTTCTGATTTGATTGGTCGTATTGCGGCCGTCGACATGGAGAAAGCTCGCAAATATCTTAAATGGTTGGGCGAGTGGAAAAGCCAAATCAAGTGGATGGCTCAGTTGGACCAATACAGCCCTCACGATCAAGGTAAAATCAAATTGCCATATACGGACTGCCGTTTGCGCGTCGGCATCGTACAAATCAATGAAACTCGTTTCGGAGTTCAGCAGTACTGGATCAATCCCGCAGTTTGGAACACGATGGATGAAGACCAGAAAGCGGCGCTCGTTCTGCATGAGCTGATCTATCGCGATCTTCTTGAAGAAAATCCGAATTCAAACTCCAGCTTTGTTCGTCAGGTGAATTTAAAAGTTCACACTCTGGATCTGAATAACGATCGCAAAGCCTTTATCGACCTTCTTAGAGCTCTTTAAAAAAAAGCCCATCTTCAGATGGGCTTTTTAATTTCTAATTTTAATTATTTCAATTTTGGACAGGCAGACTTCAGATATGCAAAGAAGTCTTTGTCGTTTTGATAGCGAAACACGATGTCGCCGTCACTCATATAGCGGAACAGATTTTTATTTTGCACCGAGCATGAAGACGCACTCTTTTTAAGAGACGACGTCGCCTTGCTATTTTGCGCAGGATCTTGATTCAGTGTGAAACCTGTATCTAACAGAAGACCTTTATAGTCTTGAACTTCAACACCGCCGCGATTGCTGCGAGAAACCGTAGCACTCACCTTCACCGTCGCTCCCGAAATGCTTTTCAACTGAGCCGTATCGGCATTGAAAGTAAAAACATCTCCAGTCACATGGGTCACCAGAAGTTCGCGGGTGTCTTCTTTCCACTGGTAGCTGAGCGCACTTGAAGTTCTTGGGAACATAAAAAAGTCCCTCACTCCGAAATCACCTTCGTTACCGTAAAGATTAAAAACCATGAACATCCCGTCTGTAGCCAATGAATAATCGCGATAGACAAGATTCTTGTAAGCATCCGCCGGTGAGACTGAAAGCATGCACACGCCCGAGGTTTCAAACCATGTGCGTTTGAGATTCACACCCATTTTGTATTCTTGAAAAGAAGTGCACGAACTGGGTTCGGCCGCCTGCGAATGAGAAAAAAGCATAAGCAAAGAGACAAGAGCTGAAAACATTTTACCTCCGTTTCTAAATCCAGATTCAGCGAAGGTCTTTGCAGGGTCAACGGTGCAGGCTATGTAACTAGGCATGAGACGTGTTCGCAAAATTATTCAAAACACTTGTGTCCTTAGAATGTCTCGCGATGTTTGACTTTCTTTTAAGCTGCGAGCGCAATGAAAAAGAAAAGAGGAT
The DNA here is from genome assembly GCF_946478835.1 of uncultured Bdellovibrio sp. The sequence continues at coordinate 3,260 of NZ_CAMLDV010000184.1, read as the reverse complement.
TCCTGCATGAAAAAGTTAACGGTGCTTTTCGTTTTATTCAGTTCGTTCATGGCGTCGACTGTTTTTGCTGCCGAGTTCAACATGCACATGGATTTCGGACTTTTACCTGTCTCAGCAAATAAAACACAGAAGTTTCTTTTGGGTAACAATGGCTCAAGCACGCTCACAAATATCAGTTGGAAAATTTCCGGAGATTCTTTCACCGCTTCGACAAACTGCCCGTCAGAGTTGGTTCCGGGTAAAAGCTGCGAATTTGTGGTGACGTACTGGTGTCTTCGCGAGGAATTCGCGGAAGGCCTTTTAAAAATTCACACAAGTCATGATTCTTACGCGCTGATGCTTTCAGGCGTTGGCAACAGAGTTTCTTATCCAGAACCTCGTCCGCCGACACCACGACCTTAGTTTCCGCTATTGCAAAGATTTTGGTAGTACTTCATCAGGGCGTCTTCAATCAAACCGCGCTCTTCTTCACTGACGACGTAAGCCCCCAGATACTCTCCCTGATAAAAAATTTCTGGAGCGTAAAATCTTTTTTGAACGGTATCAAAGTAAAGATACTGATCTTTTTCCGGACTATTGGAGTCATACACTTCAATGACGATCGTGCCTTTAAAAACCTTATAAGATTTCGCCATCACGATGTGTTGGGTTGTGCGGTTTAAGCGCAAATTCACCAACGTGAGTTTTCGTTGATCTAAATTACTTTTCAAAAGTTCGATGGTGGCTTCATTCTCCTCGCGAGATCTTTCCGCGCTCTTAACGACCATCGCCAGATTTGCCGCTTGGAAGAAATGATTTCCTTGATTGGCTTCAATCTCGTTTTTAAAACTGCGCTTATGCTTAAAGTCGCCAATTTTTTGCGTGTAGCCTTCTTCCAATAAATTCCACAGAGACCCCTGGCCACGTTTTTCACTCTCTGCAAGACTGTCTGATTCGACGGCGAAAACAGAAAGCTTTTGAATCGGTTGATCGGCCAAATAAGTGCTGAAATGTTTTTCGTCCTGATTCACCACTTGATGAATGGTGGCGCCACGGAGGATATCAAAAAGTGAGGTCATGCTCGTCGGGCTGTCCTTTAAAGGCGTGTTATATCTTGCCAGATAAGAAATTACGCGTTGAGTGCTTGAAAGCCCCCAACATACAGCTAAGGGGGCTGCTCCCATGCGGAACTCCCAATTGCTCATAGGAATATTGCGCTTTTCATGGAAGGCGTCGTCGCGAATGGATTTGTAGATATTCTCAACGCTGAGGCTTTGGCAGCTCAGGTTTTTAACCAGGCTGTCAGACACCTCAAGGGCTTTGGCAGAGGCCGTTAACGTCAATAAAACCAATAGAAGGGAACCCGCTTTTTTCATGTCATAAGACGTAGCAAGTCTCATTCCGAGAAAGCCCCACAATAGAGTGGCTTTCGACTGTCTATAAATCTGTCGGTCACCAAAAACGTCATCGTTCGATAATTTTAAAATAACAGTCGCTGGGATATCTAATTTTTCGCTCTGGCAAGGTTCGATAAAATTACGGAGAAAGAGGTTGCCATGCGCTACGGAAACTTAAGTGAAAATTCCGGCGTGATCGCTTACGAAATGACCGATGATTCCATCACCATTCAATTTGTTGATGGCAGTGTTTATATTTACAATTATCAACGTCCAGGCCGTAAGCATGTCGAAGAAATGAAGCGCCTGGCTCGCTCTGGAAAAGGGCTTAGCACCTATATCAGTCAGCATGTCAGAGAAAATTATGTCCGCAAATTTCAGCGGCCTTCCCTTCAAAAATGAAATGGGATTCTTTCTGCATTTTTTGTGTAATTGCAGATGAAATCCCACTATTTCAATGTCAGTTCGCAATTACATTTTTGTATTTAGACCGTTCCGGGTGTTTCTTTGTAGCTTCGCTCGTGTGTTGACGAGCACTTGCTCATCACGCGAACAAACAATAACCGCCACAGCGATGGTAAGGAGTCTATAATGAAAAAGGTTTTATTTTCTTTGGCAGCACTTTTGATTTCAACAAGCGCTCACGCCGTTCACTCAGGGAGCTCTTGGTCGCAAATCTTCGCGGATCGCGATGCTGTTGTAACACATGGCTATGCCATCAACGGCATCAAACTTGAAAATGCCTGTATGACCGATACAGAAATCAGATCTATCGAGCCGACCACTCAATGTGCCGAGCTGGCACCAAGAACTGTGTATGCTCCGGGTGGCGAAGGTGGCGGTCCTTACACTGAATGGGATTGCGTGCGCTATGAAACTAAAATCGTTGCTGTTCCTCGCACTTACGAGCGTCCAGAGTGCTTGCGTCTTGAAGGCGGTGGTGAGCGTTCTCCTGAATGCGTAGAGTTTGGCACAGTGACAGTGACTGTTCCTCGCACGATCGACACACAAGTGTTTGTGACTCGCGGTGAAGCTGGTCAAAGCTTCTGGAAACGTTTCACATTCCCATCTTGCCCTGAAGTTCAACCTCGTTAAGAGATCATACAGCCCTGACACGTTCGTCAGGGCTTTTCTTTAATTGGTAAACCATTTGTTCACGACAATCGGACGTTTCCAATTAAGATAAACTCCGCCATCAGCAAATCCATCGGCACAACGATATTTTCCGGCCGTGGTGATTCCGCATGAAGACGTAATAATTTTTGAATACGTCGTGCCAGGATCGGCGTCGGCGTAAGCACCGTTACGAGTCCCGCATTTCAACACACCCGTTGTCGTGATACCGCAAACTTTATTATCCCAATATCCATTCTGAGGTGCCAAAACTTTTACGAACTGAACTCCGGGATCTTGCACCGTGAAGACGACAGGGTCCGCCGTATAATTCCAGCTATTGTCCCAGCACTTCATCGCTCCCGTTGTTGCAACAATCCCGCAACCGCGTTGATAGTGACCGGAAATTTGCGAGTACGTGTCGGTGTTATCAACAACGGTGGGAGTTGGAAGTGAATTATAATAGTTGTCCCAGCATAAAAGCTGTCCTGAACTATTAAGATAACAACCCTGATCAGGGCTTCCCGCATAATCTTTGATAGTCGCTCCAGAATAGAGTTCCTCAAAGGAGTTGTCGTTTTTTTGACAGCGGATCTTTTGATCTTCCGTAAAGCCGCAGAATTTGTACATCCATCCCCCGGCGTTGCTGAAGCGTGTGTATTTCACAGTATCTAACTGTGTTAAAGTCCCGAAGTTATTAAAAATGACGTAGCCGTCGGAACTGAGGAAATACCATGAGTTTAAAATTTCCTTAACGCTATAAGAGCCATA
>NZ_CAMLDV010000183.1 GCF_946478835.1 uncultured Bdellovibrio sp. | reverse complement strand
GTACGATTATTTTCTCGGCTACGAAGTTTCCAATCTGGATTCAGTTCCACATGGTCTTGTCGGTAAAAAAATCCTGGCTGGCTCTTATAAGATATACGTCACAAAAAAAGGACTTCCCTACGTTGTCGTTCCAGAAACATGGGCGCAGATCTGGGCGGAACTTAAAGGCCAACGTCTTTTCAAAACAGATTTCGAAGTCTATGGAGAAAAAGCGCAAGATCCGAACAATGCCATCGTTGATGTTTATGTGGGAGTTAAAGGCTAACTCCCCTTCCAACGATTATGTTACTTCCAAATTCCTTCGGGACCTTGAGCTGCATTGTCTTTACGGCCCAGAGTTCCCAACTGGAATTCGTCTTCAATCATGCGCATTAAATCGATGTGCGTGAGTGTTTGATTTGTTGAAGAACCCGGAACTACAGAATCACCTAAGAGTGCTGTATAGATCAGATTTCCACTGCGAGTTTTTGATTCATCAAAAGTAATGATGACCAAAAGCTCTTTCATGAATTGAGGATCTGAAAACTTGCTCTCAAAATTTTTCTGCAACCAATTGGAAGCAAATCCAATTCCTGTGTCATGGCCGTCATCATCTAAGTTCGGAGCATAAAGGGCGAATGATGGTAAAGCCCCCGCTGCTGCGTCTTTTTCGAAAGTCTTTGTATCGACGATATTAGCGCAGCGTGAAGGGTTCTGCGCAATATCGATGAAACTGATAAAAGGATTGTGCTTACGAGCATAACGCCCCTTTGTCGGCCCCGTAAAACAATTCCCAGGATAATCCTCAATATAACCCTTCCAAGTGTAACCACGAACCTCAAGAAGATCGACAAGGTTTGTGCCTTTGATGTTTACAGGATTGTCGTTAACCACCTGCATGGTATCCCCACCCAATAGCGCAATATAGTTCCCTTGCGAAGGATGAGTGACTCCATTCATCTGTGTGAGCAGAGCCCCCCGACGAGCCAGCTTTTGCAAGAAAGGCTGTTTTAAAGCGTCTGCATAATCTGTATTTTCCAGGACAATAATAAGAACTTTCTTAAAACGACTGCCGGAAGAAGCTTCGACTTGAAACGAGAACGCTAGCATTAGGAAACAAAGGACGAGCTTTTTCATAAAGGCCCCTTTATATCCCAGTAGCTACTCTTCTTTGGGGGCAAAAGAAAGAACAAAATACCGCCAAAGTGTTCTTTATCCGCAGAAAAAACAAAAAGGGCGCCGAGTTCATCAGCGCCCTTTCTTGTGCAGTGCAATTCAAAAAGGTACGGCGTACCTTTTAGAGGACTTTGTTTGCGTGGTATTGCTCTTCAGAGAAGTCATCTACCAGGATCGCGTCGTAGCGGACAGCATCGGCTTCTTGAACAAGTTTCAACTCTTCTTCAGTGATGATGTTTTTGCTGCGAGCTTCATCCAACAAAAGATTTGTTTTCTTTTTAGGAAGAACGCCATCGCGGATCGCTTTTTTGATTTTCTTTTCAGCCGCTTCTGCTCTTAGTGACACAGAAAACGCATGCTCTAAACGACCCAATTGTTGATTGCGATCTTTAGGAACGTAGATGCCTTCGCTCAGGCGTTCACGGATGCCACCTTCTTGCATCATTGCTGAAGCAATTGCGTGTGACCAACCGTCTGAAGCTTGTGAACCCACAGAGTTAATACGAGACCAAGCACCGATCCAACCTTTGAAGAACCAACGAAGACCCGGGATTTTCAAGTTATCGAAAATACCATCGAAACCTTTTTGGATTTCAGCCATCGAGTTTTTCAAGCTGTAGTGAACAAATGGAAGATCTTCTTCTTTACGACCTTCGGCTTCGAAACGACGAAGGATTGAAGTCGCAATGTACATATTTGCCAAGATATCGGCAAAACGACCTGTGATTTTTTCTCTCATTTTCAATGAACCACCCAGTACACCCATCGCCACGTCAGAAAGAAGTGCGAAAGTCGCTGAAGTCCAAGACAAACGACGGAAGTAGATTTTCATTTGCGGATGACAATCCGGAGTGGCTGCCAAGTAACCGCGAGAGCATGAAAGCAAGATCGCGCGGCATGTGTTACGAACGATGTGACCAATGTGACCGAAGAACGCCTTATCGAAGGCTTTCGTATCATTGGCTTCGTAAGCTTTCACTTCAGAGTACGCAAATGGATGAGAACGAAGCGCCCCTTGACCGAAGATGATCAAAGTACGAGTCATGATGTTCGCACCTTCAACAGTAATACCGATTGGAGTTGCGATGTAGATCTCTGCCAACAAATTACGAGGTCCCATAGAGATACCCGCACCACCCATGATGTCCATAGCATCGTTGATGCCTTTACGGCCCATCTCTGTTGCGTAGTATTTTTGCATCGCTGTGATAACGCCTGGTTTGATGCCTTTATCAAGAGCACCCAAGCAATATTTTCTCATAGCCTCTAATGTGTATGTTGAAGCACCGATACGAGCCAATGGTTCTTCAACACCTTCAAACTTACCGATTGAAACACCGAACTGACGACGAACAACCGCATGAGCTGAAGTCACGCGTGTGATGAGTTTTGCACCACCTGTTGCCTGAGCTGGCAAAGAGATACCGCGACCTGCCGCCAAACACTCCATCAACATCATCCAACCACGACCTGCACCGGCAATACCACCGACGATCGCTTCTTCAGCGTCAACGACAACATCTTTACCTTGTGTTGGACAGTTGTAGAAAGGAGTGTTCAATGGATCGTGACGACGACCCAAAACAACGCCTGGAGTCTTTGAAGGGATCAACGCACAAGTAATTCCAAGATCCTCGCCTTTACCCAAAAGATTTTCTGGGTCACGAAGACGGAAGGCCAAACCGATCACAGACGAAATCGCCGCCAATGTGATCCAACGTTTATTCCAATTCAACTTGATTTTGATTTTTCCGTCTGTGTCTTTGAAAAGAACCCCGGAAGAAGTGATTGAACCGGCATCAGAACCTGCTGTTGGTTCTGTCAAACCAAAACATGGAATCTCAGTTCCGTCAGCAAGACGTGGCAACCAATGTTTTTTCTGAGAGTCTGTTCCATAGTGAGCAAGAAGCTCCGCCGGACCCAAAGAGTTTGGCACCATCACTTGAATCGCAACCGCCAAAGAGCGAGAGGAAATTTTCATGATCACTTCAGAGTGGCAAAGCGCTGAGAAGCCAAGACCACCGTATTCTTTAGGAACGATCATTCCCAAGAATTTTTCTTTTCTGATGTAATTCCAGATGTCCTCAGGAATTTCTTTTGTCTTATAGATATCCCAGTGATCAATCATTGAGCACAGAGTTTCTACCGGACCGTCCATGAACGCTTTTTCTTCTGGAGTCAGATTTGGATAAACTTCATTCATCAAGTTTGTGAAATTTGGTTTTCCAGAGAAAAGATCTTTTTCAATCCACACAACACCGGCGTCCAACGCCGCTTTTTCTGTGTCAGAGATTTTTGGCAAGAATTCAAACTTCTTGAAGATCGCGAATACACCTGACGTTACAAGCGCCGCGCGAAGAGGCGCAATGTTGAAGATCACTGCAAGAACTGCGAATACGATCCACAACCACATCGGCGCACCGAATCCAAAAAGAATCGCTGCAACAGCAATTGTCCACACGATCAGTGGGCTGCTGAAGAAACCGACAAACAACAAGAGGACGATGGAACCAAGTACCCAGGCCCATGTGCAGCTCTCTAAAAAATACCCATATAAAGAGTTGAAAGAATCCACGATGTATCTCCTTTATCAAATACACCCATAATTAGACTCTTTAATGTGAGCATGTGCAAGAATTTCGGATCCACGTCTATATATAAGAAAGAACGTGAGGAAGAGTCCTTTTCATTCGGCAAATGACGTTCGCCTAAAAAACAAAAAGCCCTCTTGCGAGGGCTTTCGTTACTGAACTTAAGTTCATTAGTCCTTTTCGGATCTAATTACTTAGTTTCGCCAGCAGGTGCTGCAGGAGCTGCTTCTGTAGTTGCAGGAGCTGCTTCAGTAGTAGCTGCAGGAGTACCTTCAGCTGGAGCTGCTTCAGTAGTAGTTGCAGGTGCAGTTTCAGTTGTAGCAGGTGCTTGCTCAGCAGGTTGGTTTTTAGAGCAAGTGAAACCAGTTGTGAAAGAAAGTGCTAGCAAAGCCGCGATAACGATAGCTTTCATTGTTGTTGTCCCTTCATTTAATAAATTAATGCTTAACGCATTTTTTGTTTTCAAAACTCGACTAAGGACCAAGTTACACAAAATTGCGGCCTCTTGACAAACGAATTTTTAAAATTATTTTTGGCAACGCGAACACCAGAAGGTATTTCGTCCGCCCAAAACTTTTGATTTCACCTGTTGCCCACAGGTCACACATTCTTCTCCCGCTCTATCGTAAACCCGAAAAGTTGTCTGGAAATATCCACTCTCACCCGAGGCTTGAGCGAAATCACTGATCGACGAGCCACCATGCTCAATGGATCGAGTTAAAATTTTTTTAATCTCTTTGGCTAAGACGTCGGCCCGTTCTCGCGTCAACTTATGTGATGGTAAAGAAGGTTTGATTCCGGCAGCAAAAAGGGCCTCACTTGCATAGATATTGCCGACGCCGACCACGATTTTCTGATCCATGATGGCTATTTTTATAGCAACTTCTTTTCCACGCAGACTTTCCCAAAGTTCTTTACCCGTGAATTCAGAACTTAAGGGCTCTGGCCCCAAAGCCTTTAATTTCGGGTGTTCCAGAGGATTTTGAACGAAATCAAAATAACCAAAACGGCGCGGATCACGGTACGCCAAACGAAGTCCGCCAGAAAAATGCAGATAAATATGATCATGCAACCGCTCATCACCTGGAGGTGCAACCCGCCACGTCCCTGTCATCCCCAGATGAGAGAGCATCGCTCCTTTTTTTGTCCACAAAAGCAGGTACTTTGCCCGTCTTTCAACGGAAAGAAGTTTTTCCCCAACAAGTGTGCTGATTTTTTTAGCAGGAATGGGTTCGCGCAAATCAGGTCGCTTCAACTCTACTTTTTTGAGTGTCGGTTGATCTTTCAGAATATCTTCAAGGCCACGACGGACGACCTCTACCTCGGGAAGTTCAGGCATATTTCACCTCTCTACGCACAGCGCAGGCTTGCATTTTATCAGGAGTTTCACCAGGATGCTAGGATGACTGAAAAGAACGCTCCTCAACAAGAAAACGGTCTCTTAAATCTGATTTTTAATATCGTTTTGCCCGTTTTAATTCTCAATAAATTGAGTAAATTCATTGGCCCTTTAGCGGCATTGTTACTCGCCCTCGCATTTCCTCTGGGATATGGCGCTTACGATTTAGTAAAAAGAAAAAAGGCCAACGCGTTTTCGGCCCTGGGATTGCTGAACGTTCTTCTTACTGGAGGCTTGGCTCTTTTGGGCCTGCATGGTTTTTGGTTCGCGATCAAAGAAGCCGCCTTCCCTACTCTTGTAGGTCTTTTTGTTTTTGGCTCGGCTTTCACAAAACGTCCTTTTATCGAGACGCTTTTCTTGAATCCCTCTGTTATGAAGGTGGATCTTTTAGAGCAGCGCCTGGCAGAGCACGGAAAACAAACGGAGTTTCATGAGCACATGAGAAAAGCGACGCTGTGGCTTTCTCTTTCTTTCGTATTCAGTGCGATTTGCAATTTTGTTTTGGCGAGAAGAATTTTTATTAATATCGACACGACTCTTTCGCCAGAAGCTCAATCCTTAGTACTCAACGATCAAATCGCCACGATGACAACCTGGTCAATGGCCATCATCATGGTTCCTTCAATCTTGTTTCTGTTGGGAATCTTCTGGTACCTCATGCGAGGCATCAAACAATACGCCGGTCTTTCAACGGAAGAACTTCTAAAAGAATCTTAGAAGTCTCCTCCGTCGTCTCCTCCGAATGGTGGCGGCGGTGGTGGTGGAGGTGGGAAATCACTTCCTCCCCCGAATCCTCCGAAGTCATCGCCTCCAAATGGCGGTGGTGGTGGAGGTGGCGGCGGTGGTGGAACATCACCGAAATCGTCGGACATATTTGGAGCAGGCACGTAGCCACCGTCTCCAAAATCATCAAATGTAGGTGGTGGTGGGAATGAAGAACCGGAACTTCCGCCTCCACCAAAGGAACTTCCTCCTGAAGAAGAACCACTTCCCCCCGGCATTTTTCCGTATTTAGGTTGTGCTCCAAAAAGAGCGCGCTTGCGGTATTCGTAGCGAGGTCTTAACTCTTCAAGACCCAATTCTTGTTCTTCTGTTGGCAGATGCTGGGCAAGGCGATTGATTTCTTCGTTTTTGTTTTTTCTCTCAGCGTACGCTTTGCGTTCAGCCTCTTGCGCTTCTTCGTACCTTTTTTTGTCGGCCGCGTCAGCTTTTGCTTCAGGGCCTTCCTCGCTCATGGATTCTCTCTTCTTATCTTTTTTATAACCTTCCAAGTCGCGATTTTTTTGATTCTCCCACTGCTCTTCTTCTTCAAGATA
>NZ_CAMLDV010000182.1 GCF_946478835.1 uncultured Bdellovibrio sp. | reverse complement strand
GAAGCTCTTTTTGGTGATAAAACTGAACGTTTTGTTGATCTAGAATATAAGTTAAAATCGAGTTCGCGCGACGGTAGCTCAGATCCATATTGTACTTGAGGGCCACTTTATCTTCAGCCTTAGAACTTTGTGGATCGATAAAACGACCTTGGTATGTTGGAGAAGCAAAACCAATGATCTCCACCGCAGAAATTTTGTCAGACACTCTAGGATTTCCGAACAGCGATTTGGAATAAATCGGCATCGCTTTTTCCAGAACGCCTTTCATCTCCTTTTTCAAACGGTCGGAGTCGCTGTCAAAGTAAGCCTGACCGAAATCCAAAACCACGTCACCTGTTTGTAAATCGATATCAGCTTTAACACCGGCTTTAGCAAAACCGCGTTGGATTTCTCCCGCCACCATTTTTCGCGCTTCGATTTCAGCTTTTGCTTTGGCAAGCTGTCCTTGCGTATCGCTCAACTGTCCTTGTAAGGCTGCTACTTTTTGTGCGCCCGCTTGGCGCTCCGCCATCAGCCCAGCATGAGCTGCTGCCAGCTTCTGCGCTGCCGCTGCTTTTTCGGCGGCTAAACCTTGTTGCAAACCTGCTTTTTCTGCAGCAAAGCCTGCCTGCATTCCTGCTTTCTCTGCCGCAAATCCCTGTGACATCGCTGCCATCTTAGCTTGCGATTCGGCTTTCGTTTTTGAAAGAGTTCCCGCGAGATATTTCGCTTCCTGTTCTTTTTCTGTCAGCATACCTTGAGTTTTCGAAAGTTCTCCCTGAACTTGCCCCAACTGCGCGCTGGCTTGTTGTAATTGCGCCTGATATTGCGCATTCACATTTGTCAGCTGCTGAACTTTTTGATGGTTTTCAGCCCGGGCTTGAGCCATCTTTTGCTCAAACAGGTTTTTAGAAAGTTTATTCATTTTATAAGCGTAACGAAGTTCGTTCACACGCTTTTGCAACGCGGCCTGCGTTTCTTTGATTTTGTTTTCGCCCTGAGCGATGAGTTGTTTTTTCGATTGAATATCCTGGTTCAACTCAGTGATGGTTTGTTCCTGGCCTTCGATCTCGACATCTTGTTCTTTGATCAAATCATCACGGTTGATGATTTTTGCCTTCGCCATCTTATTAGAGTTTAAGACGTTGCGAACCATTTGTTGGTATTTATTAAGAGCTTTGACCTTTTTTTCGTTTTCAAGAGCTTCTTGCACTAAGCGATCTTTTTCACTCTTCGCATCTTCCTGCAAGAGAGTGAGCTTATCCATAAGCTCCTGATACTCTTGAGCCTCGTCCTTCGTGGCCTGGTTTTCGATATAGTCATTCTTGACTGATTCATACATTTTCAATTGATGCTCCAACTCTTCCACTTTCATGGAAAGCTTTTGGTTCTCAATTTGATTTCGCAATCCTTCTGTTCCTGTTCGAAGACTGGCTGTCACATACAATAAAAGAAAAATCGTACTCAACCCTAAAAACAAATCCGAATAGGACGTCCAAAAACTATCTTGCGAATGATGTTCCTTATTCTTGTTATAATTAAAAGACATAACAGTCGCACCCCACCTGCAACAAGGATAGCAGGGCTTGCGGGAAGCATGGTGCCTCAAAAACAGAATCTTGTGTTTTTCTTTAAAGAAAAGTGCCAAAGTCCTGGACAGGCACCTCTGTTGCGCTGTTTATTTCAAAGAAATCTGACAACACTTTTTTCACTAAATTAAGAAATGGTCAAAGTATCTCAAAAATTTCTATTTCGCTCCCCGTGATGGACGTGGCGTCGGAATTGGGATGCGCGCTACAGGCAAAGAATTTTCTTCCGGTGAAGGACTCGCTTCAACAACATCATCATCATCGTCTTCGTCGTCTCCGTTATCAGGTGTGATAACGGCATCTTCGTCCGTTTCCACTTCAGCCACGTTTCCTAAATCCGATGGACGAGGAATTGGGAGCGGAACAACCGAAGGCGTTTCGGGGTTCTGATCATCCGAATTTCTGTCGCAACTTGAGATTTTATGGTTCGTATTTGGAAATAATTTTTTAGACATGAACTCAAACGCCTTGGGACATTTTTGTTCTAAAAGATCCGGATAGACAACGTAAGCCTCAAAAACTTCCGCGAACTCTTCGTTGAATTTTGAAGCGGCATAACCCGTGATACGGCAACGAGTGCGGCCCGTGAAACTTTGATATTTTTGATACACACCTGAGTTTCCAACTTTATGTCCCAATTCATGCATCATACGGCCGACATTGGTGCCCTTGGGTGAACCTTTAGGACGACGGACGTTGATAGATGTCGCGCCTTGATTCCATTTTCCAGTCGCCGTAATAAAGTTATAATTTTGACGCCAAGGAATCGGCAATGGATCACCTAAAAGATTTTCTACTTGAGCAATGCCTTTTGCGAGAGCGGCCACTTCCTGCTCTGAAGGATTGCCGGAATATTTAATTCCGTTGCGGCGAAGAATTTCTTTCGGAGTTGAATCGTGATCAGGAACGCACGAACCTTTTGCCGCTACATCATAACGATAGACAGTGTAAAAGCCGCCCGCTGCGTTCGCCTTGCGAGCCAGAGAGATTTCTGGTGACAGAAACATAGTTGCAATTAGAGACAGTTTTAAAAGAACGTCTTTGCAGTCTGCAAGTGCTAACTTGTTTTTCACTCAAGGTCTCCCTGTTTTGATTTCGGGTGTATGAGATTTATGGATGCAAGAAGCAATCCCAAGCAACGTTTCTAGTTGAAACACTTTTTAGTTTTGAGAATCTTCGTCGTTGGATTTTTTATTAAAGCCGTAAGGACAATGACGGCAGCCCGATTCACAACAATGACCTCGGCGCTTATGAAATAGTTCCGTGAATACCAGATAGCCCGTGTCGGGATCAATGTACGTATCCTCTCCTCTTTCGCAGGCTTTTTTGTGAAGTTCTGAAATGCGTTTATCCATTGCGGAGTTTCGCGTAGATTAAAGTATCGCGGCGCTGACCGTTTTCAATACTGTGTTTACGAAGGCGGCCCTCTAAAGTGTAACCGCATCTTTCCGCCACGGCTCCCGATTTTGCGTTCATTCCTGAGCAGCGAATTTCGATGCGATAAAAGCCGACGTTAAAGAGTGTTTTCTCCAAAGCTTGAACCGCTTCGCTAATAAGACCTTTGCCTTCGAATTTTCCTAAGATCCAGTAACCAATTTCACAGCGGTTGTGATCCCAGGCAATCGTGTGAACGCCGACATTGCCAACGTAAGTATTTCCATCGTTAAGGAAAACTCCATAGTCGAACATTTTATAGTCTTTCCATTGACGATGGGTCATCTCAATATAGTCGCGTTCATCATGAATGCCCTTAGTCCAAGCAACCCATGGCAAGAATTTACCAAGACGCTCGCGATCCTCATCAACATAACGAAACATGATTTCGGCTAGATCAAGACTGTGCTTCCTTAACGTGATTCTTTCGGAAGTAATCAGTTCAGGAAGAAATTGAGGAATCACACAGGCCTCGCTGACAGTCTTTATTTAATCTTGGAAGTGAGTTCGGAAAGACGAATGTTAGAAAGATAATTCATGGAGTTGATTTCAATACCATTGACGACTTCATCAAGAAGTTTTCCCATATTGCAACTCACCAAACACTGCTTCGCAGGTTCTTTATCCGGAGTCGCAATCAACTTCTTATCACAGACAGCGGTGTAAATATCTTTAAGAGAAATTTCTTTGGCGGCTTTTGAAAGGCGCACTCCACCGGCTTTTCCTTTGAAGGATTCAAGAAGCCCCGCCTCAACAAGCTTTGCAACCAAACGGCGAATCACAGTTGGATTCGTGCGAATGCTATCAGCAAGCTGTTCTGACGTCATCAGCTCGCCCTTGTGAAAGGCCAGCGCCGTCATGATATGAACTGAGACAGAGAATCTTTGATCAACCATGCTTTGAGCATACCCTAAGCCTCAAAAATAAACAATCTTAAGGACCTAAGGTCTCTTTATTAGCGATTATAAGGAGGACTCACTTTAATTGTGCGTTTTACTGTTGCATTTAGATTTAACGCTGATTATATTGTGCTTGTGTCTGTTACATTAAGACTCAAACGCACTGGAGTGATAAATATGAATCATGCGAACATTAAAGAAGCCTTAGAATGGCGATACGCCACAAAACGCTATGACGCGACAAAAAAGATCTCAGACAATGACTGGAACCTTCTAAAACAATCGTTGCAGCTTTCCCCCTCCTCGTACGGCGTGCAACCTTGGAAGTTTCTCGTGATTGAAAATCCTGAGATCCGTGAAAAGCTAAAAGCCGCATCTTGGAATCAAACCCAAGTGACGGACGCGAGCCATTATGTGGTGTTTTTGTACAAACCTGAGATCGATCCGCCATTCATCCAAAAGTATGTCGATCGTATCGTCGAGGTTCGTAATGTTCCGGCCGAGTCTTTGGATGGCTATAAAAATATGATGATTGAAAACCTGGCGAAAGCTCCCGAGGAGAAAATCCGCGTGTGGTCACAACGCCAAGCTTATATTGCTATGGGGTTCTTGTTGCAAACCGCTGCATTGTTGAAAATCGATGCGACTCCGATGGAAGGTTTAGATCCGTCGGCGTACGACAAAATCCTGGATCTTGAGGGTTCGGGTTACAAAACCGTTGCTACAGTCGCTTTGGGATATCGACATCCTGAAGATTCTTTCCAAAATCTCAAAAAAGTCCGCTTCGCTGAAGACGCAATTATTCAGTACGTGAAGTAGATCCCGCCTTTACCTAACGGATGCCTTTTTCAGCGGCGGCCTTAACCAACGCGTTCACCCCAGACTTTAGGGCCTCTCTTAAAGAGGCATCCGTTATCTTTCCTTTTTCATCCAACTTTGTTCTTACTGCAGAAACGCTGACGATGGCATCTTCAATGACATGCTTTCCAGAAAGCACATTTAAAACTTCTTTCAAAGCTTCTTGCGCATAAGTCGGTCCCGTCGGAGACGGCGATGCATTGATCAAGCCCACAGGCATGCCATCAAGTTCCCCACTGCTCACGATCCAGTCGAGAGCATTTTTTAAAGTTCCGGGAATTCCGTGAGCGTATTCGGGGCTGCACACTAAAAGTGCGTGGGATGATTTCAATTCATTTCTAAAATCAGAAACTGTTGGCGGAGGACTTTCGGTGTCTAAATCCGGATTGAAATGCGGAAGTGAAGCAAGGCCTTCATAGAAAACAATTTCTACTCCGGCAGGAACTAATTCCGTCGTGGCTTTCAAAAGATACGTGTTTGTCGATTGAGCACGAAGACTTCCGGAAATAGCTAAAATACGCACAAGGCCTCCAGCCACTTCACTATAAAACAAACCCCGTAGCTGGCGCTACAGGGTTTAGAGGTACGGCGTACCTTTTTGTAATGCAGTGTAGACGTAAAAAATCCCCTGGCACTTATTCGGCTAGAGGAATACCGAATTTGAAGCGAACTTGGAATTTTTCTTTTTCATCCAAATTCAAGTCAGCATCTGTTTTTGGCCATGCTGAAATTTGTGGTAGAGCTGTCAAAGTCCACCAGAAGTTATCAGCAGCATAGTGTACAGTCGGTCCTGCTGACCAAGCGTAGAATTCTTGTTTTGCAAAGTTCATGTCTTCGTATTCGAAGTCGTTCACGATTTCCAAACCTACGTATGTTTTTGGTTGAACACGGTAAGTAACACCCGCAGTGATGCCTGCTTCAAGTGATGACTCGCGCTCAGTTCCATCGCGTTTCCACTCCGGCTCAAGTTTCAAGTTCAAAACTGTGACCAAAGAATTTTCTAAGAAGTTCTTTTGCAAAATAACTTTTGCATCGATCGCTTTTTTATTCACAGGTTGGCCTGAGGAACTCTTACGAACTTCAACTTCTGGTTCTACGTAGAAGCTCAAACCGAAAGAATCTTTATAAGGGCTTAGAACATTGTAAAGGAATTCGACTGACAAACCGTTCACATCAAATTCGTTGATGTCAGCAATTTCAGGATTGCCGCTCACGTTGTTGTAAGACGTGTTCAAGTAAAGAGCCATTTGCAACTTATCGGTGATACCCGTTTCAAGTTCAAACTTAACGTCCAAAGCGTTGTACTCGCCTTCGCCTTTTCCAGATCTCAAAGTGTTGTGCTGTTCGTACTCCCAAGTTCCTTTGGCGTGAGTGTCTGCCACGTAAGAATAACCAAAGAACGCTTCGCTTGCGTGAGCAGACGTAGCAAAAAACAAAGCACCTAGTGCCATCAATTTAACGGATTTCATAAATTCTCCACGAATGTATTTAGGACTCGAAACTTAAGCCCTCACCGGCGACCTGACAATGACTCTCTTGTGCAACAAGCTAATTGAGAATGTGATGAGAAATCTCCATCCACGGGGTTTAAAAAAGAAAACCCGTAGATTTCTCTACGGGTTTTAGAATTTTCAGTCTTCGATTTCTGATTCTTATTTAATATCTTGAAGAGAAACAGAAACCATTGTGGAAACTCCGCGCTCTTGAATAGTCACGCCGTAAAGTTTT
>NZ_CAMLDV010000181.1 GCF_946478835.1 uncultured Bdellovibrio sp. | reverse complement strand
TGCAAAATTTTTTCTGCCAACCAGCGTTCAGACACTTGGCCGTATGATGGGCTGTATAAAACCACAAATTTTTCAAATAAATTATGTTGACGACAGAATTCTTCGGACCATTCAAAGTCTTTTTCAGAACAGATCACAAACTTGTACTCCGTGCTGGGAGTGGAAAAGCCGATGTTCTCCATGAGAAAAGAATCTGCTGCACCACTGTCAGGAGTTTTCACATCCAAAATAATTTTTACGCGCGGATCAACGTGTTCCACACTTTTTGATCCGCTTGTTTCTAAAGAAACTTTGTAACCTTGATCACACAAAGTGTTCATCAACGTGTGAACTTCTTTTTGTAAAAGAGGTTCACCACCTGTGACGCAAACATAAGGAGCTTTGTGTTTGGCGACTTCTTGCAAAATATTTTCAAGGGCCTGCATTTCGCCTTCATAGTAAGAATATTTTGTGTCGCAGTAAGTGCAGCGCAGATTGCAGGCCGTTAAACGCACGAAAACCGTGGGATTCCCCACATAAGTCGTTTCGCCTTGGATACTATAGAAAATCTCATTTATTTTAAGCATATAGAGTGATTGATGTGTGCTCCCTCACAGGTCCTAAGTCAAGGAACGCTTCATAAGCATGACTAACTCAGCGGAATTTCGTAAATTTTTTAAATGAACCAATTCCTCAAAAAGTTTCGTCAGGACGTTATCGCTATTAGCTTTTTAGGCATAGGGCTTTTCCTCGCCCTCGCACTGGTAAGCTACAATCCCTATGACCCTTCCATGAATTCTATCGGACAAGGCCTCAAAGCTTCAAATTATTGTGGCATTGTGGGGAGTTTTCTAGCCGATATGCTTTATCAATTCTTTGGCTTGGCGGCCTGGGTTGTCGTCGGAAGCTGTCTGAAAATGGCCTATGCGAGCTTTAAGGGAGAATCCCTCAATTTAAAAAATATTCGCTTCGTGTGGGCGCTGTTATTAATCGTAAATATCGCGGCTCTTCTGTCCCTGTATTTGCCAAATACGAAGATTTTCCACGAGCAAATTTATTTGGGCGGTCTTTTAGGTTTGGGAGTTTCTCAAGCGTTGATTCGCGCGTTTAACTCGATCGGCGTTCAAGTGATCTTGTTGTCACTGATGGCTGTGCTTGTTGTGTTTTACTTTGAAAAATCTTTGCAGGAGCTTACGGAAACTCCGCGCGGATTTTTGGCGATGCTTAAAAAGAAAAAAGTCGGCGATAAAATTGCTGCGTTCTTTGCCGGCATGTTTGTGAAAGACACAAAAAAACCAAAAGCTTTGAAAGTAAAAGAAGAAAAACCTAAAA
The DNA here is from genome assembly GCF_946478835.1 of uncultured Bdellovibrio sp. The sequence goes on along the minus strand of NZ_CAMLDV010000181.1, from coordinate 5,209 downwards.
CGGTCTTCCCTCTTTCTGACAAAAAATTTGTAGGTAAAGACGAAGAGGAAGAAAAGGACGAGGAAGACGACTTAGACGCGGCCCTGGCCGCGGATGAGGCTGATGACGAATCTGAAGAGGAAGAGGACGAAGAAGAAGTTCCGGCCGTGAAGCTTGCGCAAAAACGTAAAGTCGTGATGAAGGCAAAACCTCCGCGTCGTATTGAAAATTGGGATATGCCGAAATTGGCATTGTTAGAAGATCCTCCAGCGTCGCGTATTAAAATTGATAAGGCTGAGATTCAAAGAAAAGCGGATTCGTTGGTTGAGAAACTTAAAAACTTCTCTATTGAAGGACAAATTCAAGACGCGAAACCAGGTCCACTGGTTACGATGTATGAATTTAAACCCAACGCCGACGTTAAAATCAGCAAGATCTCGGAACTTGAAGACGATCTTTCCCTCGCACTGTCTTCTGAATCCGTGCGCGTTGTCGGTCACATTCCAGGAACAGATGTTGTTGGTATCGAGACCGCAAACTTAAAGCGTGAAACGGTTTATTATAAAGACCTGATCGCCGAAGACACATTCTGGAGTGAAGACCTTGCTCTTCCAATGGCGGTAGGTCGCGCGGTGGACGGCGAACCTAAAGTTGTTGATCTTCGTAAGATGCCGCATTTATTGATCGCAGGTACAACGGGTTCTGGTAAGTCGGTGTTTGTTGGTTCGATCATTACTGGACTTCTTTTCCGTCACTCTCCTAAAACTTTAAGACTTGTGTTGATCGATCCAAAAATGGTCGACTTAGCTCCGTTCTCGACGGTGCCTCACCTGGTTCTTCCACACGTGACAGAACCTAAGAAAGCAGCGACAGCTTTAAAGTGGGCTGTTCGTGAAATGGAAAAACGCTATAAGTCTTTGTCGAAGTTTGGCGTTGGTAAAATTGAAGCCTTCAATGAAAAGACCGGCGCTCTTTCGAAAGCGGAAGTTGAAGAACACGAAAAAGTGAATCAGGAGTTGGAAGAAGGAAAAGCGAAGTTAGAACAATACTACTTCCAACCGCTTCCTTTCATCGTGATCGTTGTCGACGAGTTGGCTGATTTGATGATCGTTGAAAAACAAAACATCGAAGAACCAATTCAGCGTCTGACACAAAAAGCGCGCGCCTGCGGTATTCATTTGATTGTGGCAACGCAGTCTCCGCGTAAAGACGTTGTGACGGGTTTGATTAAAACAAATATTCCAGGTCGTGTGGCTTTGAAAGTCGCTTCGAAAATGGATTCGCGTATCATCATTGATGATTCAGGTGCAGAACGTCTTCTTCCGAATGGAGATATGCTCTTCCAGGCTCCGGGCGTGGGAAAACCAACTCGTCATCACGGACCTTATTTGTCAGATAAAGAAATCGGAAACGTTGTGAAACACTGGGCAGCTCAAGCAGAGCCTGAGTATGATCCACTCGCGATGCGTGCTCTGGATGGATTTGCAGGTGGCGATGGTGCTGAAGCTGGTGATTCTGGTGGTGGTTCTGGATTTGGTGACGAGGAGTATGACGAACGCTACGATGAAATTTTATCGTGGGCTTCAGAACAAAAAGAAATCTCTGCGTCTTTGATTCAAAGAAAATTTAGACTCGGCTATCCGCGCGCCGCGCGTTTGATAGAAATCTTTGAAAAAGAAGGTGTTGTCGGCCCAGCCAACGGCAGCAAGCCGCGTCAAGTTTTAGTGAGTAGTTTTAGAGAACAATGATTTGAACCTTGACTGTACCTCCCTTGGTCGTGGTGTGATTAATACACAACGAAAAAGAAAAACCATTCAAGGAGGAATTTATGGTTAAGGCTCTTATTGCCGTTCTAGGTCTTGCATTCTCTATCAATGCAGTTGCAGCTCCGTCTGCAGTTGAAGTTGTTGCGAACATCCAAAACGCAGCTATCATGGATCAAGCTCAAACAATGGGTTTGGACTGGAAAGTTGGCGACCAAGCTAACTACAACATCGACATGGGATTCATCAAAGGATCTATGACGATGGCAGTTCGTTCAGTTGCTGCTGATGGCATCTGGATGGATCAAAACATGGATCTTGGTTTCGCTGGAAAACAAAAAGTTGAAACTTTGATCGATCCAAACACTGGTGAAATCAAAAAAATGATCGTTAACGGTAAAGAACAACAACCACCAAAACAAGATGTTGAAGTTATCGACGTTAAAGAAGACAGAATCACTGTTCCTGCTGGAACTTTCGATTGCATCCACGCTCGTCTTAAAGACAAAGAGCAAAACGCTGAAATCAACGCATGGATCAACCCAGAGCAAGTTCCACTTTCTGGTATGTTGAAACAAGTTGCTCCAAGCCAATTCGGCGAAGTGACTGTTGTTTTGAAATCTTTCAAAAAGAACTAATTAATGAAATTGGTTTTGCTAAGAGCCACCCTTGGGGTGGCTCTTCTCTTTTCTGGCCCTTCTCTTTTTGCTCAGACAAAAAACGGTAAGTCTGAGACCTACAAAGATATTATCGAAAAAGCGTACAACTTAAGTTTGCAGCGGGATCGCCAGCAGGCTTTGAACATTCTCTCAAGCGCAATTCAAAAAGAAACTCGTCCCCAAGCCGTTGCCGAACTTAAAAAAACCGTCGCTGAAGTCTCGACTATATTTTTTAGTGATAAAGCCCAACAACTTTTTGAAACCGGTGTTTCTTTGCGCAAAACCGACGTGAACCAGGCGTTGGATAAAGTGAGCGAAGCTTCGCGCATTGAGCCCGATAATTTCTCCATCGTGAATGAGCTTGCGCGTTTGATGATTGCTAAAGGTGACTGCAAAAATGCGCAGGAGGCTGTACAAAAACAACTCACGCTAGTGAGTTTTGATGAAGATTTAAAACTGAGTATGGCTCAAGCCCTTGCCTGCCAGGGAAAATGGCTTGAATACCAAAAGGTCGCGGATACTGTGGCGATGAAGAAGTCTCCGCAGCAAAAGTTCTGGCTGGCTTTGGAAATGGATAAGTTTTTGTCTGCTAAAAACCTTACAAAGGCGCAAGAGGCTCTCGGAACTCTGAAAAAAGCCGACGAAAAGTACCCAGAGTCTTTCTATTGGATCTGGAAGTTCGATCAAGCGCAGAAAAAGTCGAATCTAGACATTGCTCAGAAATACGTGATGACCTGCAAAAACATTTCAGCGAACCAGTATAGACAGTATATGATAGACCCCATGCTTTGCCGCCGCCTAACTGAGGTGGAAAGCGAGCTTAAGGGGATGAATGGAACGTCTGAATAAAATAGCCCTCATTTTGGTTTTCTTATTGCCACTGGGTTGTGGAGTGAAAGGCCGTCCTTTGCCACCCCTCAACCCCGCGCCGCTGGGACGCGGTGAACCTACTTTTAAAGACGCTCAAAAGAAACCCACGAAAAAATCCACAACTCGCGATCAAGAGGACAGTTCTTCTGCTGAGACGGAGGAGCGATGAAAAACTTCCTGCCTGTGACCATCACAAAAATGTCGGGAGCAGGAAATACGTTTTCTTTGATTGATGCGCGCAAGGGATCTGCCTGGGAAGACATCGAAAAACATCTTGGCATGACTCGCGCGAATTTCGCAAAACTTGTTTGCGATCGTGTTTTAGGTGTGAGTACTGATGGCCTTCTTCTTATTCAATCCGGTGGCGACGGTTTTGATTTTGTTTGGGACTTTTACAATAACGATGGCTCGACAGCAGAAATGTGTGGCAATGCCGCTCGTTGTGCCGCCCGTTTTTGTTATGAAAATCTAGAAAGTTCAAATCCAGAAAAAAGCACGCTGAAATTTAAAACAGGCGCAGGCCTTGTCACAGCACAAATTTTAGGTGATGGAAAAATCCGCGTGCGTATGCCAGAAGCTCGCTTCATTCAAGAGCGCATTGAACTTAAAACGAAATCCAGCTCTACAGAAGAGTTTGCGTTGGTGAACACCGGAGTTCCGCATTTGGTTCAAAAAATTCACAATATCGCCGATGCGACGTCATTGAAAGAAATGGCCCGAGAAGCGCGCTCTCACCATGATTTGCGTCCTTCGGGTGCGAATGTCACTTTCTATGCGGAAGACAGCCGTGGAAAAATCAAAGCTGTTACTTTTGAGCGCGGTGTGGAAGATTACACATTGGCTTGCGGCACAGGTGCTGTTGCGGCGGCTTTGGTGTATGCAAAAGAGACTTCCGAAAAACAAGTGGAAGTGCAAATGCCTGGCGGCCTTATGCAGGTGGTTTTCTTAGAAGGCGACTCTCATCCATTGATGATTGGTGACGCCGTTTTTGTTGGAGAATTTAAATACAATCTTGAGGTGGTCGGATGAAAAATTTCAAAGGCACGTTTACAGCTTTAATAACACCGTTTAAAAATGACAAAATTGATTATGCGTCTTTGGATCGTCTGTTGAAACAACAACTCGATGGCGGCGTTGATGGTTTTGTTGTGAATGGAACAACAGCGGAAAGCCCGACGTTGTCTTCGGAAGAAGTGGCTGAATTATTTAAGCACATTCGCTCGTTCTGCGGCGATAAAGTCCCTTTGATTATCGGTACAGGTTCTAACAGCACAGCAAAAACAATTGAAGACTCTAAAAAAGCGGAAGCTCTGGGTGGTGATGCTCTTTTAGTTGTTGTGCCTTATTACAATAAACCTCCGCAACGTGGTTTGTATGAGCACTTTAAAACTGTTGCGACGTCTGTGAAAATTCCAACGCTTCTTTACAATGTTCCTGGTCGCACGATCACGTCTCTTGAAGCAAAAACTATCGGCGATCTTTCGAAGGTTCCAGGTATTATTGGCATCAAAGAAGCGTCAGGGAAAATTGATCTTGAAAAAGAAATCATCAAAGCTTGCGGAAAAGATTTTGTGATGCTTTCTGGTGATGACGGTACTTACGTGGATTTCCTTCAGGCCGGCGGTCATGGTGTGATTTCTGTGGCGACTCATGTGATTCCAAAACAAATGGTTCAGTGGAGAAAATGGGCGCTTGAAGGCCAGTTTGATAAAGCGCAAGCGGATATCAAAAAATACATGGATCTTATCAATTTACTTTTTGTGGAAGCCAACCCAATCCCTGTGAAAAAAGCGTTGGCTTTGATGGGAATCATTGATTCTGCTTCATTGCGTTTACCGATGATGGAGCTCACTCCTGAGCATACAGAAAAATTGAAAGCTGAAATGCAACGCGTGGGTGTTCTGTGAAGAAAATCAAAGTAGGTCTTGTCGGCTCCTC
>NZ_CAMLDV010000180.1 GCF_946478835.1 uncultured Bdellovibrio sp. | reverse complement strand
ACGATCGCCATACGCTCGTCAATCAACGCCAAAGGACCGTGCTTCATTTCGCCAGCCGCATAGCCTTCGGCGTGCATGTAAGCCAGTTCTTTGAGTTTTAAAGCCCCTTCCATCGCAATCGGGAAGCTTGTGCCACGACCCATGTAAAGGAAACCGCGGAAAAGTTTTAAACCAGAAGCGGCTTCTTCGAAATATTTGTCATAAGCCAAAACGCCTTCCATCTGACTTGGAACTGCGAGGATGGCTTTAACCAATTCTTTTTCCGTTGCTTCATTCATTGTTCCGCGAGTGCGAGCAATCGCAATCGACAAACAGTGAAGAACAGCCATCGTGCTTGTGAAAGCTTTTGTTGAAGCCACACCGATTTCAGGACCTGAGTTCATGTACAAATGACCATGAGCTTCACGATCGATTGTTGAGTTCTTCACGTTACAGATACTCAAAGTCGTCGCGCCCATTTCTTTGGCCATGCGAATCGCTGCCAAAGTATCTGCCGTCTCACCACTTTGAGAAACCGTGACGACCAAAGATTTTGGTGGAATCACAGGATTGCGATAACGGAATTCGCTGGCGATATCCACTTCCACAGGGACTTTTGCCAACTGTTCAATCAAATATTTTCCAACCATGCCAGCATAGTTACTTGTTCCGCAGGCGATGATGAAAACACGGTCGATGTTTTTAAACACTTCCTGCGTTTTTGCCCAGTCTGCTTTGCTATCAAGCTCTTCTAATTTCTGAACAGGTTGACCACCGAAGCCGATGTTTTTTAAAGCGACGGAGAAGTTCTCAGGATTCACATGCGGTTCAATCGCAGCTGCGACAGCACGCGGTTGCTCGTAGATTTCTTTCAGCATGTAATGAGCGTATCCCTGCTTTTCCACCATCTCTGGATTCCAATTCAGCTCCACGATCTTCTTTTGAATCGGGAAACCATTGGCAGAGAAGAATTGCACGTCGGCGCCTTTGATATTCGCGATTTCGCGATCTTCAAGATACACGAATTGTTTTGTGTATTGGATCAATGCCTGAACGTCACTGGCGACAAACACTTCTTTGGAACCAAGACCGACAACAAGAGGTGGGCCATCTTTAAATGCCACCAAACGATCCGGCTCTTGTTCCCACATCACAAGGATTGAGAAAGCGCCGCGGATTTTTTGCAAGACACCTTCAACGGCCTTAAAAAGATCTTTCGTCGTTTCAATTTCGTTCGCAATCAAGTGCGCCACAAGTTCAGAGTCTGTGTCTGACGTGATCTCAGCCCCTTGCGCCAAAAGCTCTTCGCGGATTTCAAGATAGTTTTCAATGATCCCGTTGTGCACAAGATTGATTCCGCGCACTTGGTGCGGATGGGCGTTTCTTTCAGAAGGTTTACCGTGAGTCGCCCAACGAGTGTGACCGATGCCGATATGACCATCGAATTTTTCGCTCGTGAGTTTGTCTTCAAGAGCTTTTAATTTCCCCTGAGCACGCACGCGCTTGGTTTTGCCTTGATCTAAAATCGCAACACCGGCGCTGTCATAGCCACGGTATTCGAGTTTTTTAAGACCATTGATAATAATATCTTTAGGGTTTTGAGGGCCTAAATAGCCGACGATTCCGCACATGCTTCACCTACTCTTTTGTCTCTGACTCAACAGCTTTAGGAGCGTAGTTTTCTTTTACGAACTGCTTTCCACGGGCCACGGCCAAAGCTTTTGCTGGTACGTTTTTAGTGATCGTTGAACCTGAACCGATGATAGCATCATCGCCGATTTCAATGGGAGCTACGAATTGTGTGTCACTTCCCACAAACACGCGGTTTCCGATCTTCGTTTTATATTTCTTTCTATCCGCAGCGTAGTTGCATGTAATCGTTCCGCAACCCACGTTGACCTCTTCACCCACTTCAGCATCGCCCAAGTATGTTAAATGTCCTGCTTTTGATTTTTTGCCAAACTTCACTTTTTTCATCTCAACGAAGTTTCCAACGTGAGCTTCTTCCATGATTTCTGTTTCAGGACGCAAACGCGCGTAAGGTCCGACAGAAACACGGTTGTGAAGTTTTGAGTTTTCCAAATAGCTTCCACCGCGCACTTGCACGCTGTCGGCAATTTCTGAATCGGAAATGAAACAGTTGGATTCAATCACGCTGAAAGAACCGATTTTGGAACGACCGCGAATGAACACATTCGGGTAGATCACAGTCCCCGCGCCGATTTCCACGGATTCTTCCACATACGTTGTGCGTGGATCAATCATCAAAACGCCCTCTTCCATCAAACGCAAAGCTTTGCGTCTGAAAATCATGCGAGTCGCTTTCGCCAACTCCACTTGATTGTTCACGCCGACAGCCACTTTCGGTGTCGACTTGATCGCTTGCACGCGGCATTTGTCCTGAATGCAAAGAGAGATCAAATCCGTGATGTAGAATTCTTTTTTAGAATTGTTGTTTTTGATTTGAGGAAGATATTCCGCAAGCACGGATGCTTTCACGATGTAGATGCCTGTATTGATCTCGTCAATTTTCAATGTCTCAGCAGAAGCGTCTTTCGCCTCTACGATCGCCATCAATTCACCTTTGTGACGAACGATGCGACCAAACTCGCCAGGAGCTTTCACAACAGCTGTGACAACAGCAAGATCACATTTTTCATCGCGGAAGATGCGCACGAAGTCTTTGATGTCGGAAGCTTCAATCAGCGGATGATCTCCGTTCATGATCACAACATCACCTTCAATGGTTTCTGGTTTTGCGCAACGAACCGCGTGTGCTGTTCCCAGTTGTTCATCTTGAACGTAACAAGCCACGTTCATAGGCTCGACCACTTGGCGTACCAAGTTCTGGCCGTGACCAACGATCACGCGAACTTCGGCGGCGCCGGCTTGTTTAGAAGCTTGAATCACTTTTTCAATCATAGGGCGACCGGCTACGGGATGAAGGACTTTAGGAAGAGGCGACTTCATGCGAGTCCCTTTTCCTGCCGCGAGCGCGATCACCGTCAACTTCTCAGATGCTTTTTCTGACATGTGCGAACTTCCTTTTAAAAGCTTTTCTTCTCTGAAAAAAACAGGCTTAATTATGTCATGCAAGGAAAAATTTTTCACCAAACTTCTTGGGCACTCACCGCGAAAGGCACACCGATCGAGCTGTATAAAAAATCACACAGTTCGAGTGACTTTTCAGAACGCCCAATTCTCTTTATCGGTGGGGTTCACGGCGATGAGCCGGAAGGCGTGCGCCTAGCGCAAGAACTCCTCACATGGCTCAAAGCAGAGGAAACTCAGAATTCCGAAAAAATCCGTCCTTGGCTGCTCATCCCTTGCATCAATCCTGACGGTTACTCTCAAAATCAAAGAACCAATGGGAACGGCGTGGATCTGAATCGCAACTTTCCCTGCCGCGATTGGAGTCCCGACGCCAAAGCTCCTCGATATTACCCTGGCCCTTCGCCTGGAAGTGAGAAGGAAGTTCAAGCTTTGGTGAAACTCATTGAGGACGAAAAGCCACAGCTCATAGTACACTTTCATTCGTGGGAGCCTTGCGTTGTTTACACGGGTCTGCCCGGCAAAAAGGCGGCTGAGATCTTGGCCACCGGAACCGGGTATGAGTGCCGCGAAGACATCGGCTACCCGACTCCGGGAAGTTTGGGACAGTTCGGATGGATCGAGCATCAAACTCCCGTAATATGTATTGAAGAGCAGGAGCACATCGATTTGAATTTGGTATGGCCGCACTTTAAGACGGGCCTTGAGATGCTGCTCACAGGAAAGAATTCTTGATGACGAAGTACAAATCCATCGCTTTTGACTTAGACGACACGTTGCTCGACACATCGGGATTGTTAGTCCCTATGGCGTCGCGCCGAGCGTGCGAAGCGATGATTGCAGCGGGCCTGCAATGCAGCCTGGATGAGTGCTTGCAAATGCGCCACGAACTCGCTGCGAATTTGTCTCACACAGAAATCTTCACGCAGATCGCTGCACGCTATGGAACGAATCAAGAAGGCAAAGCGATTCACGACGCTCTTCAGGAGTTTTACAATCCTTTTGTGCCAGCGCATTTACCCATGCTTCCGTATTCTCTTGAAAATCTTGAGAATTTGAAATCGCGCTATAATTTGTTTTTAGTGACGATGGGTTCTTACGAATCGCAAGTAAAAAAAATCAAAGCTCTGGGCATCGAAAGCCATTTTAAAAAGATTTATATTTTAAACGGCTTTGTTGGAGAGAAAAAAAATTCTGCCTTCTTAGACATTTTGCGCCTAGAAGGACATCCACCTCACGAGTTGCTCAGCATCGGCAATCGTCTGTCGAGTGAAATTCGTGACGGCAAACGCGCCGGTGCAGACACTTGTTACTTTGCTTACGGCGAACACGTCGGAGAAACTCCGCAATTTCCTGAAGACCATCCTGATTTCACCATCACTCATCACAAGGATTTGATCCCGACATGCGGACTTTAAAAGCCAGTTTTCTTTTAATTGGTCCTTGGGATCCAAGACTGCAAGAGCTGGGGGCCCATATCGCCACGGATCTTCAGCAGGCTTGGCACTGGATGCAGGATTCCACTTATGATGTTGTCGCGTTGTCAGTCACTTTGATTTTAGGAAAAAGATTTCCTGAGTTTTATGAAGAGATCAAACGCTCTTCGCCAGGGATTCAATTCATTGCGGTGGTGCCTGAAGATTTTTCGGCTCACCAGATGGCGTATCTTCATGAAGAGTTTAATTTTTCGCGAGTGATGACAAGCTTTAACGATGCGGATTTAGAAACGCATTTGTTTTCTGCCTTGGAAGAAGCCAATCAGCGCAAGCAAGATGAAAACTTGGCTCTATTGATTCGTGAGCAAACAGCGCAGTTGAAGCGTTTGCAAATCGAACTTGAAGAGCGCGTGCAAAAAAGAACGAAGTTTTTAACGGAAGCTCGTCGTAAATTATTTTTAACGAACTCGCGTATTGAAGGTTTTAAACGCGCTTTGATGGCGGTCCATCAGGCCAGTTCCGTGGGAGAGATTGAACAGCTCTTGAATGACTCCATGGCTGCAACAGTGCAAACTTCATGGATTCGTTTGTTTTATCATCCGCAAGATGAACTTTTCGCTCGCCAGGTGCAGGCGCAATTGAATTTTACTCAATTGCAGGTTCCTCTTTTTAGACATCATGAAAAAGTGGGCTCGATCTTTTTCTTGCGCGCTCCTGATCATCCGTTCACTCGCGAAGAAAGTGATTTTCTGACTCGCGTGGCGGAAGCGGTGGCCTTGGCTCTGGATCGTATTCAGAAACTCAAAGAGTCAGAGTCTTTAAAAGAACAATGGGAAGCGACGTTCAACTCCATGTCGGACCCTGTCGTTTTGATTGATACGAATTACGATATCATTCAATCGAACAAGGCTTTGGATGAACGCCTGCGTGAACAGGAAAAAGAACAGACGTCTCGCAAATGTTATAAAGTTCTTTTTAATCGGGATGAGCCTTGTCCCGGTTGCCAGCGTGGAAGTAATTTCCGCGTGCAATCGCGCAGCTCCACACCACGAAGCTTTGATGTCTTTAGTCAAAGCTTGCTTTTGGATTCGGACAAGCCGCCTGTGTTCGTGAATCTGTATCACGACATCACTCAGCAATTGAAAATGGAAAGACAGATTCTTGAGTCCGCGAAGATGGCAGAGCTTGGAACGATTGGCTCCAGTATCGCGCATGAGTTGAATAATCCTCTGGGCGGCATTTTGTCTTTCACTCAATTGATTAAGATGGACATGAGCCCTGACAATCCTCTTTATCCTGACATTGTCGAGATGGAAGCGGGCGTGCAACGTTGCAAAGAGATCGTGCAAAATCTTTTGGGCTTCACGCGCAATCCGAACGCCGATCAAGAAGGCGACGTCAGTTTGAAAGAAGCGTGCTTGCGTGCGCTCAAAATTGTTGAACTGCAAACGAAGTCTCAAGGTATTGAAGTGAAGTTACACTTTCCTGGCGAAGACATTGCCGTTCGTGGGCATTTGAATTTGTTGGCGCAAGGTTTGAAGAACGTTCTGCAAAGTTCCATTGATCGTGTCACCGATAGAAGTCGCCATGAGAAAGGATTTCGAGGAATTCTCGATATCGAAATTTCTGCCGACCTGGACCTTGCCCAGATTTTAATCAAAGACAATGGAACTCCAGAAAAAAATCCAAGTCTTCCCATAGGCTTAGGTGTTTCTGTGGCTTCACAGATCCTTCGCGATCACGAGGCTGACCTCGAATTTTCAGCAGGTCCAGGCCAGGAAAATCTGGCAAAAATTTCCTTCTCCCGTCCAGTTTTAAGGTCCTGAAAGCCTTACCAGGCGCGGATTTTTTGACAGTACCGTCAAAATCACACTATCCTAATTTAAGGGAACATTTTCCCCAAAGAACCCACCATGGAAGGACGGTTCATGCGAAGCCAAAGAGTTCTTATATTAGATGACGAGTCATCACTCCGCACCGCTCTGTTTAGAGTGCTCGATAGAAAAGGACTTAACGTTATCACTGCCAACAAGATCGAAGAAGCAAAGGTCTTGTGCCAAG
>NZ_CAMLDV010000179.1 GCF_946478835.1 uncultured Bdellovibrio sp. | reverse complement strand
ATTGGCGAAAAAATTGAATTACGAAGTCGCACTCTGCGGACCGAAAGAGTTTTTACCAGAGTCAGGAAATCACAAAGTTTTCTCTTCTTTGAAAGAAGGTCTTCAGTGGGCGACAGTGGCGATGGCTTTGCGAGTGCAGCTTGAGCGTCATTCGTCACAGTATTCGTTGGCTGATTACCGTGAGCACTATGGGTTTATGGTGAAAAATTTGAAGGATCTTTCAGCAAGAGCTTTGATCATGCATCCGGGCCCGATCAATCAAGGGACGGAGTTGGATTCTGAAGTTTTACAAGATCCGCGCTGCAAAGTTTTGGATCAGGTTTCTAACGGTGTTTTGATTCGCCAAAGTCTTATCTACGCGACATTGTCGGAGGGGAAATAATGAAGGGTTATCTCGTTCTTGAAACAGGTGAAGTGTACGCGGGACGTTGGAATGGCGGAGAAGATCGCGCCGGTGAAGTCGTCTTTAACACTTCTCATTCAGGTTACGAAGAAATCGCCACGGATCCTTCTTATTTCACTCAGATTGTTGTGATGACAGCCCCAATGCAAGGCAATTACGGCATTGAAGATGACGTGTGGGAATCACGTCGTCTGTGGATTGAAGGATTTATCTGCCTTGAAATTCAAGACACCGAACGTGACCAGGCTTGGAAAAAACGTTTAACCGAAAATAAAATTCCTCTAGTTACGGAGCTTGATACCAGAAACTTAGTTTTACGTCTTCGTAAAGGAACTCCGTGGGGCGCTCTTGTTCATGCTTCTTCCGAACAAGAGGCTCGCAACAAAGCGGTTTCCTTGATTGCCGCAAAAAAAGTCATGGAAAAGGACTGGGTTTATCTCACTTCTCGTAAAGAAACAGAAACTCGCCGTGGGGAAAACATGGTGGGTCCTCGTATAGCCGTTCTTGATTTTGGTGCAAAAGAAAACATTCTTCGTGAACTGCAAAAGCGTTGCTCGGAAGTGAAGGTTTTTAATAGCCGCTCTTCTGTGCAGGATATTCTGGCTTACAATCCAGATGGAATTATGCTCACAAACGGTCCTGGCGATCCGGCTGATGTGAAAATTGCAACAGGCACGGTCCGCGAACTTTTGGGTGTAAAACCGATTTTTGGAATCTGCATGGGCCATCAAATCCTGGGTCTGGCTTTAGGCGCAAAGACTTATAAGTTAAAATTCGGTCATCGTGGCAGCAATCATCCGATTCGCGACACTCTGCTTAATCAAATTTATATGAGCAGCCAGAACCACGGATACGCTGTAGAGGCTGAAAGTCTGCCTCCGGACGCCCAAGTGACACATACCAATCTCAATGATGGCACTGTGGCAGGTTTTTATAGTGAAAAGAGGAAGTATTTAGGAATACAATATCATCCTGAAAGTTGCCCAGGACCGCATGAAGCGACCGGGCTGTTTAGCTATTTTATTGAGCGGATGATATGAACGAATACGAAAAGCTTATAGAAAAAATTCTCAATCACTTTGTTAGCGACGCCTTCAAAGACGAATTGGCCATGGCCAAAAAAGAGTTCTTTGAAAACGCGGGAACGTTGGATGAAAACTCCGACCACTATGAGTCGCGCATGGCGCAGTTTTATGATTGGTATTTTTTCACGCGCGAACTGAAAGGCTTTGGGCAAACACCACTGGATGCGTGCTTGCTTGTTCGTGAATTGCGTTTTTCTGATGAAGAATTAAAGACGCTCGAAGTTTTAAAACAACACCGTCATTCTATTTTTGAATTTATCAAAATCAAAAACGGCGACGTTTACATCAAAGATCTTTTGGCTAACAAAAAATTGATCGTAAAACAGTCTTCGTATGTTTTTGGATTTGATCCCGATGAGCTTTTTGAAGTGCGCTTGATCCCGCATGGTGACTCTTACGTCTTCACGCGAGGATTTTGTTTCCACCCTGAAAGTGCCAAAAAATTCATCTTGGGCGAAGTAAAACGCCATCGTAAAGATCCGGATTTGGATCCAGATCTTTTGATGCTTCGTCTGATTAAAATGCGTTACAAGTTTGAGCAGTATAAACATGTAAGGCCCGAAATGATTTACTCCAACGAGGGGAAATTGGGCATCTGAATCGCAGGAGGAAAAAGTGCCGAGAACGTCCAGTATTAAAAGAGTTTTGATTATTGGCTCTGGACCTATCGTAATTGGACAAGCGTGTGAGTTTGATTACTCCGGCACTCAAGCCTGTAAAGCCCTGATGAAAGAAGGATTGGAAGTTATTCTTGTTAACTCCAATCCGGCGACCATCATGACAGATCCTGAGGTGGCGACACGAGTTTACGTAGAGCCTCTGAAGGTCGACTATCTTGAAAAAATCATCGCCAAAGAAAAACCGGATGCTGTGATTCCCACTCTCGGCGGTCAAACAGCTCTCAATCTCGCTTTGGATCTTCACGCCAAAGGCATTCTTCAAAAATACAAAGTTCAACTTTTGGGTGCGACACCGACAGTAATCAAAGCGGGCGAAGATCGCGAAATCTTCCGCGGTATCTTAGATAAAATCGGCGCTCGTTATCCAAAAAGTCATTTGGTCAGAACCTATGAACACGGTTTACAAATCGCCGAAGACCTAGGTTATCCGATGATCCTTCGTCCGAATTACACTTTGGGCGGCGGGGGCGGCGGTATCGCGTATTCTCCAGAAGAATATCAAAGCATGCTCATCACGGCTTTGCATGAAAGTCCGACATCGGAAGTTCTCGTTGAAGAAAGTATTTTGGGTTGGAAAGAATTTGAACTTGAAGTGATGCGCGACCACAAGGGCACATTCGTTGTGGTTTGCAGTATCGAAAACTTGGATCCTTGTGGAGTTCACACGGGTGACAGTATCACGATTGCTCCTCAGCAAACTTTGAGCGATCGCGAATATCAATCCATGAGGGATGAAGCTTGTAAGATTATCAACGAGGTCGGTATTCAAACGGGCGGCGCGAATATTCAGTTCGCGGTTCACCCAACAACTCGTGAACGCGTGGTGATTGAAATGAATCCGCGCGTAAGTCGTTCTTCGGCGCTTGCAAGTAAAGCAACGGGATTCCCGATTGCAAAAATCGCAGCACTTCTTGCGATTGGTTACAGCCTTGATGAACTTCAAAACGACATCACAAAGGTGACACCGTCTTGTTACGAGCCAGCCCTTGATTACGTCGTCACAAAAATTCCACGCTTTGCTTTTGAAAAATTCCAGGGTTCTAAAGATCTTCTGACGACGCAAATGAAAAGTGTCGGCGAAGTGATGGGGATTGGTCGCACGTTACAGGAATCCCTGATGAAAGCCATGGCGAGTCTTGAGAAAGATCCGCAAGCCATCCCTGAAGTAGTTTTAGAAACGGGGAAAGTTTCTTATCCAAACAGTCAGCGCATTTATCATCTTTTCCAAGCTTTCCGCGACGGAAAAACAGTGGCTGAAATCGAAGAGCTGACAAGAATCAATCCTTACTTCTTAGAGCACATCGAAGCTCTCATTAAATTTGAAAATAAATTTAAAAAAGAATTCTCTGATTCCAATACGGAATTATTGTTGGCGGCAAAACGCAAAGGTTTCACGGATGCACGTCTTGCGAAGCTTGTAGGGAAAACAGAAAAAGAAATCTGCCAGTTGCGCGAAAAGAACGGTATGTTCCCGCGCTATCAACAAGTGGATACCTGTGCCGGGGAGTTTGAATCTTCCACTCCTTACTTCTATTCTTCTTACTGGCCGACAACATCCGCAACGGTGAGCGCACCTGATGCTGTTGTGATTATCGGAAGTGGCCCGAACCGTATCGGTCAAGGAATCGAATTTGACTATAGCTGCGTTCGCGGGGTGAAGGGTTTCCAAAAAAGCGGCAGGAAAGTCGTGATGGTCAACTCAAACCCAGAAACGGTTTCTACAGATTACGACACCTCTGACGTACTTTTCTTTGAGCCTCTCACAGTTGAAAGTTTGACAGAGATCATGCGCTTTATGAAACCAAAGGGATTCGTCGCGCAACTGGGCGGGCAAACTCCGATCAGCGTGGCCCATGATTTGGTGAAAGCCGGATTTAAACTTTTAGGTTCTTCGCTTGAAACAATTGATCTTGCTGAGGACCGCGGCCTCTTTACAAAAATTTGTCGTGAGTTGAATTTTGAAATTCCAAATTCGGCAATGGCAGGTTCGTTGGCTGAAGCCCTTCAACATGAAAAGTCTGTCGGTTATCCGATGATCTGCCGTCCAAGCTACGTTTTGGGTGGCCGTCGTATGGAAGTGATCGAAAGCCAAGATGAGTTGATCTCCTACTTCCAAAGACATAAAGACTTTATTTCTTCTGATAAGCCGTGCTTGATGGATCAATTCTTAGCAGGGGCTCTTGAGGTCGATGTCGATCTTGTGCGCGGTGATGATTGGACCGTGGTCGGCGGAGTCGTTGAACATATTGAAGCGGCTGGAGTTCACTCTGGGGATTCGATGGGTGTTCTTCCTCCACAGCGTTTGAAATCTGAAACTTGTGAACGCATTGAGGAACTCAGCAAGCGTCTTGCCGACCGTATCGGTGTGATCGGTCACTTGAACTTGCAACTCGCTGTGAAAAATGACGTAGTCTACATGCTTGAAGCGAACCCACGCAGTTCGCGTTCTGTGCCGTTTGTGGCAAAAGCGACGAACATTCCGCTCATCGATTTGGGTGTGGCGGCGATGTTGGGTGAAAAGAAAAAAGATCTTCATTTGGACAAATTGAACTGGAGAAACACACAGCAAGTTTCCGTCAAAGGTGTTGTGTTTCCATTTAAAAAATTCTCGGAATCTGATTCGATCTTGGGACCTGAGATGAAATCAACAGGGGAGAGCATGGGGCGCGGAAAAGATTATTCCGAAGCTCTTTCCAAAGCCTTCCTTTCAAGTAACATAAGACTTCCAAAGATGGGTCAGGTCTTTTTCTCTCTTCGTGATAAAGACAAAGAGTTGATGCTTGGCATGGCCAAAGAACTGCAACGTATGGGGTACGGTGTTTCTGCAACAACGGGAACGGCGAACTTCTTTAACGAACGCGGTGTGAATTGTTTGTCGCTAAGAAAAGTCGATGAAGGTCGTCCGCACTGTGTGGATAAAATTCGCTCCGGCGAAGTGGCTTTTGTCATCAATACGACTTCGGGACGCCGGGCCATCGAAGCGAGCTTCGACATTCGTCGAGCTTGTACGGACTACAATATTCCATGTCTAACAGAGAGTGACGCTGCTGAGGCTTTCGTTCTTGCTTTGAAAAATCAAAGAAATGAGTCATCATCAGTCGAGGCTCTGGGAGCCATGGAGGAATTTTGAAAAGACTCATTCTAGGACTGATTGCACTTCTAGTTTTTTCAAGCGTTCAAGCGGCTGAAACAAATAGCAACGAAACCAACCCACCGTCTATCACCATTGGTGTGATTCCCGGTGGGAATCCCGAAAACCTGCGCGAGCAAGGTTTGAATTTAGCCAAAGAGCTTCAAGCGAAGCTTAATATTCCGGTTAACATTTATATTTCCAAAAATTACGCAGGTCTTATTGAGGCTATGAAAACGAAGAAAGTGGATTTCGCTTTCTTCTCTTCGTTGACGTATGTTTTTGCCGAAGAACAAGCCCAAGCTAAAGTGCTTCTTAAAAAGGTATGGAATCAGCCGTTTTATTATTCCGCGATCATCACTCCGCAAAGATCTGGAATCAAAAAACTGAAGGATCTTAAAGGCAAGCGCATTGCTTTTGTGGATGATAAATCTTCTTCCGGCTATTTGTATCCGCAAGTGGCTTTAAGAAAGATCGGTCTTAAAGACAAAGACTTTAAAGAGGTTGCCTTTTCTGGAAATCACCAAGCCTCCATTCAGTTTTTGGAAGCCAACAGAGTCGATGCAGCGGCCGTGTTCAGTGACGATGAAAAGGGAACACAGGGCGCGTGGGTGAAATTCGGAACAAATAAAAAAGCCAAATACCGTATTATTTGGATGAGCGCTCCGATTCCAAATGATCCATTCTGCGTTCGTCAGGATTTTTATGACACTTATCCTAAAACAACGCACACTTTGATGTTTGCTTTGATTGATATCTTGGCCGAATCCCAAGATAAAAACGCTTACTCAGAAATTTTAGGTTCTCGCGACTTGATGCCTGCCACTTCTAAACAGTATGATCCTGTTAGGGAGATGGTAAAAGCTCTGAATCTTGAGCTCAAACCATAGAGTTTGATGGCAGCAGTACTCAAAGTTGAAAAGCTCAATAAAACATTTAAAGGCGGTCTTTTTGAAAAAGATCGCCATGTTTTGCGTGACGTGACCTTTTCACTGCCTGAAGGGCAAACTTCAGGTTTTGTTGGCAGCAACGGCTCAGGCAAAACCACAACGATCAAATGTCTTTTCGATTTTATTCGTCCCAACAGCGGCGAAATTCTTTTCTTCGGAAAACCTTTAAGTAGTGAAAGCAAAACCCGCATCGGTTATTTGCCAGAGCGCCCTTATCTTTATGAGTTCCTCACGGGCATGGAGTTTTTGCGTCTCCACTGGAATCTTTGTTACGGCTCAAAGATGAAAGACTTCCACGAAAGAGCCCATGAAGCTCTTAAAAAAGTGGATCTGATGGAAGCCAAAGACCG
>NZ_CAMLDV010000178.1 GCF_946478835.1 uncultured Bdellovibrio sp. | reverse complement strand
ATACGGCACAAAAGATTACTGGACGCTCATAAAACTCAATGCGCTTCCACAAGAAACGCAAGAGTACGTTCCTAAAATCTTGGCCGCGATGCTCATTGCAAAAGCGCCGAATCTTTATGGATTCCGCGACTTAGAAAAAATGGATCCGCTTGAATATGAAGTCGTCATTGTCCCCGGTGGTACGGATTTGGGACCTCTTGCTGATCACCTTGGCGTCACAAGAAAGTCATTAAAAGATTTGAATGCAGAACTCTATTTAGGTTACATTCCTCGTCAGGTGGAAAAACACTTCATCCGCGTTCCGAAAGGAGCGGCCCGACTTGTTTCTTCCTACGTCTACCAGAATCACAGGAAAGTTGCTTTGGAATGAAACCCTTGATCGTGCAAAAATATGGCGGCGCTACTCTTGCAGATCCTGAAAAAATCAGATCTGTTGCCGCCAGAGTCGCGAATCAATCAAAAGAAAATTCTTTGATCGTTGTTGTGAGTGCCATGGGTAAAACCACAAACTCACTCATTGACTTGGCCAATCAAGTTTCTTCCCATCCTCAACGTCGTGAAATGGATATGCTTCTTACTGTCGGTGAACGAATCAGTATGTCGCTCATGAGTATGGCGTTGAACGATCTTGGCTGTCCCGCAATCAGCTTCACAGGAAGCCAGGCAGGAATTTTTACTGATGATTCTCACGTCAATGCCTTCATCAAAGATGTAAAACCCTTCCGTGTCGAAGAATCTTTGAAAACGGACAAAGTTGTGATCCTTGCGGGTTTTCAAGGCGTGTCGCCTGCGACAAAAGAAATCACGACACTGGGTCGCGGAGGTTCGGATACTTCGGCTGTCGCAATGGCGGCTTCATTTAATGCCGATCGTTGTGAAATCTTAAAAGACGTTCCTGCGGTGTTTACCGCAGATCCGAATATCGTGAAATCAGCACGACCTCTGCAAGAACTGAATTACGATCAATTGATGGAAATGACTTTCTGGGGCGCCAAAGTTTTGCACTACCGCTCCGTGGAACTCGCAAAACTTCGCAATGTCACTTTGTACATTGGCCCGGCTTCTAATAAAACTTCCGACGGAACTCTCGTTAAAAAAGGATTGAATATGTTTGAATCCTGCAAAGCACTTTCTTTAAATTCTCATGAAATGGTTTTAGGAATTCTTTCGAAGGAAAAAAATCCGGCGAAGGCGCTTAAAGAACTGCAAACTTTGTTTGATCAAAAACAAATCGCTTTCCCGCAGCTTCTTCACTGTGAAATGAATGCGGATAAATTGGAAATGCTTCTCACGGGTCCTCAAGAAATTGTTCAAGCGATTAAAAAAGAATTGCAGAACCATCCGCAATTTTCACTGTTACCAACAGATTTCTCCACAGTGACCGTGACTTGCACAGGAGCCACGTCGCCTGAAATCACTCAGCAAGTTTTAAATGTATTAGCTGACCGCCAACTTCACAGTCATAAACTGATGATGAGTGCGATGAGCGTAACAGTATTAGTTGAGGCTCCGATCCGCAAACAAGTGATCGAAAGCCTGCACCAGTTGATTTAATAATTATAAATTAAGGAAGCAGAGTCGGACTCATCACCTGATAACGGTTTTGAATCTTCTGCCAAATATTTGAATGCGGTCCTGTGATTCCATCAGGGCCACCCATTCCAGAAATGCCACGCTTCGGATCAAACTGCCCGCCCGGCAAAAACTTTCTAAGATCAGGTCCACCTGGAGTTCCTGCTGCACCATTGGCACCGCCCGCAGCAACACCGCGACCACCGCCACCGTTTCCTCCGCCGTAGGAGCCGCTACCAAATCGGCCGCCGCCTCCGCCGCCATAAAATCCACCTAAAACAGATTTATCTTCGGAACCCGCAGCACCACCGCCACCGGAAGAAGGACCTCCGCCGGAACCGCCACCAGAACCGCCGCCACTCAAGGTGCCTCCACCTTGGCTGCCATCAACACCTTGATCACTTCCCGAAGAAGGTTTTCCTGGGGTGATAGAAGGAAGTCCGGGAATGTCGCCACCGAAATCGGCACTGCCATTATTGTTACTTGCTAAACGCGAAGACGAATCGATAGTGCCCGGAGTTCCCACAGCGTCGCCACCCGCTTTTTGAGCAGTGCCACACATTGGATCGTTCGGATTTTTTATACACACACAGACTTTGTTCGTCGTTGCTTGCGTAGGGTCCGTACAATCTACAGGTCCCGCCGTTTTACAACTAACGTGTGTGGGATTTGCTTTACAGAATTCTGTGACTTGACCTGTTGTCCCCGACGTCAATGAAGCACATTGAGAAGCATTCGCTGAAGTCGCGCCATAGTTTTGAATCGCTTGTTGTGCCTGATTCATTTTCGAATCAAAGTTACCGCATTTTTTCACGGAATCATCGGCAGCAGACAACAAGTTAGATGCCGTTGCCTGATTGTTTTCAGAAACACACTGAAGGTTTTGAGTCAGATAAGATTTCGCATCGGAACAAGCTGACTTACAACTGTTAATAGAGGCATTGCAAGTCATGCGGTAAGCCGCAAGCGCACCATTAGCTGCTTGAGTGAAGTCCGCCATTCTTGAACACGCCGCCTGAATACTTGCCGACGTTTGTTGGCCCATCATCAAAGCCAATTGCGCTCCGGTATTCGTTACGTCCGACATACCAGAATCATTTTTTTCATCACACGTATAAGAAGCGTCACTGTATTCACTGTCACATTTTTGTTTCAACTGTTGATACTGTTGAACGCAGGATCCTGAATTTTGATTTTGACTTGGACGACATGCGTATCCCGATTGGGTGTTATCATCGGCAGCACATTCCCAACCCGATTGACATCCTCCAGGACAACGATTGTTGTCATCTCCTGGGCATTCGCATTTACCATTGACCAAACGTTGCGAGCCACCACCGCGACAAGGTCCTGAACAACGGTTCTCGGAGCCCGATTGGGGTCTGCATGAATAACTGGTTCTTTCAGAGTTGTCGGCTTGGCAAGAATAACCTTCTTGAGTACAGCTCATTTGACAGTCTCTTTGCGCGCGACTGGCTTGAAAATCAAAACCGGGAATAGGCACGCATCTATAAACTGTTGGTGAAAACCGATTGTTCTGAGCATTACACTGATAACCTTCGCCACAGGTCTGCGAACCGCAGGTTTCCTGCGCATGCGCTTGCATTCCGAAACTGATTATCAGAGTGAAAAAGAAGACGAAGTGGATCGCTAGCGAACGAATCATTCCCATGTTTGTACATATCGGATCGATCCGTCCGCAACTTTACAAAAGTATAACCGTGTCTCAAGGTGAGACGCTATGGCACCAATGAAGGCCTTACCACTTGATATCTGTTCTGAATTTTCTGCCAAATATTTGAATGTGGTCCCGTGATTCCATCAGGCCCTGCAGCTCCGGCCAGTCCTCGCGCCCGAGGATCATATTTTCCTCCCGGTAAAAATTGGCGAAGATCGGGGCCACCAGAACCTTTGACTGCTCCGGCATTTTGGGCAGCGACTCCGCGCGCTCCGCCTGATCCACCGTCGCCACTTCCGTATCCACCTTTGTAACCACTGCCGCCACCGCCATAGTATCCACTTAACACGTCACGAGGATTTGTTGCGCCACTGGCACCTTCCGCTGAATTTCCGTTCTTTGCTCCAGCACCCGCGCCAGAACCTGTACCCGTTGCTGAAAGTGTGCCGCCTCCCTGACTGCCATCCACAGCTTGACCAGGTCCGCCGGAAGAAGGTTTTCCCGGCATCACAGGTGGAAGATTTGGCAAATCTCCAGAGAAGTCTTCCGCACCACCGCTGGCAACACGCGAAGAAGAATCAATCAAGCTTGTGTTACCACCATCTGAAATGGCCTTTTGTGAACTTGAACACATCGGATCGTGAGGATTCACCGAACACACACAAACTTTATTGCTCGTAGCCTCGGTAGGATTTGTGCAATCCACTGGTGCCGCAGGATTACAGCCGACCGCCGTTGGATTTGCTTTGCAATATTCAGGAACGGCCGCTGTTGTTCCCTTCGAAAGTTGCGCACACTGGCTGGCATTGGCGGCAGTCATGCCATAGTTTTGAATGGCTTGTTGCGCTTCGTTCATTTTTGCATCGTAGTTATTGCAACGACCCGCGATCGCTTCCGCAGACGACACCATCGCAAGACTGTTTTGATTGCGAAGCTGCAGAGTGATTTGACGAGCACTCTCAGAAACATTTGGTAAATCAATATTACCCGACGGAGAATTCACAAAACAATTCGAGTTGGATTTCGAAAAGTTCACTAGATCCGCACAAGCTGAACGACAATCTTTGATTGCTCCGCTGCACATCAAACGATAAGCGGCCACCGCACCATTCGCCGCCTGAGAAATGTCCGCCATCTTAGAACAAGCCGCTTGAATGCTGGCCGAAGTTTGTTGACCCATCATTAACGCCACTTGTGAGGCCGTTGCCGAAACAGAGTTCATCCCCGCATCGTTTTTTTCATCACAAGTGCTGTCTGTTTCAGAAAGCTTCGTTTCGCATTGTTGATACAGCTGCGCAAACTGTGCCTGACATTGGGCTGCTTGAGAATTGTTATTTTGATTTTGTGTCTGTTGTTGTTGCTGCTGCGGAGTCGGAGAAACATTGCGTGCATCCGCCGCCGGCATCGTCGTCCGTCCCGTGCTCGGTTTGCTTCCGCAATAACCTTCCATCTGAGTTTGCACCAGACAGTTGTCATAACCTTTTGGATTCAGAGCGGGATTATACTGGCTTTCGCAAAAGTATTTGCAGCCTAAAAAGGGATCTGCCGCCTGCACTTTCTGCAAGGACCAAAGCGATACGCTAAGGAGGGTGAATACCAAAAATACCTTTTTCCCCATGGTAAACTTATCGGTATTAAGGCTAGTTTGCTAAATAGACTCGCAAATCTTTCTCATGATTTAGTGAGGACAATCCCGTATTCACGACTTCTCTTTGAGCTCAGCGTCTCATTCTGAAACTGCGTTCTCTTAAAAATAGTAATTTGTACCGCAAACCACCTCGCAATATTTCGATGACTTCCCGGCGTTTTCTCTTTTCATTTTTTATGGGTTGATGTCGAATCACCTAGAGTCTATTTGAAAAGTTCTTACGTAAAGGAGCCCTCATGGAAAAAACTCTTCAGTCATTTTCGGTTCAAGGTGCCGACGGTTCACAAGTTTCTCTTGGTAAGTACAAAGACCAAGCGGTTCTTATCGTGAACGTTGCGAGCAAATGCGGTTTTACTCCGCAGTACAAAGGCCTTGAAGAACTCTACGAAAAATTCAAAGACCAGGGCTTCACTGTGCTTGGATTTCCTTGCAATCAATTCGGAGCGCAAGAGCCCGGCAACAACGCCGAGATCCAAGAATTTTGCCAACTCAACTATGGCGTAAAATTCCCCGTGATGGCAAAAGTGGATGTGAATGGCGACAATGCGGATCCTCTTTATCAATGGTTGAAAGAATCCGCTCCGGGCCTTCTAGGCACTGAGATGATCAAGTGGAACTTCACGAAATTTTTGGTGGGACGTAACGGCAAAGTTTTGAAACGCTATGCTCCTCAAGAAGAACCAAAAAATATCGCTGACGATATTCAAAAAGCTTTGGCCTAGGTTCTTTCCAAGAACAAAGTGTCGGCCTTGGTCCCCTGTCTGAACCTTAGACAGGAACCGACCTTCAAATACTCGTATTTCCCTCTGTGAGGGCACCTCGATTGCAATCGTTTTTTTTGATAACGAAAGAGGTGTCCTGTGACTTTGAAAATCTTTTTCCAAGTTCTTCTAAGTTTTCTCATTTTGGGACAGGAACATCTTTACGCCGCTGTTGAAGTAAAAAAAGAAAAATTCGCTAACGGCAACACCGCCAATGAATCTTACTATCAAGGCAATCTGCTTGTTGAACAACGCTTCTACAGCACAGATGGCAATTTCACTTCATGGCAACGCTATCAGTATCCAGAACCAGGTCATGTAATCAAAGCCAGCATTTCCGTTGAAAAGGAATCTTTTGGACAAACCCAATGGCAGGAAGAGTGGACCGGTCTTAACGAGAAGAACGACACGACCGAAAATTCAGTGCGCTTGCGCCGCTGGGTTTATACGGACGAAGTTCCACATAAATTTGAATACATCGAAAACTACGAAACCAAAAAACCTTTCCGTATTCTTAAGAAAGACTATTTGAACGACAAGAATCAGTTTCTTTCTTCGATTTTCTTTTCCTATAAGGGCGACGAAGAAAAACCTTATGCCTTCGTCGAAAAAAATGCCGAAGGAAAAATCATTTCTCAGTTTTCAATGTACGAGCCTTACGATCTTGTGAAAACACTGCGTGCCCAAGGCAGATCAGAAAAAGAAATAGAGATTCTAAAACGTCAAAGAGAAAACCCAAATAAGTTTCTCATCGCCATCATTGATTCAGGTTTTGATTACAACCACGAAGCTTTAGTCACTAAATGGTGGAACAATCCCAATGATCCAATGGACGGTATCGACAACGATAAAAATGGATGGGTTGACGATAATTTCGGATGGGAACAAGTCCGTAATATCGGTCTTCCAACAGAATCTTCCACAGGTTTTCAAAAAGACAACCGTCCACTTTCTCACGGAACGCATGTGGCTCACATCGCGATTCGTGGCCTCGATAATGCGGCTCTCATCGGCTTTGCGGGTGACTATACGCAAGCCGCTTACGTCAACCGCATTTCTGCATTCTTAAAACAACATCAAGTCAAAGTCGTGAATATGAGCATCGGACTTCCCAGTGACAACAAAGA
>NZ_CAMLDV010000177.1 GCF_946478835.1 uncultured Bdellovibrio sp. | reverse complement strand
TCGAGTTTTTTGCTGAATGACTTTATCTGCGACAAACTCCAAGATTTCATCCCAACTTCCATTTGGCAGCGAATGTGACAACAATGAACGCATTTCTTCCATCTTCTGCCATTGATCTTTACTGAGGCTCACTTCAAACCGAACGGATTCATCAGCTTGGTGTTGAATTTTAGGAGCCTGCTTGATCTCGATATTCAGCGCTTTAGCAACAAGGACTTCGGAGTCCTGATAAGACTTTCCGATAAGTTCATTTAAGATTTCTTTCTTAGTCTCAACGGGAACTACCATGTGTGCTTCTTTTTGAGTTTGACGGAGGGCTTTCTGCAAAAGACTTACCTGAGAAAGATTCAAACCGCCAGATTCAAGACTTTCAGCAACTTCCGGGATATCACGAAATAACCGAGCTGCATCAATTCTGCGTTGAGCACTTCCTGCGGAATATCCAAGGTACTTAGTGAGATAATCAAAAAGGCTTGGAAAAGCTTTCGACAAATACAATTTGCGACGATCTACTTCAGCAATATGCAAAAGGATATCAGATAGAATTTCTCTTTCTTTTTGAACTAAAGATTTTAAATTCTGCTCAAGATTTTCATCAGACAAGTATCGAATATTCATAACTCACCTCTTCGCAGGACTTGTATAACATGGATTTTAAAATTGAATTTTTGACTATTTTCCCAATGGAAATGGGATTATGAAAACTACTCAATTCATTGATTTATTCGCTCATGAATTGAATATATTGAATAAATAATTTCGATCCGAGACGTTTCCTGTCTTTTTAAAGAAAGCATCACCTAGCCGATTTTACAGAGTCGAAAACTGCGTCAATAAAAATATTTAAGAAGATGGTTTTGTAATAGAAAGCAATGCAGTGCCCTTACAAATGAACAAATGAATTATTGGATTATTTTTTTACTGCCAAATGGAAGTGGATTTTTTCTTGTTCAGCTATGCGGATGTCTTTGTGGGCTGTCCGTCCTTGAGAAGGCTGTTTCCTGGCCGTCGTGGCCAGGAAAGGAAAGTATAAGGGGAAGATTTTTTTGTTTTTTGTTATTTGCTTTTTGCTCTTTTATTTTTGGAAGATCCCTTTTTCCAAAATTTTAAATTCTCCCCCGCTGCTCTCCCCTGACGAGCACGATGCTCGTCAGGAAGGCCTTCTCACGGATGGAGGACGCACGTGCAACTGTCTCTGCTCTGCAAAACAATGAATCAAGCCAGACTCACTCGAACCTCGGCGGCCAAGTAAAGTTGAGGGCGTTAAAGATCGTCGTAATCTTCCATAACTCCGGAAAGGGAGTCAGAGTCCACAAGCGCACGAAGATCCACCTGACGATTTTGCCAATCAATCACGTGAATAAGGTTCTTGGCGGAATGCAAACCGTCGTAGATATAAAAAATAATCAAAAGGCTTCCTAGAAACCAGCGAAGTCCTGCTCGTTTGCGACGAGGCACAAATTGAACAACGCGGGTTTCAGCCACCCAGTCCGCTACATGGGTACGATCATAACGAAAGAAGGCCGCCGCATAAATGGCCCATGAGAAAAACAAAGACAGACGTTCTGTGAGAGGGCGCAAAATACACTGTCCCCAATGCAGCTTTTGCGTGGGATTTGAAAAAGGAACGACCTTTAAGCCCATCAACCACTTACCGGGCGTTGCCTGCATGAGAACCAAGAAAATAAATTCGTAAACCGCAGGAATCAAAAACATCAAAAGCAAATGCCCTAAGGAGATCAGCACTTCTTCTTCCGTAAAAATCAAAGCAATCAATGCTTTCGCAAAAGGAAGATAAAAAGCTACGCGGATTAAAGAGTCCACCGCTTGCGCGGCTAAACGTCTATACGTGCTCGGAACATAAATATTATCCATGTGAATCACTTTCTAAATACTTTTGCAACCACGCTATAGCCTCATCGCGCGTTTGAAGCTTTCGTTCTAATTGCAACTCAAAAGCTTCAGCAAGACAGACGCCAATAGCTTTGCCAGTAAGTTTCCCCTTAAGGTCTTCTCCCGTTAACAAAGGACGAGGAAGCTGGTTTTGCCAAAGCTGCCATTCCTTGAAAAGATCTTTCACTTGAGAAGCCCAAACACTTCCCTCAAGCATTAAAACCTGCAGAGCCCAAAAAGATCCCTCTTCAGTCAGCTTTTGAAGCTGTTTTCCCAAATTCAAAGCGAAAAAATCATCCGGTTTTTGCCAAAGCGCCCAGGCCTTTTCAATGCTCCGTTGCTCCTTCGTGGAAAGTTTTAAAAGCTGAATAGACGAAGACAATTCTTCCGACTTGGCATTTCTAAAAAATAACGCCAGCGTTTGCCATACTTCCTTGGCACCATAACTGCCGAACCACTCGTTATCACGCAAGCGAAATGGAAAAAGAAGCTGCATCAAGTCCGTAGCAACCATCACTTCCAAACCTTTAGAAACCGCTTTAGATTTCAAAAGCTTTCCCATTTCATCGCGAAGACGTTCGCCGCTCACGGTTTTCACCAGCGCCGCCATTTGTTTAACAGCATCAAATGTGGTTTGCTCTAAAATGAAATCCAATTGCGCGACAAAACGAGCTGCCCGTAATAACCGCAAATGATCTTCGCGAAAACGTCCTTCCGGCTCACCCACGGTGCGCAGGATCGCATTACGAAGATCGGCCTCTCCTTGAACAAAATCTAAAACTTTTTTGGAAGTTAAATCGTAAAAAAGAGCATTCACCGTAAAGTCACGCCGTTTGGCATCTTCTTCCGGTGAAGAAAAATGAACACCCTCAGGACGGCGGCCATCCTTGTAGGTCCCATCAGTACGGAAGGTCGCCACTTCAATGTCGGCTCCCCCTACCAGAACTCTCATCACGCCAAAGACCTTACCGACATTGACGGTCTTTTCAAAAAGTTCCTCAATTTGTTCCGGAGTGGCATCTGTCGCCACGTCCAAATCGTTCGCCGTAATCCCCAAAAGAGCGTCCCGCACACAGCCCCCAGCCAAAAAGGCTTTGTAGCCATGAGCTTGCAGTCTGTGGTAAATTGTTTCCACAGCCGACCAATGAGGGTGAGATTCAAGTAACTTTTGAACTTGTGACATCTCCTTCAGTGTAGGAAAAGACCGGAACGAAAGAAAGAGTTTTGCGTGACGCCACAGGAGATGAAGTCTCTCATTGATGAAACCCTGGAAGATTTGGGATTTTCCCACTTCGGTTTCACGTCTTTAAGCAAACCTTTAAGTTTTGAGTTCTATAAAGAATGGCTCAACCAGGGATTGCATGGAGACATGAAGTACTTGGAAGATCACGCTCCTATCAAAGAAGAGCCACGCAGCAAATGGCCTCGGGCGCAAAGCGCTTTGGTTTTCGCCATTCCTTATTTTCCTCATCCCGAAAAAAAGCAGGACTTCCCCTTAAAACAAGCGCGGGTAAGTCTTTACGCTCAGGGGATGGATTATCATTTTTGGTTTAAAGAACGCATGGCAGAACTCTGCAAAAAGTTGCAAGGACTTATGCCTGAAGAAGAGTTTCTTCCATTCACAGATAGCAGTCCGGTTTTAGAAAGAGATTTAGCCAAACGCGCGGGGCTTGGTTGGGTCGGAAAAAACACGTGCCTCATCCATCCCAAAAAAGGCAGCTTGTTTTTTATTGGCGAGATCTACACGTCCTTGAAGTTAGAAACTGAGATAGAACCGTTACCGGATTTTTGCGGGACGTGCACAAGGTGCATTGATATTTGTCCCACGGGCGCTCTTCTTGAGCCGCGCAAAATGGATGCGCGAAAATGCATTTCCTATCTCACCATCGAGTCAAGACAAGTGCCTTCTGAAGAATTGCGCCCTCAGATCGGCGATTGGTTTTTTGGGTGCGATTTATGTCAAACCGTCTGCCCTTGGAATCAAAAAGTTTTTAAAGGGCAGCTTTCGATTGAAACAAATTTAACTCTTACACAGGAGAACGAAGAGCTCCTCATCAATGATCTTCGATACATTCTTACGGCCTCAGGAAAAAAAATCGGTCGAGACTTCTTGGGAACCCCTCTGGCGCGCGCAGGATCTTTCGGATTAAAAAGAAATGCTTTGATTGTTGTGGCAAATAAAAGAATCAAAGCGCTTTCAGAAGAAGTAAAAACGCTTCTTCAACATGAAAAATTGGGCGAACTCGCAAGTTGGACCCTTAAACAAATTGAATAAAAAGCCCCTCGCAAAAAGGGGCTTTTTATTATCAGATCTTCTTTATCAGATATGTGTCGATTTATCGCTTGAAGGTGTGGATTTTCTAAATTCTCTTTGGGCGACTTCAGAAGAGTTTGAAATATCCTGAGCTCCGGCAGCTTCAAGAATTTTCTCTGCCTTGTCTTCCCACTCGTTGTCGTCGACATGAACAGAGATCAACATACCTCCGTCTTTCACATATTTTTCATAGCGTTTGGCTTCGTATTCGGGAATACCGATACCCACTAAAGCACCAGTGACTCCACCAACGGCTCCGCCCACACCAAGTCCTGCTAAGGCACTCATAATGGGACCGGCCGCAACCAAAGGTCCTAACGCTGGAATTGTTGCAATCGCACCGATTCCGACAAGCCATCCGAAGGCTCCACCAAGAACAGCTCCAGTACCTGTACCGATGGCGGCACCTTCTGGGGCTTTCGTTTGTTTTTCATGCGCAAAAGTCGCCGTGTCTCCTTTTTCAGGCATCAACACAGAAACGTCTTCCGCTCTAAAACCGTCTAAACGCAATTGGTCTACACAGCTTTCAAGTTCGGAGCGATTTTTAAATATTCCGAACACCACTTTTCTGCCTTGTTTAGCCATAACTACCCCCTATTTGACGACAGTCTCGTTCACAATGATTTTTGCTCCCGAGACGCTTTTTGCAATGGTCTCTATCTTGTTTCGTTCCTGAGTGGAATCCACAGGACCTTTCAATGTCACGCGACCATTTTGTGAAATGATTTTAACGTTTTTCGCATTCACAGAAAGACTGTTATCCGCGACAATTTGCTCACGCACACGGCGAGTTAATTCTGTGTCGCTTGCATTCATCATTTGATCTTCAGCCGCCTTTTGATTTGTAGTGTTTATTGTTTTTTGATTGGTTTGATTCGCTGTATGCTCTCTATCGTTTGCCAAACCAACATTAAAAGAAGTCGCTATTAAAACGGCTGATATCCATTTTATTTTTGTGTTCATAACTTCACCTCTCTTGTAGGCGTTTTTCCTACATTATAGGTGAATTTTTTTAAGAGAGATGAAGTAGCTAGACGTGTTTAATAACACCCGACCCCTTTGATTAGAGGCCCAGCTTTTTCAAAAGATCGTCGATTTCTGACTGTCTGAGTTTTTGAGGAGCTGTTCCTGTACCAACACTCATACTGTACGCTTCGCTAAACTGACTAGACACCCAACGAAGGCGTTC
Organism: uncultured Bdellovibrio sp.; assembly: GCF_946478835.1. The sequence goes on along the minus strand of NZ_CAMLDV010000177.1, from coordinate 1,401 downwards.
GATAAAGGCTTGAGGAATGGTTTCTTTCAAAACCTTTCCTTCCTTTTCGATGTTGTTAAGCAAGACACTTAAAGTCTCTGTGGCATCTAAAAGAAGAGCCACGCAGACATCGTAAAATTGTTCATTGTCAGTGATCTGAGAGGCCTTATATCCAACCGCCTTACAGAGAGCGGCGTAGTCTGAAATCATGTGCAGAGCATGATCCGGTGGTGCCATCATCGCTAAACTTTTTGCTCCACCCATAATGCGATCGACGTTGTTTCCATAATCAGCCAACTTTTGAACCTGAGAAAAGTCACCTTCAATACTTTCGAGAAGGTCTATCAACTCTTCAATTAAGGACTTTGACTCATTTACAAAATCTTCTACAATTTCTTTATCAATCGACATAACTTACGATAACAATCGAAGGATACAGAGGCAATGGATTATGTTTCTATTCGCGTAAGCACCCTGCGCGGAGATCAAAAGATCGACTTCAACGCTTACGTTAAAATCAACGAAAAGATGATTCTCTACCTTCGTCGCGGCGACAGTTTCGAGGGAGAACGCCTCAAACGTCTTAAGGACAAAAAACTTCGCAAAATGTACATCCTTACAGACGAGGAAACAAGCTACCGCAGTTATCTGCAAAAAAATATCGAGACGGCTTACGACAACTCTTCGAACAAAGACATTCAAACTCGTTCAGAAATCATTCAAGGTTCCCAACAAAACAACGCCGAAGAAGTTTTTGAAAATCCCGACAACGTCGAATCCTACAATTACGCTAAGGATGCTGCTGGCAAGTACGTGAACTTCATCATGAGCAACGCCCAAGCCATGTCTTCGATTATGAATATCGAAAATACGGATAAGAACATCGCCCATCATGGTGTGACCGTCGCAACACTATCAATCGCTCTGGCGCAAAAATTAGGAATTAGCGATCCAAAGAAAACGCAGCTTCTTACTTTGGGCGCTATCTTACACGACTACGGCCACCACAACTCTTCGCTCAATCTCAATCAGCCTTTAGATGCTATGAGTGAAGCGGACCGCGCCGTTTGGAACAAACACCCTACGGATGGCGCCACGAAAGTTCAGGATAAGAAACACTTTGATCAAACTGTGATCAATATCATCGCTCAGCACGAAGAAACGATCAATGGAGCCGGCCCCAAGGGGTTGCGCGAAAAAGATCAAGATCCGCTGGCGGTTCTCGTTTCTTCTGCGAACGCCATAGATCGCCTGATCACGTTTGAAGGTGTGCCTAAAGCGGAAGCCGCGAAAAAAATGATGATCGATCATGTTGGTAAGCACCCACTGCAACATATTCAATTATTGAACGATATACTTAAAGGTCTTTAAAATAAAAAAGGGCTTCATCATGAAGCCCTTTTTTCCGAAATTCCATTTTCA
>NZ_CAMLDV010000176.1 GCF_946478835.1 uncultured Bdellovibrio sp. | reverse complement strand
TATTCCAAAGAGAAAAGTCTAGAAAAAGGCAAAGATCCTTTAAAAGAGGCTGAGCGCAAAGAACTTGCCGCCAATTATTTGGCGAAGCACCCTACCGGAAAATACTCTACATTGGTTAAATTCAAAGTGGGCCATATCGCTTACGAAGAATCGAACTATGCAGAAGCCGAAAAACTCTTAAGACCGTTGGCTCAGCTTAAAGGTGCTGACAACGCAGATATTAAGAAAAAATCGGAAGATTTGATTTTGGATATGCTCAATATTCGTAAAGACTATGCGGGTATTAAAGATTTCTCTAAGCAAGTCATGAATTCCACAACAGATGATTCTCGCAAGAAGAACATGAACAAAATCTTGGAAGAAGCACATTTCACTGAGATTCAGGAATTTGCTAAAGGTGGCGACAAAGACCAGGCTTCCCAGAAGTTGATCGCCTTCGCCAAAGAACACGAGAACTCAAAACTTTCTCAAGATGCTTTATGGCAAGCGCTGAGCCTTCTTTATGCGGAAGGTAAGATCTATGATGCTGCTGAGCTTTCAATGAAGTTCGTGCAAAAGTATCCAGAAGACAAACGCAACCTGGATGCTTTGAAGGATGCAGCAAAAGCTTATGCCGATGTCGGTCAAATTTCAAAATCTGCTGAAACTTTATTGAAAGTCGCAGACTTAGATAAGAAAAACCGCAACGCTCACCTAGAACTAGCAGCTGATATCTACCTTCTTGAAAAGAAAAACAAAGAAGCGCGCGCAGCTTACATGGGTATGCTCAATGGTGCTGACAACAAAACATTGTCACGCATCTATGGCAAACTGATGGATTCCTATAAAAATGAACCTCGCTCTGCTGAACTGGAAAAATTGCAAAACCAGGTTTTAGCAAAAGGTATTGAGCCTTATACAACACAAATTATGATTGATCGCGCAAAGGCTCTTTTGGATTCCGGTAAATCGACAGCGGCCTTTGATTTGGCGATGAAAGCCAACGGTCGTGACGTGGCTCCAGAGATCCGTGCGGAAGCTCGTTTGATCCAAGCGCGTATTCTTGAAAAAGAGTTGGCGCAACAAAGTGTGAAAGCCCGCGAAGAAAAATTTGCGATGGTGCTTTCATTGAAAACAGAAAAACTTGATAAGGCTCACACGGCTTATTTCACAACTTTGAAAATGAGCAAAGACCCTTATCAACAACTGGAAGCGATGCGCGGTATTGACCGTTGTTACGGTAACTTTATCGAGAGCTTGCAAACGATGCCTCTTCCCGCTTCTTTAACTCCGGCGGATCAAGAAGCCTTGCGTGCTGAGATCGCGAAATTGACAGCGCCAATTCAGGAAAAGAAAAACGAGAATGAAGCAAAACTCAAAGTTCTTGCCGCTTCCAAAGGTCAAGCCGCAAGCACAGAGCGCGTTTTTGCCAATATTCGCGTAGATCAAACAGTTCCGCCTCTTGTGCAGTATCCAGCTCCAGAAAAGATGACGGCATTCTTGCCTTCTGCGGGAGATATGACAATTGGAAAGGTGTCTCGTTTTGAGACTCGCTCTCCGAAAGCCTGCAATAAATCCGCTATCATGACGGGCCAATTGCAATCCGTGAACACTTACGAAGTTGCAGGAAATTGTTATTATTCTAAACAGTACGAGATGGTCGAAAAACTAGGTCTTGAACTTGCGAAGAACAAAGACACTCGCGCTTTGGGACTTTTCTATGCAAGTCTTGGTTCTGAAGGAAAAGGCTATAGCGACAAAGCATTGTGGATGATTGAGGCAGCTTTAAAAGCACAACCAGAAGCTTCTCCTTACGTGTATCAAAAAGCCCGTCTCACTTACAAAGAAGATGGTTTGAACTCCGCGATGCCATTTTTCGAAAAAGTTTTAGACATGCAAATGCCATCGACAGAAATGCAAACTTTCGCTGGTGTGAAGGCATTCTCAGAGGGAGATTTTACGAAGGCAATCGAAAAATTTTCTTCTCTGTCAAAAGAACAGTTGTATACTTTGAATGTGGGAACTCTGATGAGTGAATCGTATGCTCAGAAGGGTGAAGTCGACAAAGCATTAAGTTTGATCAAAGATTTACTTAATGTTCGCAAAGAAAATGCCGATTTCCTTCTACAACAAGCACACTTGTTTGAGACCTACAAAGAGAGTCCAACGTTAGCGTTGGATTCTTATGAAAAAGCGTTTAAAGCCAGTCAGCAATTGGAAGTGCGTGATTGGTTAGGTAAGAAAATACAGTATTTGAAAACTCAAAACAAAGTCGGTCAGCACGTAATCTCGGGAGACTTGTAGTATGGAGGGTACAAGTGAAATCTTTCATCACAGCGATGATCGCTTTCATTCTCTTGGGAACAGCGACGACTGCCTTTGCCAAACAAAGAACAGTCCGTAAAGTCCAGGAAGTAAATTTTGGTGAGATGAACCTCAAGGGAACGATTCGTAACCCTGACGGTGCCTACCTTGTGCAAAAAAGAGGTATTAAGTTTATGCCTCTTTACGATGTGCAAAAGGATATGGATGGCCGCATTCGCGAATCTGCTCTCTATTTGAATAACTAATTAGTTAGAGGTGTTACATGCTCACGTTGATTGTACGTCAGTCTCTTAAAAACGGGACTGCAAAAACCTGGAAACTTCGTTCCAATAATTCAACACACACTTTCGGTTCATCCCGATTGGCTGATGTGATTTCAATTGCTCCGCAAACCAAAGGCATCCAAGGTCTTTTTGAGTTCCGCGATGGCCGTTGGTGGTATGTGAATATGGATCTAGCGACAAGTGCGCAAGGTTCTACCTCCCCTGCTCTTTGCTTGGATGAGGAAAAGAGCATTGAACTGGCTGACTGCGTGTTGAAATTCACACCTGTTACAAAAGAAACAGATCTTTACTTGCGTTTGGATAAGGCCGGTAAAGAACAACGTGAGTCTGGTAAAAAGTTTCAGCTCTTTATGGTGAGACAATCCGGCAAAGTTGTTGAAACAAAAGTTTTACCTTTGAATAAAAAATTTAAACCTGCTGTGTCTGTAACTCCGGTCACAATCGCTTGCACTCCTTCTGAGGAGTGGCAAAAGCAAACAGTGGGAGATCTTGAAATCAGTCAAAGAACTGTGTCTTTGGAAAACGCGGCAAAACTCGGCCACCTTTCTGCAGACCAATTGGTTGACGAAGATTCTAAGCGCGGTGTTTACATCGTGTTGGGTGCAGCCCTTTTCCTTGTATCTTTGGGAATTTTCACTCCGAAAGAACAAAGCATTGAGACCGTTGCCACACCTCCAAAAGTAGCGCAAAAAATTATTGTAAAAACAGAGCTCAAACAAAAACGTAAAAAAGTGGAAGCCGCTCCTAAGCAGGAAGTTGTTGTGAAAGAAACAACTCCTCCAGCAGGCGGTCCTAAAGTTGAGATGCCTACAAGTGGTAGCCAAAGCAAGGTTTCTAAAATGATGAAATCGCTTGCGGGTGGTCGTATTTCTCAACTCATCGGAAAAGTTTCAGCTCAGGCAGCAAAAAGCGGAAACGTTGTTTTTGCTAACGGCGTAAAAGCCGGTTCAGGTCCTTCGGGTCGTGCTCTTGCCGCTGTTGGTGGCATGGAAAGATCCGGTCGTGACTGGGGTGCAGAAGGTAACGGTACAGGAGTTGTGATTTCTACTGCCGGTAAAGGTGGTGGTAAAAGTGCCTCTGGTATGGGCGGCCTTGTTGCCGGCGGTACTGGCGGAGCTGGTGTTGGTTTGATCGAAGAAGAAGGCGAAATCACAGGCGGTCTAGACCGTGAAGTGATCGCTCAATATATCAAATCAAAACTGGGACAAATTCTTTATTGCTATGAAAGACAACTCAGCGCCAATCCTGATCTCTTCGGGAAAGTCGCTGTGAAATTCACCATTGGTCCATCGGGCCAAGTCGAACAACAACTTATTGGTGATACAACACTTAAGAACGCAACCGTTGAGGGATGTATATTGAATAGGGTTGCCGCATGGAAGTTTCCGAATCCACAGGGGGGAACTCGAGTGCTCGTAACATATCCATTCTTATTCAAGAGTACAAACTAAGGCGGGGGTAATATCATGTTGAAGAAGACAATCTTAATGTTCATCTTGGCTGCATCTCAAGCATTTGCACAACAAGGAACAGAAAACAAGCCGGCAGCAGAGCAAAGAGGCAGTGATAAGTTAGACATCAAAAAATTGGAACAAAAATACTGCGCGGCCAAAGACGATGATTTCAGTGTCGTGCAAAATCGTCGTTACACAAAAGCAGAGCGTTTTTATTTAACAGCTTCTGCAGGTATCCCATTTAATGATCCTTACAGCACAGGAAGTATCGTGAGCGGAAGCTTGGGCTATTTTTTTAACGAGCGTTGGGGTTTGGAAGCCACTTATAACTCTGCAAATATGAAAGATAACGATGCGGTAAAACAATTCGTTAATTCTTATGGAGCGATTCCAGATCACAACGTTTTGAAATCTTCTTATTTCTTGTCGGGAATCTGGGTTCCATTCTATGCAAAGATGAGCGTGGTTGATAAAGCCATTATCTATTTTGACATGGGTCTTTCCGTTGGTGCCGGATCTTTAGATTATGAGATCACTCAGAAAGAAGGAAATATTGGCAAGAATGCCTTCGCCTATAAATTGGGCGTGTTCCAGCAAATTTTCTTCTCTGAACACTTCGCTATAAGAGCGGACCTTATTAACACGTGGAGTACTCAGGATAAAATGAAGTTCTATGCACCAGGCAGCACTATCAATTTACCGGGTGGAGGCACAACAACAACAAGCTCCAGCCCTCGTGACCTGGGTTCTGAAACTATCAACGACACGTCTCTAATGATTGGTCTTACTTATTGGCACTAATTTTCTCCATGGGTGGGGGATTTATGTATAAGCCGTTACAAATTTTAATTACAATTCCCCTTCTCTGCGGAACAGCTTTCGCTGATCCCGCACTGAAGGTAACTAAATCGGGCCGTGCTCCGGCATCGAGCCTGAAAGTGAAAACAAGCCTTGTCCCGACTTTTGATGTTTATCAAAAGAAAGTTGTAAAAGGGAAAGTGGAAGTTTTCAAAGTTAAAAACATTCCTGTCTTGGATCTGGGCGAAGAGCGCCAGGTGGAAGCCGCAGAGATGAGTCCTCTTCGCCTCCCCGCTTCCCGTGAAGTGGTGGTGAAGGAAACTCGTCGCCGTGAATCGCCTCCGGTTTTGCAATTCCAAGTGGCGCCTTACAATGTCACGGTGGAACCTTCAAAAACGTTGACGAATGCGGATGCTTTCAAAAAAATTCCTGACGTCAAAATTTTAAATCCAGTGATGGACCCAACAACGAAAGATCCTTTGGTTCAATTGGTTAAAATGGATGATATGAAACCTAACGACTACAAACTTTTGCAGGCGTTGATTTTCTTGGAAATCCAAAAGAACTATGAATTGGCCATGGGACTTTTTGCAGAGTTGATGGATGATCCTGAACACCGTATTGAGTCTTTATACCACTATGCAATGACGGCAAAAGGTATGGGACTTAATTCTGAGTTCCGCCAATATATGATCCAAGTGGCTCAAGAAGCAAAAAACAAAGACTGGCAACAAAAGGCCACAGAAGCTTTGGTTCAACACATCACTGTGCTTGAGACTTCAGACATTGCTTTGATTGATCCTTTGGTTATGAAGTACGAAATGGATGTTACTAAGAATGACGATTATCAATTGACTCGGGCCAAATACTATTCTGAAAAAGGCCAACTGGGTTTGATGGAAGATGCTTTGATCTTTATTTCAGAGACGTCTCCCCGTTATCCAGACGCGTTGCTTTTGACGGCTTTGTTTAACTACCGTCAAGGTAAAGTGGACGACGCTGTTATTCAGTTAGAAAAATTAATGAAAGTGACTGAGAACAACAAGACATCGCAATTGCGTTCCGTTGGAGCTTTGACACTGGCTCGTATGCAATTCCAAAAAAGTGAATACAAAGAAGCTTTCCAATCTTATTTGAAGGTGGATAAGTCAAACCCACTTTGGTTGCAAGCGATGGTTGAAAGCGCTTGGACACAAATCTTAGGCGAAGACTATGAAGGTGCCGCGGGAAATATGTTCTCGCTTCACACGGACTTCTTTAAAAACGCCTTTGCCCCAGAGTCTTACGTTGTTCGCACAGTAGGTTACTTGAACCTTTGCCAATACGGGGACGGTGTTCAAGTTCTTAATGAGATGAACAAGAAGTACGCTCCTTGGAAAAAGAAATTGGAAGACTACCAAAAGGCGAACAAAACATCTTTGAACTATTATGATACAGTGAAGAACTGGATTAAGAACTCCGACCTTAAAGAGGTTGATGGTCTTCCACGTTCTTTCATCGTGGAACTTGCCCGCCACCCTGCTTACATGAGCGTGCAAAAACAAATCAATAACTACGAAGATGAAGTTGTTCGTTTCAACAGAATTGCTCTGACTCTTGTGAAAAAAGAGCGCGAGTTGATTGCAAAACAAAATGAAGCCAACAAACAATTGGTCGATGCGAAAAAAGGAATCAAAGGTGACAGCCCTTCTGAGTCTGCGATCGCCAACGTGCAATTGGCAGAGAAAAAACTTTTGAGTTATCGCATCCAATACCATATCGCGAAGAAAGCCCGCACTTCGATCAAAAACTTGAGAGAAAAAGGCTTAGCGCGTATCGAGAAAGAAAAAACAGTTCTTCGTGCTCAGGCTTCTCAAGCCTTGCAAGGTCGTCTCACTGAAATGCTTGCGAGCTTGAATAAGGTTCTGGATCAGAATGAAGTTCTTCAGTATGAACTCTACTCTGGTGCCGGTGAACACATCCGC
>NZ_CAMLDV010000175.1 GCF_946478835.1 uncultured Bdellovibrio sp. | reverse complement strand
GCCTCTGTCTTTTCGGCGCACCCCCCCCCCCCCCCCCACACCTCGTCGTCCCACCGCGCGGTGTGCCCCGCTGCGGTGACCGCCGGCGGCCACCTCCCCGCCCCCTTCCCCTCCTACAAAACCGCACTCAAGCCCACGTATTTTAAAAATTAGATATAGACCCATTCTCCGTGCCCACGAAGGATACGAAAGACTTTGACCTTCTCTTCGAACCACGAGCCGAGGTTAATAGACCGAACTTTGTGCCCATCCACTTCGACAATGTGATCGTCAAACACGTGCATGTGTCCTGAGATGATCATATCAAAAGGTTTTTCCTTATAAGCCTTGATCGCATGAGAGCGAACCATTTCAATCAAAGGTCCTTCGTTGGAAACGCGGTAATGACCACTGCGCGCGCGGCTTTTCTTGCTCGCTTTATTCCCGATATGATCCCAAAACTGTCCCGGAAGAATGTTTCCTAGAGGCTTAATGAATGGATTGCGAATGATGCTGCGATACTTCAAGTACTTTTCATCATTGAGGTTAATCAGATCTCCGTGCTCTAAACGCACGCGCAGACCGTCGATCAAATAGTATTGAGCTTCAACAAAAACTTCGATGCCCAACTTCTTTTGAAAGAACCCTTCAACGTGCACATCATGATTGCCTTCGATATAAGTGATCTTCGCACCGGCCTGTTTCAGGTCACGAAGCGCGTCCATGAGTGGTTGAAATTTTCTGGCAAAATAAGTGTGGCCTCCGACCCAAAGATCGAAGATGTCACCTAAAAGAAAAAGATGAATGTCCTGCGGATTTTTCTCGCGCAAAGAACGCAAAAAGCGCAACAGGATTTGTCCGTTGCGCTCTTCTGCGGTTTTTAAGTGAATGTCGGATAAGAACCAGGCTTCCACTAGTCTTGTTTCAAATCAAAACCTTGTTTCTTGCGGATGAAGGCAGGAACTTCCAAGTTTTGAGAAGAGAATGGAGAGCTAAGAACCTCGCGCGCCATACGACGAGCCTCTTCCAAAGATTGTTGTTCATGATCTACGTTCATGGACAATTGCTCTGGATTGTTGTGGCGAGCTTTCAACTCTTGGCTTTCTTTGAAAGCGCGAGCTTTAGCTAGCAACAAATCACGAGGAGAAGCTGCTTCAACTTGCGGTTGAATTGGTGTTGCAACTTCTGGAGCTGGTTGTTGAGCCGGAGCTTGTGGCATCACGTTTTGCGCTGCTTGTTGCGCCATTTGCGGAGTCACTGGAGCTACTGGTGGAACAACAACAGTCTCAGTTACCTGGGGTACCTCCTGTTGTGGAGGTTGAGTGAAGTTCATCACTTGAGATTGCACAGCCGCGATTGGTGGCAATTCCACAGGCGCCATTTGTGGCATCTGAGGCATTGTTGGCATCGCTGGCATTTGTGGGTACTGAGGCATTTGCGGCATCACAGGCATCTGTGGCATTTGAGGCATCTGCGGCATTTGCATCATTTGTTGTTGCATATTCATACCACCAAACTGAGCCGCTTGTTGGTTTAAGAAATTTTGCATTTGATTTACTTGCGCCATGTCGTTCACAAGTTTCACATCGTGAGAATCAAAACCTGTTGCGATCACTGTTACGCGAACTTCATCACCCATATTGTCATCGATAACTGCACCGAAGATGATTTCCGCATCTTCATGAGCCGCTTCCGTGATCAAAGTTGTTGCTTCGTTCACTTCATACAATGACAAGCTAGAGCTTGCAGTCACGTTGATGATGATGCCAGTAGCGCCATCGATTTTTACATTCTCAAGAAGAGGAGAAGAAATCGCTGCAGTTGCTGCTTCTACCGCACGGTTGTCACCTTTCGCAGAACCAGTCCCCATGATCGCGATACCTTTAGAAGACATCACAGTGCGAATGTCCGCGAAGTCCAAGTTGATCAAACCGCGGATGTTGATAAGGTCAGAGATCCCTTTTACCGCTTGCAAAAGAACTTCGTCCGCTTTCTTGAATGTCTCAAGAAGAGGAGTTTTCTCTGCCGCTACAGAAAGAAGTTTTTGGTTCGGGATCACGATCAATGTATCAACATTGTCTTTAAGTTCAGACAAACCGCCTTCAGCGTGTTTGCCGCGTTTTTTACCTTCAAACAGGAAGGGCTTAGTGACTACACCGATTGTCAATGCGCCAAGTTCGCGCGCAATCTTCGCAACAATCGGAGCGCCACCTGTCCCTGTTCCGCCACCCATACCCGCAGTGACGAACACCATGTCCGCGCCTTCCAATTTCTCAACAATTTCATTATACGATTCAATCGCAGCTCTGCGACCCACATCTGGGTTTGCACCTGCGCCAAGACCTTTTGTCAAATCAAGGCCCAACTGAATTTTGTTAGACGCTTTATTTGCATTCAAAGCTTGGATGTCTGTATTTGCTACGATGAATTCAACACCAGCCATGTTGGATTCGATCATCGTTGAAACAGCATTACTTCCGCCGCCGCCAACGCCGACTACTTTAATGTTTGCACCAATATTGATATTTTCTTCTAATTCAAACATTTGATCCTCCCCGCAGAATCAAGGGCCTCCAGCCCTCACCGAGTAAAATTAAAAAATCTGTCCAAAAAAATCTTTGATCTTTTTAGTGATACCGTCGAGCGATTCACCAATATTGACTTCTTGTTGTTGATTGTGATGAAGCAAATCTTTCTTTTGCCCCAAAGCGTACAACAACAAACCAACAGCTGCTGAGAATTCTCCAGACTTCACAACATCCGTAAGCCCTCCGATTTCACGAGGCGCACCTCTGCGAACCGGAATATCAAAAATAAACTCACCCATCTCCACCAAGCCATCAAGTTGACTTGCGCCACCTGTGAGAACAATTCCTGATCCCAACATCGGCATCACGCCACTCATGCGAATGTCATTGGCAACCAAGTTCAGAGTTTCCTCTGCACGAGCCTCAATAACATCGGCCAAGTCTTTACGAGGAATCACGCGGGCTTTTCTGCCGCCGACTCCTTCGACTTCGATAGTTTCGTTTTCATTCACCATGGAAGCCATTGCGCAACCATGTTTAATTTTTAAAGACTCTGCCGCAAACTGTGGAGTTCTAAGTCCTACAGCCACGTCATGAGTGAAGTGCTGACCGCCCACCGGAATTGTCGATGAATGCGCCACACTGCCATTGACGAAATACAAAGCGTTGCAAGCGCCGCCGCCCATATCAACAACACACACGCCGAGATTTTTTTCGTCGTTAGAAATAACCGCCGTTGCAGAAGCCAATTGACCCAGTACAAGACCGGCAATTTTAAGACCTGCTTTTTCTACGCATTTCACTGTGTTATTGATGGCACTTTGACTGCCTGTCACGATGTGCACGTTAGCTTCTAAACGAATGCCCGACATGCCGATAGGATCTGTGATCCCGTCTTGTCCATCGACTTTGAATTCTCTTGGAAGAACGTGAAGAACCGTGCGATCCGCAGGAACTGCCACCGCTTTTGCCGCTTCAATCACGCGATCAATTTCAGAAGCGGTGACTTCACGATTCTTAATAGCGACCATGCCTTTGGAATCGAAAGAGGAAATATGTGTTCCAGCAACTCCCACCCACACTTCGGAGATGGAGTAGCCTGACATCAGTTCTGCTTCTTCTTTTGCTTTTTTAATAGACTCGGTTGTGGCTTCAATATTGACCACAACGCCTTGGCGAATGCCTGTGTTTGGGGCTCTGCCCACGCCGGCGACTTCGATTTTTCCGTCGGGATTGACTGTTCCAATAACGAATGAAACTTTGGTAGAACCAATGTCCAAGCCAGCCAATACCGGTGCTTTCGGTTTTGATGTACTCATCCTTAAGTCCTCACGGATGCTTAAACTTATGTTGTAGGACCACCAATTAAAATCATTTTAAAAGGTATTCGAGCCAAAATGTGCTCGACTTTAATCGGTCCTCCAGACTTAAGCTTAGGGATCCTTACGCAACCTGACAAGGACTTTCTTTGACAGATTCGCATCTATGACGCGAGCGTCAAACTGGCGGGAATCGAGATAATCTACGACCTGACTTACACGTGCAGCCTTCAGTGCCACTTGATCTTCACCCATTTTTACTTGCACACCGGTTTTGATCAAGGTCATCCAAAAACCTTCTTTGTTGTCGTAGCGAATTTCAGAAATTGTTTTTTTACTGAACGATCCTTCAGCAGGAATTTGTTCGATCACATCCACTGCTTTTTTTCTGAGCTCAGTTTTCTTCAGAAAAGTTTCACCTTCCAACAGAGCGACATCGGGAGCTTCTTTGGATTCGATCGGATCAAGAAAACTTCCATCTTTAATAATAGGAACTAACTTTCCATTCTTCGACATGAAGAGAAGTTTCACCTCATGCGGGCGCACACGCACAGACAAAGTCGCAGGCCAGCTGCGTTTGATGTTCAAACCTTCAACCCAATTTTGTGAAGAGACTTCGCGGGAAATTTGCTTGAGCTTGATATTCCAAAGAGAAATCCCTTTGTATTTTGCAAGAGTCGCTTCAAGGGCATCGACATTCGGTTTTAAAAATTGCTCTTGGCCCACAGGAGGATTTTCTAAAATGACTTCGACTTTGCTGATGTTAAAGAATCCGTTTTTGTTCAGATAATAAAGAGTTCCCGCTACAGAAACAGGAAGAACGATAAATCCAAAGATGAGTTGTAAAACGAGCTTCTTCACTGAAAGTCTTTCCGCAAATCCTTTGCTGCCGTGATTTTTAGATTATCAATATCCGAACAAACTTTGAAACGCTGTCCGCAAAACAAGACCAAAGTCGTTCGCGAACGAGAGTTTATAAACATAAAAATGTATTAAAACTCGTTCATTTTCTCGATCCTGATTTATTAAAGGATCCTCGACCCTACCTGTCTTTTCAATTTTATTTCTATTTTAGACTGCGAATCGCTCTTATGGCCGATGAAAACTCACGAATGCCGCTCTGATATTGCACCATTATAACGAATGTATCACGAACACAGGTTCGATAAGAGATGCATCAATAAGGAGCGTTAACATTATGAAGTTCAACACGAAAGTTATGGCAAGCATTGTCTTTGCCTGTGTTATTTGTACAGCAGCCGCAGTCTTTGTCTCTTCTGCACGTATCTCTGGACAAGGTGAACAACAACTCATCGAAAAATCGAGAGCCATTCTTTCTCGCTTGGAAGCTGTCCGTTCTTACATCGCTTCCCAGGGTGGTCTAGAAGCCAGTATTGAAAAAGCCATCACGGAACATCCTGATGGAAATCTTCCTAAGGATGCAAAGCTCACAATTCTAAAACAAGTTCCAATCTTCGCAGCGATGAAAGTGGGTGCTGAGGGCGCAAAAGAGGAAGGATATACATTCCGTATTTTCTCTGATGAACCACGCAATCCTGACAACCGTGCGACGGCTCAAGAATTAGAAATTCTTAAAAAGTTTGAAGCGGATCCAAAACTTCAAGAGCAGATGATTTCGACAGATACAGAAACAATCGTGTATCGTCCGGTGCGTCTGACGGCCTCTCAAGGTTGCTTCAGCTGCCACGGTGATCCTGCGAAATCTCCTTGGAAAAATGGCAAAGACATCCTGGGTTATCAAATGGAAAACTGGTCTGACGGAAAACTGCACGGTGGTTTTGCGGTGATCTCCAGCAAAGCCGACGTAAAAGCCGCAGCCATGAATGCCACTTGGTACATTATCGGTTGGTCCACGGGTCTTTCATTCATCGCTTTATTCTTGGCCTTTATGTTCTTAAGTAAACCAATGAGAGCCCTGTCTGGTATCGCAGAAAAATTGCAAGAGACAGGAACTGGCGTTGCGCACGCGAGTGTTGAGATCACAAAATCATCTCAAGATCTTAATAACGCTGCAGCTACTGCCGCTGCCTCAATTCAACAAACGACTTCGGCGACAGAAGAGATGTCGAGCATGATTAAACTCAATGCCGAACATACGAATGAAGCAAGAAACCTTGCAGAGCGCGCTCAAGGAAAAGCCCGTACAGGCAAAGAGGAAGTTGAGAAACTGATTCTTTCCATGGATGAAATCGCAAAAAGTTCTAAAAAAATCGAAGAGATCATCACCGTTATCGACGATATCGCCTTCCAAACAAACCTTTTGGCTTTGAATGCGGCGGTTGAAGCAGCCCGCGCTGGCGAACAAGGTAAAGGTTTCGCTGTCGTTGCCGAAGCGGTTCGCGCCTTGGCACAACGAAGCGCGACTTCAGCCAAAGAAATTTCCGGTCTTATTAAAGACAGCGTAGATAAAATTGAAAACGGCCATGAGGTCGTTCAGGCAAGCGGCGCGATGCTCAATGAAATCGTTCAGCAAATCGAAAAGCTGACAGCGTTGAATATTGAAATCTCAACGGCAAGTTCTGAGCAAGCTCAAGGTGTTAATTCGATCAATATGTCGATCAATGAATTAGATCGCGTGACACAAAACAATGCTTCCGCGGCTGGCGAGTGCGCTTCGAACGCTGAAGTGCTTTCAGAACGATCACAACAAATGCATTCCATGGTTCAAGACTTAATTTTGATCGTTGAAGGCAAACTCAGTGAAACCAAAGAAGTTTCTGCAAAAGAGGTAAAACCAAAAGCGAAAGTGGCAAAAATGCCTTCACCGTCTCCAGCTCCGAAGGCGCAGGCTCAAGCCCGCCCTTCAACAAATCATGAAGATCTTTTGCCACTCAATGATGCATCGTAAATTTTTAAAAAATAAAAAAAGGCCGGAGTTTTATCCGGCCTTTTTTGTTTGTTTACTTTGCGATGCTGATGCCGATGTCTCGTGGATCCGCGACACCATGAAGCTTGTCGCCTTCTTTAGCCAC
>NZ_CAMLDV010000174.1 GCF_946478835.1 uncultured Bdellovibrio sp. | reverse complement strand
CACTCATCAGTGCATGGGGTTGGATATTAATGCGAATCATATTCGTGCTGTCAGATCCGGAAAAGTGCTTGGCAAGGCTTCACCGATTCACGTGGGGCGCACAACACAAGTGTGGGAAATTAAAATCTTCACCGAAGATCAAAAGCTGGTGTGCATCAGCCGTCTTACAGTAGCGGTGGTTCCAAAACAGGCGTAGGCGGAATCCAAGCGTCTCGCGACTCTTTAATAAAATCCTCAAAGCGACGAGGATCTCGGTTCATCAATTGACGAAATGACTCTGAGACCTCGTCCGTTTTTCCGTCCTTAACAGCACGGTGGATACTCATCATCAAATCAATATCCCAAGGTTCAATTCCTGATTTCTGCATGGACTTAATCGCGACATCTTCCGTCACAGGAACATAACACACTCTTCTTTGCACTTCATAAGAAATCAAAGAGACCACTTCGGCATTTGACAGAGCCCGCTCCCCTGTTAGATCCACAGAGAATTTATGAAAACGCAAAGGATCTAAAAGAATTCGTGCGGCGACTTCAGCTGCATCTCTGGCATGCAAGAAGGAAGTTCGACCTTCCCCTTGAGGTAAATAAAGAATGCCCTGACGAAGAGCTTCTCCCCATGGAGTCACAAAACTTTGCATAAAAATATTAGGACGAAGAAGACAGTATTTTAAACCACTGTTTTTTAAAAGCTCATCCACCTCGCCTTGCACACGCTGATACAAATACGGCGAAGAGGCGGAAGCACCAAAACCCGAAACTCTTAACACAAATTGCACTCCTGCAGAGCGAGCGGCGCGAAAAACATTTGTCGCTTGTGGGACCATATTTTCAGCAAAAGGCTGTAAAAAGAAAAGGACATCAATATCCCGGAAGGCCTGCTCTAGAAGAGGAACGCTGTCATAATTCAACTGCAAACCGCGTATTCCGACAGGAAGACGATTTAAAGAGCGTGAAGCCGCAATAAAATCAGCCCCCGACTTGTCTAAAAGCTTTACTAACTCTTGGCCCATAGTGCCACTTGCACCCGTGACCATCATCCGAAGCCCCATAACGGCCTCCTATTAGTATTATGCCGCTTATCGGTTTAAATTAGCTTTGATTCTTGGCAAGAGTCCGCTTGACTCCCCTCTGGTTTCACGATCTAAATACTTAAGTGAATTTTTTCGCCGAAAACCTACAGGTTTTTAAAAAAGTATTTCTACCTCTGTTCGCCCTGGTCGTTCTGTCGAGCAACATAGACCAGTACCTGAATCTTCATATCGAAAATGCACTCAGAGACCCAAACGGAGCCCAAAATCAGGTTTACTTCTTTGGTTTTCTTTCGATCATCTCGAGCATTCTTTTTCCGGTGATTCTCACGGCCGTGGCTCTTTACTCTCTAAATACCCTCACGGGCTGGACAAAGTCTTTAGGGGAATTTTTAGGAAAGAATCTGAATCAGATTTACATTGAGACTCTCAGATCTTGGGGAAAAACTCTTCTTTGGTCACTGCTTTTTATTATTCCGGGAATCTGGAAGTTTCTTGAATACAGCCTTGTTCCCCTAGTTGTGACCTCTTCTCAAAAATACGACGAAGGCAAAGAAGATGCGCTTAAAAAATCAGCATCGATTGTTCGTCATAACTGGGTTAAAATTCTCGGAGTGTTTTTACTTTTCCATCTTTTTGTTCCGGTGATTCTGTCTTCGTTTTTTGATTCGTATCGCCTGATTTGGAAAACACCGGTGGCAAGTCTTGTCTTGTCAGCGCTGGACACTTATTTGCTTTTGGTTTCAACTCATATTTTGTTCAATATTTATAGAAGCGAGGTAAGAAAACATGACGCTCATGTTTAATTGGAAAGATATTAAAAATCGTGGTCGCGGTCTGACTTTCGACGACGTCCTTATCACTCCTGCACGTTCAGACATCCGTTCTCGTCGTGACCCACATCTTACTTCTAAATTGACGAAAAAAATCTCTATCGAGATGCCGATCATCAGCGCCAACATGGACACGGTCACTGAATACGACATGGCTTTGGCGATGAATCAATTGGGTGGCATTGGTATTCTTCACCGTTTCATCACGACAGAAGAACAAGCCTCTCAAGCTCGCCGCTTGAAAGAAGCAGGCGTAAAAAATATTTCTGCAAGTGTCGGTGTTGGCGAAGAATTTAAGACGCGCGCAAAATCTTTGATTGATGCGGGTGTAAACTTGATCACGATCGACATCGCTCACGGACATTCCATCCAAATGATGGAAACTTTGAAATGGCTTAAAGACACTTATCCACAAGTTGAAATCATCGCCGGAAACATGGCCACTCCAGACGCCGCTCGCGATTTGATCGAAGCTGGTGCTGACGCAATCAAAGTGGGTATCGGTCCTGGTTCTATGTGCACAACTCGTATCATCACAGGTTGCGGAGTTCCGCAATTAACAGCGATCGCTCTTTGCGCTGAAATCGCAGACAGCTATGGTGTGCCTGTGATCGCTGACGGTGGTATCCGTACATCAGGCGACATGGTGAAAGCTTTCGCAGCAGGCGCAAGCACAGTGATGCTTGGAAGCATGCTTTCTGGAACTATTGAAACTCCGGGAGAAATCAAAAACGGTAAGAAACAATACCGTGGGATGGCTTCTCGTTCTGCTCAAGATTCTTGGCGCGGTGGCGTTCCAGAAGGAATGGCTCCAGAGGGAGAATCCACTCAAGTGAATGTTAAAGGACACGTGAAAGATGTGATCCTTGAAGTTGCGGGCGGAATTCGCTCTGGAATGAGCTACGTTAACGCGACTACTATTGCTGAAATTCGTGAGAAAGCTCTCTTTATGGAGATGTCAGCGAATGGTGTTGCCGAGTCTCGTGCGCACGGGGTAAGAATTTAAGAATGTCGAATTCAGATTCTCGACCCATCGGCGTGTTTGATTCTGGGATCGGTGGTCTCACCGTTCTCAAAGAACTTGCTTTGCAATTCCCCCAAGAAAATTTTCTTTACTTGGGGGACACCGCTCGCCTTCCTTATGGGTCGAAATCCCCACAGACAATTCGCAAATATTCTGAACAGAATATTCAGTTTCTTGAAAAACAAAACGTCAAAGCGATCGTTATTGCCTGCAATACGGCCTCAAGCCAACTGACAGAGCATGAGTTTGATGGCTTGCCAATTTACAATGTGATTGAACCCGGCTCACAAAGAGCTTTGGAAGTTTCTCCAACAGGTCGCATTGGTGTTCTTGGCACAAGAGCCACGATCAATAGCCAAGCTTATACGAAAAAAATCATGGAGATGAATTCCAAGGCACAAGTTTTTGATCAAGCTTGTCCGCTTTTTGTTCCTTTGGCGGAAGAAGGTTGGGATTCAGATCCGGTGACGAATCTTATTGTGTTTCGTTATCTCAGTCCTCTTTTACAAAATCATATCGATACTTTGATTTTGGGTTGCACACACTACCCGATCTTAAAAAATTCCATCGCGCGTGTGACGGGCTCTTCCATTGAACTCGTGGATTCCGGCGAAGCCATTGCGAGATGGCTCAACCACGATTTCAGCCAAGGGCGTTTAGGGAAAAATACGTCCAATGAAAATCGTCATATTGATCTCATGACGACGGATCACTCTGTGCATTTTACAGAGGTGGCTCATCGAATTTTAAAACCTGTTAAAGCGGATGAGTTCCGCGTGGTAGATTTATAATATGCAAAACACAGTTCTCTTCTTTGGCGGCTCTTCAGATGAAAGATTGGTTTCAACAGCTTCAGCACAGAATCTGTGTCAGCAGTATGGATTTACAAAAATCTGGTTTCTCACAAAATCTGGAAGCATTCACGAGATTCAAAAAACGGATCTTCTTCAACACGCCGATGCTTTCACTCAGGAATTCTCTCCGAAGGCAGGAACACAAATCGCTTCGACTTTAAAAGAAGCGATGCCTTCGTTAAAAAACCATATCGTCTTTATGGGCTTTCACGGCACTGAAGGTGAAAATGGAGAGATGCAAGCCCTACTTGAAGAATTCCGCATCCCGTTCACAGGCTCGGGATCTCAGGCCAGCCGTGACTGTTTTGATAAAGTGCGCGCAAAGAAAGCCGTTGCTGCCGCGGGAATTAAAACGACCGACGAACTTTCCGTAAATCCAAAATCGGCAGAAAGCTTTGAAGCTCTTCGTGCATTTTTCAAACGCCATTCAAAAATCGTTTTAAAGCCGACAGCGAATGGTTCTAGCATTGGTTTATTTATTGTTGATAGCGAATCTGTTTTAGAAAACGCGATCAAGGAAATTTCTAAAAAACCAGAAACTCCGTATTTGGCAGAAAAATTTATCGTCGGTCGCGAATGCACCATCGGAATTCTGCAAACACCGCAAGGCCACCAAGCCTTACCGGCTTCCGAAGTGATCATGCAGTCCGGACGTAACTTTGACTACAGCGGAAAATACCTGGGTCAGGGTTCCACTGAAATCACTCCGGCAGAAGTAAAGCCTGAGCAAATGAAGGCCTTGCAAGAAGTTTCCATGAAGGCACACAAGGCGCTGAACTGCTATGGTTACACCAGAACTGATGTGATTCTTTGTGCAAATGATGAAATTATTTATTTAGAGACCAACACTCTTCCGGGACTCACAAAGGCTTCTTTTATTCCGCAGCAACTTGCCGAAGCAAAAATCAATATGACTGATTTTATTGAACTGCAATTGCGTTGGGCTTTAGAGCGTTATAACTAAATACAAATCTCTAACGGCAGTTCCTGAAGATTGTAGATGCTCGCCATGGAATATCCATAGGCACCCGCATCCATCACGGCGACAAAATCACCTTCAGAGATACTTGTCAGAGTTCTATCTTTAGCAAAAAAATCTGCCGACTCACAAATAGGTCCCACAATATCGGCTTTGATGCTTTCCGATTTTTTTACGAGCGGCCTGATCATATGATCGGCTTCGTATAATGAAGGACGAATCAAATGATTCATCCCCGAATCAACGACCACAAAAGTCTTCGCTGATGTCTTTTTAATGTACTGCACTTGAGTAATCAAAACGCCACAATGACCTACAAGCCAGCGCCCCGGCTCGCTTTGCAATTCACAGTTTAAGTCGCTTAAAGTATCTAAAGTGACTTTCGCATAATCACGCAAAAGACTTTCTTCAAGCTCCAGATCCAAGCGATCATAGAAAATCCCAACGCCTCCGCCAAAATCAAAGCGCTTTAATGTAGGAAACTTTTTTTGCAAATCCACAAAGATCGTTTTTAAAGTTTTCAGAGCTTCTTGATAACCTGAAAACTCCATCATCATAGAACCCAAATGCAAGCTCACGCCGACAAGATCGATCGAGCCCGTATGCTTTTGCAAGCATTGGATAAGTTCCGGAATCAGCGACAGCTCCATTCCAAACTTATTGTCTTTTAGACCGGTCGCAATATACGGATGAGTTTTAATATCAATATCAGGATTCAGGCGCAAAGCCACCGAAGCCTTTTTTCCGAGCTCCCGAGCAATGATTCCAATGCGTTCTAGTTCCGGCAAACTTTCCACATTGATTTGATAAATGCCAAGCTTCAAAGCTTCCGTGATCTCATGGCGAGTTTTTCCGACACCGCTATAGACGATGTCTTGCACCGTAAAGCCGCTCTCTAAAGCGCGTTTGATTTCTCCCAAAGAAACCACGTCCGCACCGGCTCCCAATTTTTTGAGATGTTGCAGGATTTCCACATTGGGATTGGCTTTCACGGCATAAAAAAGACGCGTCTTTCCCAACGCTTTTTTCATGGCTTGATATCTTTGCGAGATATAATCAAGGTCGTAAACGTAGATAGGCCGCATATAGTTCGCACACAAAGGCAAGAGTGCTTTCTTTAACGGACCTAGGCATAACTCATTGTTGATGTATTCCATACCGACCTCTGCTAACATCATGGCGCAAGAAGGATACTTTGTCATGAAAACTTCTATTTTTACTTACACTTCCAAAGGCATGCCGGTCATCGCCTATGAGTTTACAAATGGAGGCCCGGAGGTTCTTATCCTGGGCGGCGTTCACGGCGACGAAATTGAAGGGGTCATCGCATCCCAGGAACTTCTAAAAAGATTCATGGAGTCTTTTCCTTACAAACTCAATCTCACTTTGGTTCCTCAATTTAACTTTGAAGGTGTGATTTTTAAAACTCGCGGCAATGGCAACGGCGTGGATCTCAACCGCAATATGCCAACGAAAGATTGGTCGCCTGAAGTAAAAACTCCACGCTATCATCCAGGACCTTTTGCAGGCAGCGAAAATGAAAACAAAGGTCTGATGACTTACCTTGAAAATAAAAAACCTGTTTTCATTTTGTCTTTGCACTCCTGGCATCCGGTTTTAAATATGAACGGAAACTGCCGTCCCGTAGCCGAAGTCTTGGCACAAAGAACAGGCTATAAGATTGATGACGACATTGGATACCCAACTCCAGGTTGCCTTGGCACGTACACGGGGATTGAGCGCGATATGCCAACACTAACGTACGAAATCGAAAGAGGTCTTTCCGCCGAGAAGATCATTGAAATCCATGTTCCTGCCATCATGGAATCCCTTAAAGTTTTAGAAAAATAGTTTTTTGTAGGAGAGTTTATGCAAAATGAAGTGAATCAAATCTATTCAGACATCCAAGGCGGAAAAACCGTCGACTTACTTACAACAAACGAATTGAAAGCCGTTTTTGAAACGATCGAAGGCTTGGATGCAGGACGCTTGCGTGTCTGCGAAAAAAAATCCGAAGGCTGGATCACTCACGAATGGATTAAAAAAGCGATCTTGCTTTACTTCCGCATTCAAAAAATGGATGTGATGAAAGCAGGTGACTTTACTTATTTTGATAAAATCCCTGTCAAACAATGGAGCGAAGAAGATGGCGTGCGCGTTGTTCCGCATGCTTTAGCTC
>NZ_CAMLDV010000173.1 GCF_946478835.1 uncultured Bdellovibrio sp. | reverse complement strand
TTGCCACCAACGAGACAGAACAAGGCCGCCTCACGAATCGTCGCGTGGAATTGAAACTCTATTACAATCAGTAAACTTTCCCATGCGCTGACGGAGCGTTCTCTGTCAGCGCAGAGAACGCCTGCTCAGAATCAAATCAGAAAAATTTGCAAAGCCCGTCTTCCCTCGCTAAATCAGTGGAAATCAAACAAGCCTTCGACTAGAAATGGCTCTTTCCAAGCGGGGTATACGATGTCTGTTTCTCTTCTAAAAAACGTGTCGTTCTTGTTCATTGGTCTGGCCTTATCAGCAACTACTTTTGCGCAAAACAAGCCGTCTGATCTGGTTGTGAGCAAGGTGGAGCTTCAAACTTACCTTCAAAACAAAGACACGGTGTCTACGGTAGCCAGTCAGTGCTTGAAAAGAACCTGGGATACACACATCGCTTTTTTTAATAAATATGGAATTTCTAAATACTACGGCGACCGCAATCCTGCGATTGACACCCGCGAAGAACGCTTGGAAGTCATTCGTCGCGCGGGAGCCCCGACAGAAATCCTCAGTCAACTTGAAGGCATTAGTTGCATCGGACTGACTCGCAAATGTCTTAAGGAAGGTTTTGAGGCGACTCAAAATCCTGTGCTCAAAAATCTGTGGGAACGCATCGACAGAAACACGATCGCCAACGGCACCTCTGGAGTTGTCTTAATTCAGCATTTGCAAAAATTGGGATGGAAAGTTCTTTACTGGAATCCTCGCCCTGACCTCAATACGCGATGGGATGCAGAAGATCCGATGATCATGGCTGGCAAACCAGTTCATTGGGATTCAGGTGTACGCAATGATTTTGGACAATTCATTTATCATCCCGCTTGGGGTATGCATCAAATGCGCTATGACGCCGTCATGAGAAGAGACATGTACTACACCGTTCGCGTTGATGATAAATCTACTTTGGTGGGCTTTGATAAAGTTCTTCCGGAAAGTTTTAAGAAAGTGCCTTTCTTCGTCGGCACGGCACACGCTGGTTATCACGTCTTTCCGGGAGCATTTTCGAAAGTGATTGAAGCCCACAGCATGCGACGCCTTGATGCCATCGACAATTTGGAAGTGGGAGAATTCAATCCTCTTGCTTCCGGAGGATCGCCGCGTTGGACTCGCAGTGAAAAATACCGTTCAGGAGTTATTGCCATTCCTCCGCAAGATTGATTTGATTCAAGAAGGGGCCACTATGAATGTCAAAGATAACGAAATTAAAAACCTTCTAGAAAAATACAAAAAATTCACCGTCTATGGACTCAGTAGCGATCCTACAAAAGCCAGCCACTATGTTCCCGTCTATATGCGCGATCACGGCTGGCAAATGGTGGGAACTTATCCCAAAGCCCACGACGTTGGCGGCTTTCAAATCTATAAAACTTTAAAAGAAGTTCCTGCGGAATACCGAAAATTTGTTGATGTGTTTCGCAGTTCCGAGCGTATTCCTGAAGTCGTCGATGAAGTTTTAGAAGTCGGTGGAGTTGAAGTTCTTTGGCTGCAGTTGGGAATCTCCAACCCCGAGGCGGAGAAACGCGCTGAAGACGCGGGAATCAAAGTCGTTTCCAATCGCTGCTTGATCATCGAACACAAAAAATGGTATTAGCTACCTATGGAAAACAAATATCTCTCTGGCTTTGGAAATCATTTTTCATCTGAAGCGCGCCCCGGTGCGCTTCCTCAAGACCAAAACTCTCCGCAAAAGGCTCCTTTGGGCCTTTATCCAGAGCAGCTCAGCGGTTCAGCTTTCACAGCCCCCCGCGCGCAGAATTTGTACACATGGCTTTATCGCCTGCGTCCGTCCGTCATGCACAAGGCTTTCAAACCACTGAAAGAGCTGACACAAAAAACATTCTTTAAACCGCAGCATACAAATCCGAATCAAATGCGCTGGAATGCTCTTCCGGAAATCAACGGCCACTTCCTTGAAGGCCTTCGCACTGTTTGCGGCAATGGCTCCAGCCACGAACAAAAAGGCATCCACATCCATCTTTATTCCTTCAACAAAGGAATGGAAAACCGTTACATGATGAATGCCGATGGCGATTTCGTGATCGTTCCACAAACGGGCTCTCTTCAAGTAAAAACAGAATTGGGATTCATCGAAGCCGAACCCGGAGAAATCGTTCTTGTTCCGCGCGGAATGAAGTTCCAAGTCAACCCTTTGAACAGTCCTCGCTGCACAGGATACATCGGCGAAAACTTCGGTCATCCGTTTCATCTTCCAGAGCTTGGACCGATTGGCGCCAATGGCCTGGCTCACCGCCGTCACTTCTTAACTCCGGTGGCTGCGTTTGAAGACCAAGAAGGCTCTTTCGAACTTATTGGAAAATTCAACGGCGAACTTTGGAGTGCTGAAATGAATCACTCTCCACTAGACGTCGTCGCTTGGCACGGGAACTACTGCCCATTCAAGTACGATCTTCGTAAATTCAACACAATCAACACCGTGAGTTTTGATCATCCAGATCCTTCTATCTTTACGGTTCTGACTTCAGCTAGTGACACGCCAGGAACGGCGAACGTGGACTTTGTGATCTTCCCGCCACGTTGGATGGTCGCTGAACACACGTTCCGTCCTCCGTATTTCCATCGCAACATCATGAGCGAGTACATGGGCCTTATCTATGGCGAGTACGACGCAAAAACAGCCGGTGGATTTATGCCAGGCGGGGGAAGTCTTCACAACTTCTTCTCGGCTCACGGACCCGATGCCGAAACATTTGAAAAAGCGAGCAAAGCAGATTTGCAGCCAAACAAAATCCAAAACACCATGGCATTCATGTTTGAATCACGTGTGCCGTACATGGTGACGGACTTTGCTTTACAAAAAGGATTTATCCAAGAGGATTATCAAGACTACTGGCAAAGTTTTAAAAAGAATTTTAAATAGTAAAAAGCCTGGTGAGAAACCAGGCTTTTTTTACAAGGTCGAAGTCACATCATAGCTGTGATTCTGCAAGGTCAACCATTCATGCAAAATACGGATCAATTCATTTCGACGAGTTGGTTTTGTTAAAACACCATCGAATCCCGCACTCAAACATTTTCTCGTCTCTTCACTCATCGCATGAGCCGTCAAAGCAATGATCGGCGCCTTAAAGTCACGCATACGAATGCGATGAACAGCTTCGTAACCATCCATCATCGGCATTTGAATATCCATAAGAATTAAATCCGGCTGTGAAGTTTGCAAAAGATCCAAAGCTTCCTGCCCGCTTCCCGCTTGCAAAAGCGTGATGTTTTGCGAGCGCAAATATCGATCAATCAACAGACGATTGTCGCTCACATCATCAACAACTAAAATTGTTTTCCCTGCAATGGAAGATGCCTGTGCAGAAGAATCTTTCCCGCTCACCGTTGAAAGAGTCTGCTGCACATAAGGACTTAATTCTAACAACAAAGAGATTTCAAAAACAGAACCTACACCGACTTGCGAAGAAACAAGCTGTAAATCCCCACCCATCAAACGCGCAAGCTGCCTTGAAATCACAAGGCCCAAACCTGTTCCGCCAAAACGTCGTGCTGTTGAGACATCGGCCTGACTGAAGGGCTGAAACAGTCTTTGGACCTCGGCGTGAGTTAATCCAAGTCCCGTATCCTCAACGGTAAAAATGACCTTACGAAGTCTTCCTGCCTCTGCGGGAGATTTGCATTCCTGATCTTTCACCTGAACGCGGACTTCCCCTTTATCAGTGAATTTCACGGCGTTACCAATCACGTTCAGCAAGATTTGTTTGATGCGCAATGGATCACCCATCATCATCAGATCTTCTTCGTGTATTGATGTCTTTAAAGCGATCCATTTCTCACTGGCACGAAAGCCCAGAACCGATTGAACATCAGTGAGGACATCCTTAATAGAAACTTCTTTTCTTTCAAAATCCAGGCGCTGCGCTTCGATTTTTGAAAGATCCAAAAGATCATCGATCAAACGCGATAAGAGTTCCCCATTTCTGCGAATTGCATCCAAAAAAATTTTACGTTCTTCTTCACTGACTTTGTCTTGATAAAGAATATCAGCGAATCCCAGAACAGCTCCCAGAGGAGTTCGAATCTCATGGGAAATATTCGCAAGAAAATGGCTTTTGGCCGTATTTGCTTCTTCAGCTTTTCGTTTGAGTGTTTCCACTTCCTGCACATGGGCTTGAGCTAAACGACGCTGTTGATCCAACAAAACAAATGTGCGCACTTTGCTGCGAACGATGTGAGGGTCTAAAGGCTTAAAAAGAAAATCAACGGCGCCAGTTTCATAACCTTCAAAAAGTATTGAACGCTCGCGCTGCTCTGAGGTCATTAAGATCATGGGAAGATGTTTTGTTTTTTTAGCGGCACGAATAAGACGGGCCAATTCAAAGCCGCTCATTCCCGGCATCTGCACATCCAGCAAAGCCAAACCGAATTCGTGGTCCATCAAATGTGCCAACGCCTGTTCACCATTTCTGGCAGTGATAATTTCGACATCGGTATTTGAAATCAAGTGCGACAGGAACAGAATATTTTCGATGTGATCGTCCACAACCAGCAGCTTGGTTTTTTCCATGCATTTCCCCTAACCATGAAATTATATCCGCTGACGTGCTGTTGGGGACTGCATAACACAGGGATTGTGAATTACCAAAGAAAAATAAACCCGGATTCTTTGTGTGCAATGGCAACTAGGGCCTATTCGCAGTTTATGCTACTTTAAGCCCATGAAACTCTCGGCCTCCCTTCGAAGCATTCTCAGTAATGAGTTCCTGGATAAGCTCGACAGAGACAAGATCTGGGATCTCTCAGCGTCCCTTTCCTATTACACCGCTCTCTCTCTGGCTCCGCTGATGATTCTTCTCATCACCTTTGTTTCATTTCTAGGGGCTGATTTTAAGAGTGAACTCATCCACCAAGTGGAAGGCCTGGTCGGCGCCCAAGCCAGTCAAGCGATCAAAACCATTGCGCTGAGTGCGGATAAAACACCCGAGGCCCGCGGATTTGCTGGCGTCATTGGAGTCATCACTTTGCTTTTTTCAGCAGGCGCGATCTTCAGTCAATTGCGCCGCTCGCTCAACACCATCTTCGAAGTCGACACCGTTCCTGCCGAAGGTGAGCCCGGGTTTCTGCAATCGTCGATGGACTTTGTAAAGCGGCGAATCTTCAGCATGGGAATGGTACTGGCTTTCGTTTTTATTTCCTTGGTATCGCTGGTTGTGTCTTCTTTTATTTCCATGACCCTTCATGGGATGGCCGCTGTCGTCGTACAAACTATCAATCTTTTAGTTTCACTGATTATTTTTAGCATTCTTTTTGGCGCGATTTACTTTTTCATTCCCCAACGACCCATTCCCGCCGTCGTTGCCATCACAGCCGGACTGATCACGGCATTTTTATTTTCTATTGGAAAAACACTGATCGGCCTTTATTTGGGCCAAAGTGCTCTGGCCTCTTTGTATGGAGCAGCCGGCTCTTTCATCGTTCTTCTGATGTGGGTGTATTACTCTTCGATCATCATTTTCATCAGTGCAGAAATCGCCAATGAAATTAATAAAACCCATTAGATCTTTATAAGCCGCTCCACACTTTGACAAAGCCACCAAGCTAAGGGAAATTCTGGGACAGCACTTCAACCATGAGGAGTATTCCATGCTTGAGCTTTTTCCAGAGATCGAACCCTTCAATAAAGGCATGCTGAAAGTTTCAGACATTCACACTTTGTACTGGGAAGAGTGTGGAAATCCCCAAGGAAAACCGGTTGTGTTCTTGCACGGCGGACCAGGTGGTGGAGTTCATCCTGATTATCGTCGCTTTTTTGATCCAAAAACTTATCGCATTGTGCTTTTTGACCAGCGCGGTTCTGGACAATCCACTCCCAACGCGGAACTTCGCGAAAACACGACATGGGATTTGGTGAAAGATACAGAGACCATTCGTGAAATGCTTAAAATCGACAAGTGGATGGTTTTCGGCGGAAGCTGGGGTTCTACTTTGGCCCTGGCTTATGCTATCACTCATCCTGAGCGCACCAAAGCTCTTGTCTTGCGTGGAATTTTCTTATGCCGTCCTTCTGAAATTCAGTGGTTCTATCAAGAAGGCGCTTCACAAATTTTCCCTGACGTGTGGGATGAGTATCTCAAACCGATTCCAGAGAATGAACGTCATGATATGGTGGCCGCCTACTACAAACGCCTGACTCACGAAAATTCAGACGTGCGTTTGCAGGCGGCTAAGGCATGGAGCAAGTGGGAAGCGGCGACTTCTCGATTGATTGTGGACCCTAAGGCCATCGACGAATTTGATGATCCTGAATATGCTTTGAGTTTTGCGCGCATTGAGTGTCACTACTTCACGAACAACGCTTTCTTTAAAACCAACAATTGGCTTTTGGAAAACGTTGCGAAGATCCGCCACATCCCTGGCGTTATCGTGCAAGGTCGTTACGATGTTGTATGTCCGGCGCGCTCCGCTTGGGAACTTCACAAGGCATGGCCTGAAGCAAAATTTACAATCGTTCCTGACTCTGGCCACGCGGCTATGGAGCCGGGAACACGCTCAGCTCTTATTGAAGCCACAGAGAGCTTCAAACATCTGTAAGAATTTCAGCCATAAGGGATCTCGCGGTCCCTTATGGAAGCCATAAATATTATCAACTTGTAAAGTGGTTCCAAATTGGGTTTATTAGCTTTCACGCATCACAGAGGGTTGTGGTGTGAATCCGGGGGGATTTAGTGAAACTGAATAAATTGCTTTTGGCGGGGATCGTTTCAAGTCTGGCTCTTACAGCCTGCGCACCTCAAGCTAACAATTCATCAGGCGAAGTTCAGGCGTCAGGCGACGGAATCATTGGCGGCACAGAAGTTAAAGCCGGTGATAAAATTCTAGAAAGTATCGTGGCTGTTTATGACTCTTATGAAGGCCAACTTTGCACAGGTTCTCTTCTTCCAAATAACTTAGTTCTCACAGCCGCTCACTGTATCGGGCAATTCGAAGACGCTATGTACATAATTCGCCGCGCCTTTCGGCCCGCAGTGATTCA
>NZ_CAMLDV010000172.1 GCF_946478835.1 uncultured Bdellovibrio sp. | reverse complement strand
CGTGACACCGGGTTTTATTGACGGACACTTGCACATTGAATCTTCAATGATGTCGCCGTTTGAATTTGAAAAAGCGACTTTGCCTTTAGGCACAACCACAGCCATCTGTGATCCGCACGAAATCACAAATGTTCTGGGGGGAAAAGGTTTTGAGTGGTTTTTAAGAAGTTCTGAACTCATGCACCAAAATCTTTTTGTACAAATGTCATCTTGCGTACCCGCTCTTCCCGGTTTTGAAACAACAGGAAGTGATTTTCCTTTAGAAGAAATGAAAACGCACAGGGACCATCCTTCCGTTTTGGGTCTAGCTGAAATGATGAATTTCCCAGGCGTGATCCATGCGAATAAAGAAGTGCTCGCGAAAATTGAAGCCTTTGACGACCTGAACCTCGACGGCCATGCGCCCCTGTTAAGAGGTAAAGCTTTGAATGCCTACCTTCTGGCTGGAATTCAAAACTGTCACGAAACCGTGACGATCGAAGAAGGGCGAGAAAAACTGCAAAAAGGAATGGGCCTTATCATTCGTGAAGGCAGTGTCGCAAAAAATTTAAAAACGCTCGCGCCTTTAGTAAACGATTTTTCGTCTGCGCAATGTCTTCTTTGCACGGATGATCGTAATCCTTTTGAAATCGCGCATGAAGGTCACATTAATTTTTTAATCCGCGAACTCATTAATAAGCACAATGTTCCGGTGCATGTGGCTTATCGCCTCGCGACTTATTCCGCAGCCAAGCACTTTGGTTTAAAGCGTTTAGGCCTGGTCGCTCCGGGTAAAAAAGCGGATTTAGTTTTAATCTCAGACCTAAAACAAGTCCACATTCAAGAAGTGATGATCGGTGGAAAACTTGTTTCAGAACTTTCTTTGGAAAATCACGTTCAAGAAAAATTAAAAAAATCTCTTCCGCCCTTAGAAAACACGATGAAGCGTGCCCTTTTAACTGCCGCAGATCTTCAGTACAAACTCACTGCGGGTGGCTACAATGTGATTGAAATCGTGCCTCATGAAATCATCACAAAGCACTTAACTGTTCGCTATGATGGTCAAAAGTTCTTAGAAAATGATGTTCTTTATATGGCGAATATCGAGCGTTACGGCAAAGGTTTACCACCGGGCTTAGGATTGGTGAAAGGCCTTGGTTTAAAGAGCGGCGCTTTGGCAAGTTCTGTAGCTCATGATTCACACAATCTTATGGTGATTGGCACAAACGCCGAAGATATGGCTCTTGCGGCGAACACGCTTATCGACTGTGGCGGCGGTTTCGTTGTTGTCGATCAAGGGAAAGTGCAAGCTCTTGTGAAACTGCCTATCGCAGGACTTTTGAGTTTGCAAAGTGCTGAAGAAATAAAAACCGGCATTGAAGATCTGAAGCAGGCATTCCGCAAGCTTGGAGTCGTACTGGATGAACCTTTTATTCAGATGGCTTTCTTAGCTCTTCCGGTGATTCCGACATTGAAGCTGACAGACCGAGGTCTTGTCGACGTGACAAAGTTTGAATTCATTCCACTTTATCAAGAGGCTTAACAAGCCTCTTGCTGTTTTCTGTCACATCTTTTGTCGTCTGCATGATTTTGCCGTTCCAAAGGCTCATAATTCTAATGAAAGAAGGAGCTTTTTATGGAACTCGAAAAACAGAGAAAACCCACAACACCTCCCTCTAATGTAACTCCACTTCCTACTGAGGCGACAAAAACCTATCAGGCCCAACCCACAAAAACGTTTGTACCAATTCAGAAAAATTACTCCCAGGAAGTCTGCGTGATCATGGGTGTACTTCTTCTCATTACCGGACTTGTTGGTTTTGTTGTCGACAATCTTCTTGGCGCACACCTCAGTTATACACATAACGCCATCCATGTGGCGTTAGGTGCCCTGGCTTTATGGTTTGGTTTTGACAGTCTTGCGAATGCTAAAAGGTTTAGTTACTTCTTCGGAACGATCTATGGGCTCTTAGGAATTGTGGGCTTTGCCCTGGGCCGCGAAGGCCTGCCCGATGTCGGCAATATTGTAGAAGACCGCTATCTTTGGAAAGCCATTCCAAAAGTTTTGGAGTTCGGCACCGTTGACCACGTTTTGCATCTCATCTTTGCTGCCGTATTTATTTTAGGAGCCGTGATGACATTCAAACGCTTTCAAAGAATTTAACCTTCACGGCGAAGGATTTCCTCCACCACACTTTCAACGGTGGCGTCACGGGACATTGTCAGTTTGTTGGAAACAATCAAAGTGATTTTTTGCGGAGGACAAAACCGTTGGCAGGACGTTGTTTGGACCTGCCATTGAACTTCCGGTTTTCTTTCGGAGAGTTCCCGCTGAACAGCTTCGACGAAGTCTTTCAACGAAAACCCAGGGTCTGTCGTCGAGCCTTTTGCGCAGCTCGCACAGATCTCAATACGTTTTATCATTTCATTTTCTGCATTACTTCCGCAATCCATGTCTTATAGTAGACTGCATTCGTGTAAACGCCAACACCATCGCAAAGCTGGCTGCCACGACTTGTAACACCGAAAAGATAATATTGTCCATTTTGCTCGATATAAGCTGGACCGCCAGAATCACCAGCACATGTGCCATGACCTTTAGATTCATCCAAACGAACTTCACTCATTTGAATAGATGAAATCGGAGCTTTTGTTTCACGAAGAACGCCGTCACCTGACATATCAACTTTAAGGCAATTCTTAAGGTTATCGTCACACATGACTTCGCCATATTCCAAAGCTTCGTCTAAGTTTTTAACTTTTTTCGGATCGATAGGTTCCACATCGACTTGAGACACGCCGTAACCTGCAACTGTGACAACAGTTCCGCGGCGAAGAACATTTGAGTCTGCAAGCATTTGCACAGGCTTGTAACCCGCTGGCAAAGTTCCTGCGAACTTGATGATAGCGATATCGCCCCAGTCAGATTGCTTTTCTTCATGCTCTTCCGGTTTGTAAGAGTCATGGTATTTCACATCAACGACTTTACGAACAACTTCTTGAAGAACGTCAGGTTCACGAGTCGCCATGGCGGCATCCACGTCCACACCGAAAACGACTTTCAATTTTGAAGGCTTTG
This sequence comes from uncultured Bdellovibrio sp., assembly GCF_946478835.1. Next base: position 4,092 of record NZ_CAMLDV010000172.1, on the reverse strand, counting down.
TTTGCACGCAGTGAGCGGCTGTTAAAACAAAATTTTCAGCAATAAGAGAACCTGTGCAGATCGCGTTGTCTTGGAGATCATAAATTCCTACGATTCCGGAAGCCAAAGGAGCTTTTTCCGAAACTAAAGTCCCGCCCATAATTCCCGTTCCAGTTGTCGTCTCGACCTCAGGTTGAGATTTAAGTCCACAGGACACCAAAGCAATCAAGCTGATAGCTAATAAAATACGGGCCACGGCCCCTCCCTCTAAAATGAGGGGCTCTTATAGGCACTCCCTTACAAAACGGCAAGAATTTTCTTAAAAAAGGCGAGGCAGTTGACATATTCTTGTCCCCCTTCCTCTGAAAGCCTAAACTATCGGGTATGAAAAACTTTTATCAAGACGGCCCAAGCCTATCGAACACGTATCGTGCAGATGAAACTCTGCAAAAGTTTTTAAAAAAAGTCCTCCCTCCTGACGCACAAAAGGAAGCTCTGCCCCACCTCGATCACCTCGGGGAAAGAGCCGTCACAGACATGCTTCAATGGGCCCAAGAAGCCGAGGCTCAACCACCTCAACATATTCCTTTCGATCCTTGGGGTCGTCGTATTGACGACATCAAAACTTCGAACGGCTGGAAGCAACTCGAAAAAGTCGCCGCCGAAGAAGGTATCGTTGCCACGGCTTACGAAAGAAAGTTCGGAGCCTTCTCTCGCGTCTATCAAATGGCTTTGCTTTATTTGTATTCGCCAAGCTCGGCGATTTTTTCTTGTCCTTTGGCAATGACGGACGGCGCGGCCCGCGCTCTGGAAATTTATGCTGGCAATGACCTGAAAGAAAGAGCTCTGCCTCACCTTTTATCCAAAGATCCAAAAAACTTTTGGACGGCCGGACAATGGATGACGGAAAGAACTGGCGGCTCTGATGTGAGCGGCACTTCTACAGACGCTCATCCCTTTAAAGAAACCAGCTTGTTTTCAGCGACACACTCGCTGCATGGAACGAAGTGGTTCACTTCAGCAACAACGTCACAAATGGCCTTAACGCTGGCTCGTCCTGATGGAGCCCCCGCCGGCTCCAAGGGGCTCAGCCTTTTTTATCTTGAACTCCGCGACAAGCAAGGACAGCTCAATAATATTCAAATTCATCGTCTGAAAGACAAGCTTGGAACCAAAGCCCTGCCGACGGCGGAGTTGAGTCTTCAGGGAACTCCGGCTCGTATGATCGGCGGTGAAGGTGAAGGAATTAAAAAAATCGCAAGTGTTCTAAATATCACGCGCATCTACAATTCCATCTGCGCAACCGGACACATGCGTCGTGCTTTGGATTTGGCAACCGACTATTCCAAAAAACGCAAAGCCTTCGGTAAGATTCTTATGGATCATCCTCTGCACCGAGAAACGTTGAAAGCTCTTGAAGAAGACTATCGTCGCTGTTTTGCGTTTTGCATGTTTGTTTCTCACCTTCTGGGACAAGAGGAAGTCGGCGAGATTTCGGCCTCACAAAGAGTTTTATTAAGAGCACTGACTCCGATTCTAAAACTTTACACCGCAAAAAAAGCGATTCAAATTTCCAGCGAAGCGGTTGAAATGTTTGGCGGCGCAGGCTACATCGAAGACACGGGACTTCCCCGTCTGCTTCGTGATGCTCAAGTGTTTTCAATTTGGGAAGGCACGACCAATGTGCTTTCTTTAGATATGCTTCGTGCATTTGAAAAAGAACAAGCGCTGCCTGTCCTTCTTGAATATTTCAAGAATTGCCCGGCAATGAAATCGTCCGTCTCTTCATTTGTCGATAAATGGACGGCAATGCAAAAAATCTTAGGGCAGTTGGCGAAAGGTTCCCCTGAGGAGTGGGAAGCCAACGCGAGACGCCTGGCCTTTATGGTCGGTGATCTTATGACCGACAACCTCATTTACGAATACGGACTCTAGCCGCTCTGTTACGTCGTTAAAATAGAATAAAAAAAGGCCACTGAAATAATCAGTGGCCTTTGCTTTATGAGCTTTCCAATCAGATTAGAAAGTCACTGGCGTCATATGCGGAACTTTTCCCGCATCGGAGTTACCGATGATCATACCGCGCACTCGTGAGTGACGAGTTGCTGGCTTGAATGGAAGTCCTTTATACAACGGACTTTGCATAACTGGCGCCCAACGACCTTTAGAGTCGATTGTCCACTCGCGGAAGTACATTGAAATCGTTGTACCTTCAATCAAGTAGTCAATAGTCGCACCAGAACCTGCAAGTTTCATGGCTGCTCTGAATGTGAAGAGGTTTTCCGCCATACCTTCACCGAACTGACCATAAGCTGTAGCGAACGCTCTTGGATCCGAGTTCATTGTTTTGTACATTGTTCTTAGAGCGTAGTACATTTTGCTTGCAGCATTTGCTGTGTCACGGTTGACAGAGTTCACGCAAGGACCACCGCGATCCAAGATGCAAAGATCGTATGGATCGTTGCTTGAACGGAAGTAGTCATAAATTTGATCTGTCGAAACGTTGATAAACTCATCTTGGCCCATACGCTGAGCTGCCATCATCAATCTCATCGTGTTCTCATCACTGAAGTTCACGTTGAACTCGATGCCTGTGTAACCCAAGTCTCTGTCAGGCACGCTCACCATCAAAGTATCCAAACCTGTTTTCTTAACAAGTTCACGAATACCTTTTCTGAGGCGATCGCCGTTACTAGACTCGTGTTTGAATGAGTAGCTGTATGTACCGAACATGCTGTCCATACGCGCTTTAGTATCCCAGTTTTCAACTGAGTATTTCGCTCCGTAGAACATAAAGTCTTTTTCTTTATGTTTGAACCAGAAACGAGTGTCCTCTGAATCTGAGAAGATACCGTAGTGCACGCGAGCCGTGTTGCGGTCGATATGCATATCAGATGTCGTGAAGGAAGCGACACGACCTTTGCTATACGTTTTATCCCAGATGATAGGAATTGCAAGTGACTTGCTGACAACTTTACCCGTAGATACGTTGCGGAAAGTTTCCACTTTCAACACCGGTGCTTTTTCTACGAAGTTTCTAGGTTTGTTGCTTGCGAAAGTTTCAGACGCAAGAACGTTACCACGAATAAGATCTTCGTAAGCTTTTCTACCTGTCTCTGTCGTCAAGTCGAACAAGAATGAGAAGCCGTCATCGGCATATTTGAATTCATTCAATGAAAGATTCAAGATCGCCACTTTCGTGAACATAGAGAAACTGTCGAGTTTACCGCGAGTCATCTTCACGTAAGCTCTATCAGATCCTACTTTTTCTACGTAAGTTTCCCATGTACCTGTCGCCAATTTTGCAACACCAACGCCTACCGGACCAATACCTGCTCCAGCAGAGAAGATGATACCACCGTGACCCATGTATGTGATGCTGTCGCCAGTATCCCAACTGTCAAGGTCCGAGGCTGCTTTAGGAACCTGCCAACGTCCGCCCATGGCGTAAGCTTTGTCGAGTGTGCTTACGTAACGAGTCGACTCTGTGTCTTTTCCGATGATCGGCAAGACGCCTACGTAAGCCCAGAAATGATCTAGAACTCCCGTTGCGTTGTCGAACCAGAAGCGCACCTGAGCACCCAGACCTACTTCAAGACTTCCGTAAACAGTTTTTTGGAAACCGTCGCGGTAGTCGCCATAGATCAGAGCATCTGAAGACGCCATTGGTTTATAATCGTATTTTACGAATGAAGATTTCGGTTCAACGTCTCTGAATTGAGGCGTCAAGTTCACGATGTAAGAACCGTAGTCAAAGCTCAAGTGGAACAATGGTTTCAACTTAGCTTTAAGTTCGTTCTTTTCTTTTTCTTCAAATTTACCAGTTGTGCCGGTTTCAGCTGTGGAACCAGTTGAGCTTGTAGTGGTTGTTTCACCAGCCGTTGTTGTTTCACCAGCTGTTGTGGTTTCGCCGGCAGTAGTCGTTTCACCGGCTGTAGTAGTTTCGAATCCAGTCGTAAAACCAGTTGTTCCGTGGTTCCCGTTGTTTCCGTTATTACCATTGTTGCCGTTGTTCCCGTTGTTCCCGTTGTTCCCGTTATTTCCGTTATTGCCGTTATTTCCGTTATTGCCCTTATTACCGTTATTGCCGTTATTTCCGTTATTTACGTTATT
>NZ_CAMLDV010000171.1 GCF_946478835.1 uncultured Bdellovibrio sp. | reverse complement strand
CAGACCCTTCAACGGGCGGTCGTAACTTTGCCAATCACTATTGCTTCCCGCAATGGAACGTGGCTCCAGTGACGTCTCCTATCGAAGTTCAATATCCGATTGCTTGCGGAACGGCTCACGCGCAAAAACGTTTCGGTAAAAAAGCGATTTCGATTGTCACTGGTGGTGATGCGGGAACTGCGGAAGGTGATTTCGCTTCAGCATTGATCTTGGCTTCTCGTAAAGGCCAAGAGTTGCCGGTGCTCATCACTGTTCAAAATAATAAATTCGGTATCTCGACTCCGTTTGAAGGCCAACACGGTGAAACGAACATCGCAGACCGTGCGAAAGCTTTCAACATTCGTTCACGTGTGATCAACGGCAATGATCCTGTTGAATCTTACTTGGCGATGCAAGAAGAGATGGAATACATCCGTAAGACGGGTAAGCCTTCATTTATCGAAGCGCACGTGACTCGTTTGTACGGTCACTCTTCAGCAGATGGTGCGAACAAGAAAGCGCACATGTTTGATCCAGTTTTTGAATTTGAAAACAGATTGATCAAAGCGGGCATCATCTCTGAAAAAGCCGCGAAGAAAATCTGGGAAATTTACGAAGAAGAAGGTGTCTTGGCGCAAGAGAAAGTTCGTCAAGAACCATCACCAACTTCGGAATCCGTTTGGGACCATGTTTACGTTGGTAACGAGAATGCAGACTGGAGGAAATTCTAATGGCGAGTGTAGCACAGGCTATCAGAATGGCCCTTCACTACGGTGAAAAAAATCTGGGTGTGAAAGACATCTTTGGACAAGACGTGGGTGCACCTCTTGGTGGTGTTTTCACAGCGACTCAAGGTCTTAAAAATGCGTGGAACTCTCCACTGGATGAACGCGGTATCATCGGTATGGCGATGGGTATTGCGATGACGGGCGACCGTTGTGTGGCAGAGATCCAATTTGCAGACTATATCTTCAATACAATCGATCTACTTAAAATTGCCGGAAACACTTTGTGGTGTACGAACGGCCAAGTAGAACTTCCAATGGTGGTGATGACTCCGGTGGGAGCGGGAATCTTTGGTTCCGTTTATCACTCTCACTCATTTGATGCTTGGGCTTCTCGTCTTCCAGGTTGGAAGATTGTGATGCCTTCAAATCCATTGGACGCTTACGGTTTGATGCTTTCTGCGATCAAAGATCCAAATCCAGTTTTGTATCTTAAGTCGAAAGCTTTGATGCGCCATAAAGGTGATGAGTTGATCCCTGGTGAACCAGCGGACGAAAAAGAGCTAAAAGCGATGATCGATAAGCCTGTGCAAAATGCAGAAGGCTGGAAACCTCGTTGGCCAGATCTTGAAGAGTACATTGTGCCAATTGGTAAAGGTAAGATCACTCATTCTGGTGAGCATATCACGGTTGTTACTTACGGCCGCATGGTTCATCTTTGTGATGAGGTGGCTGCGAAATTGGCGCAAGAAGGGATCTCTGTTGAAGTGATCGACCTTCGTTCCATTTATCCTTACGACTGGCAATTGATTAAATCTTCAATTGAAAAAACAGGCCGTGTTCTTTTCGTGAATGAAGATACGGAAGTAACGAACTTCGGTGAGCACTTGGCTTATCGTGCGACTCAAGAGTTGTTCTATCAATTGATGGCTCGTCCTCGTGTACTTGCTGGTAAAAACTTGCCTGGTATCGGTCTTCATCCAAATCTTGAGAAGAACTCTGTGCCACAGCTTAATGACATTGAACTTGCGATTCGCGAAGTCGTAGCGGAAGTCCCATAATGACGAAAAAAGAAGTGAACCACAGAAAAAAAGTCCGTCGTCGTGTTAATAAAAAAAGCGCGAAGATTCTTTTTGATAAGTACGAGCTTTATCGCAAAGCCGTGCAGTCGGCGGAAAACGATGTTGTTTTTATCCGCGATACCTATAAGGAATTAAAAGGTAAAGGCGCTCGTACATTCCGTGAAGACTTCTGTGGAACCTTCGCTCTTTCAACAGAGTGGATTAAGTTGAATCCTCGCCACGAAGCCGTCGGTATCGATCTTGACCCAGAACCGATGGCTTACGGTCGTCAGAATTATTTGATTAAAATGAGACCTGAACAGCAACGTCGTATGAAGTTGCTTGAAGGAAACGTTCTTGATGCGAATCTTCCGAAGGCTGACATCGTGGCGGCGATGAACTTTTCTTATTTCTGCTTTAAGCAAAGAGATGTTCTCAAAAAATATTTCGCCAACGTTCTAAAGACTTTGAATAAAGACGGTATGTTCTTGGTGGATATTTTCGGCGGTAGCCAGTGCTATGACGCTATCGAAGATACAATCAAGCACGAGGGCTTTACGTACTACTGGGATCAAACGAACTTTGATCCTGTGACGAATGAAGCTCTTTTCCATATTCACTTTAGAGTGTGGGGTAAGAAGATCGAGCAAGTCTTTAGTTATGACTGGAGAATTTGGTCAATCCCAGAGATCCGCGATATCATGCACGAAGTGGGCTTTAGAAAAACCCACGTGTACTGGGAAGGCACAGCCAAAGACGGAACAGGTGACGGAAACTTCACCCGCGTTGACCACGGTGAAGCCTGCCAAAGCTGGATTGCCTATATCGTAGGCGAAAAGTAAGTCTTACATCTTCAGGGGCGGAAGTGTCTAACCTGTGTCCGCCTCAAGTTCTTTAAATCAAAATAAACAAGAATAGACCTGGCAGAGCGTTTGCTTAGGGCTTCTTCATCTCAAAATACTTGAAGGACGTTGGCGATGAAAAAGTTTGTGGGCTTGGGCGTGGGTGTGGTTTTATCTGTTTCTCTTTTGGCGGGGTGTTCTTCTTCAAAGGACGCCAGTGCTCCTAATCAGTGTGTTCCTGCTTCGCAAATGAATGGAATTATTGGTGGCGTGAAAGTATCAGCTGCCGATCTTTTGGCGAAGAAAGTGGTTTTGCTTGTCATGACGTCTGGTGATCAAGGCTCTATCTGTACGGGGACGCCAATTTCAAAGAATGTGATTTTAACAGCGGCTCACTGTGTGAAAAATGCTGATAAGGTGACTGTTGTTTTCCACACAGATATCACTTGTGAATCTGGATTTAGCAAAGATAAACAATCTATTACGGCGAGTGATTTCCTTTATCACAAAGATTACTCTGGCCAGTCCAATGCAGAAAATGATGTGGCTCTTGTAAAGCTCCCAAAATCTATTCCTGCTGATTATCAAGTTAGTAAAATCTATGACGGCAAAAGCCCATTGAGTTCTGACGAAGTGACATTGGCGGGATACGGTATCACTTCAGAGACAGGTGAAGGCTCTATGTTCCTTCGCACAACAAAAAAGAGCTTTAAAAATGATCTTCGCATGACTTCTACGAATGTTGTGATGTCTCAACCTGAAAACGGAATTTGTTCTGGAGATTCTGGTGGTCCGGTGTTTGTTGAGGTGCGTGGCGAGTTGCAAATCCTTGGAGTGAACTCCGTTGTGACAGGTCGTAACGAAGCAACAGTTTGTCACGGTCGCGGGGTTTCCATGTATGCGCCTTATTATCAAGACTGGGTTGAAAGACAAACTCCAAACCTAAGATAGTCTTTAAACAGGGGCCTGTTTCTTATGGCCCCTTCTTTGCTCTTCAATACTTGTGTGACCTGAAAATGTTCTAAATTCTTTTTGAGCATTCCTGAGAGACGCGGGCTGGCGCCTGCTGTCTATTTTTTGGTCGCATTGCAAGTAGCCTACGGAGAGCTGTTATGATGAAGTTTTCGGCCTTAATACTTTCTTTAACCCTTGTTTCACAAGCGGCGTTAGCCAAGATTCTTGTTATTTCGGATATTGATGACACCATCAAGGTTACACACGTGCTGGCGAAAAGTGGAGCCGCGACTTCTTTCGTAGACGAATCCAGCCGCTTTGCCGGAATGCCAGAGCTTTATCAATTGCTTAAGAAATCTCACAAGGACATCGAGTTCCATTATGTGAGTTTGGCCCCTTGGCTTTTGATGCGCGATAAGCACGAAGACTTTTTGGAAGAAAATGATTTTCCTATCACAAAACTTCACATGAATATGGGGATCAAACAAGACCCTGAGCTAAAGCAAAAAGTAATTCGTAAACTGCTTGATAAAAAGAAACCGGAACTTGTGATTTATTTTGGTGATAACGGTCAGTTTGATACCGTTGTGTATGATCAAATGGTGAAAGAGTATCCACAGATTCCTTATGTGAGCTACATCCGTGAAGCTTATTCCTCACTAGGTGAGTCGAAGTATCCAACGCTGCCAGGACAAATTGGTTTTGTAACAACCGTTGAAGTCGCTATCGATCTTATTCAAAAAAAGATTTTGCCTGAGAATATCTACGGATCTATCGAGCGCGAAGTTTTCAAACGCTTGCTTCGTGATGAAGAGGGTGGCGAGACCTTTGGTAAAATGGTTTTCCCGTGGTGGCAAGACTGCCGTGACTTCAAATGGCAATGGACGGTGGAAAATCCATCCCTGCAATTGTTAGCGATTGAAAGCGCGATTGCGAAGAAGTGTCAGAAGTAATTTCAAATAAAAAGCCCCGTTTCCGGGGCTTTTCTTTATTTTGCGCCTTGTCCCTGTTTCTGTCTTGGGCCCGGCGGTGGAGCTAAAGGAACTCTTCCACCAGAGCCTACAGATGAAGCCGGGCGGAGTCCCATGCCTTTATGAACACAAAAGTCATTTGCACTCATGGGCGTTCTTTCAAGGTCACAAGCATTAGCGATAACTTCACACATTTTGAATGTTTCTTTGTCGGACATTTGCTGTTGAAAAAATCTCTGTTTAATATCAGACAAACAGGTTCTTAAACCTTGGTCTTTATCACCTGACGAAATAAATTCTTTTGTTTTTTCAGCTCTTTCACCAGAGACATTGTATTCAGAAGCCAAGGCCTGTTTTAGTTTTTCTTTAAAAAGTGCGCGTTTATCATCAAGAGAAAGATTTTCGTCAAATCCTTCGAAAAGATAATCCATGTTCTTTTTTGCACCGCCAGAACCAATCAAACTCGTGGATTTAAATCCTAAGTTTTCCGCCATCTTGTCATAATTTTTTGATGACGGATTGTCATCACGATTAAGAAATTCAAAGAAAGCTGTCCAGTCTTCTGCGCTCATATCATGCATGTTATTTGAGCGACCTTTTTTCTTGGTATCTTTGCCTAAATATTCTGCACAAAAACCATATTCTTGAATTTTTATAATTACGTCTTTTTGAAAGTTTTCGAGGGCATCAGATGATGTGACGGTGCCTTTGCTACGTGAATCAAGGTTTTGTTCGCGCACTTTCAAGCCCAACAGCGCTAGCCATTTATGCGAAGGTGTTACTTCTATTCCCTTGTCAGAGTAATACTTTGAAATGCCACAGGCCACACATTGAAGATGAGCGCGCTCGATACTTCCATTCGTCACACAGTTGAACTCATCATAGCCCGCGAAGCTTGTTGTGGAAGTGAGTGCGATGGCTGCAATGGTTAGGATTTGTTGGTATGTTTTCATCCCTTACTCCTGGTAGTAAACCAGTCCTTATTATCGGAATAAGACGGGATTTCTTAAGAGGGAGACTTTGGTCTAGTCTCCCTTAACAGGATAGACCACTAAAAATCAGATTTCTTAAATAAAGGTGTGAGCTCTAAACCTACTTCGACGAGTTTTGGCTCAGGGAAAACAGGTCCACGGTGGATCACGCAAAGAACGTGGCTGATCTGTGCACCAATCGAGCGAAGGTCTGCTGTAGAAAGAACGACCTGTCCACCTGTTGTGACAACATCTTCAATCACGCACACTTTTTTGCCTTTGATATCCAAGCCTTCAGCAAATTGGCAAGTGCCGTACTCTTTCGCTTCTTTACGAACGAACACGCATGGGATTCCAGTTTCCAACGACAAGGCTGTCGCGATAGGAATGCCACCCATTTCAAGTCCTGCCAAAACTTCAGTGCCTGCGGGAATAAGAGGTGCCATGTGTTTTGCGATTTCACGAAGCAAAGCAGGTTGGGCTTCAAAGCGATATTTATCGAAATACTCGTTAGAGATTTGGCCCGAGCGCAATTTGAATTCGCCCGTCAAGTGAGCGATGTCATAGATTTTTTTCGCTAATTCTTGCTTTGTCATAAGATCTCCCAACGAGTTTTAGGAGATCATAGAGGTTATTTCAGGCTTTCTTCAAGCCACTTCTTATAAGAGGCATTGATTCCTAGGACGGGGAGAGTCATAACGCAGGGAACGTCGTAGGGATGCAGCTCTTGGACTCTTTTCGTGATTCTTTCCTGTGCGTCAGGGGTTTTCAACGTCTTAAGGATTAGGATATATTCAGAGCTTGTCTCTATTTTTCCTTCCCACCAATACATCGACTCCATTCCTGGAATGATATTCGCGCAGCCAATAATTTTCTCTTCTAAAAGAGTGCGCGCGATTGTTTCAGCCGAGGATTTATCTGGGCAAGGAATATAAAACAAGATCATGGATTAACTCTTGCGGAGTTTTTGCTTGCGCAACTGCCATTGCTCGAGTGCAAATTTTCTCATGTCTTCGACATTATCAAGTTCGTCGACAATCTCAACACCTAAAAGTGTTTCAACAGCGTCTTCCAAACTCACAAGACCAGCTACAATTCCATATTCATCAACGGCCAAAGCGATGTGTTCTTTTTCTTTAATGAAAAAATCGAGAACTTGAGACACCGTCATGCGCTCGGGAATACTTGAAATCGGAGTGACAAGGTCGCCAACGGGTTTGTCATGTTGGTCGTTAGAAAGAGCTTCATGGATTTTATAACGATAAGTCATGCCGATAATATTATCGAGACTTCCTGAGTAAACCGGAATGCGCGAAAAACGCAAAGGTTTGTACTTCATGAAAACTTCTTCCACAGTCAGCTCTTTATCCAAAGCAAAGAAAACTGAACGTGGAGTCATGATATCTGAAACGTAGATCTTATCGAGCATCAAAAGATTTTTGATGATGTTGGACTCTTTGCCTTTTAGAGTTCCCTCTTCAACACCGATCTCTGCCGTCATCAGAATTTCTTCGCGGGTGACCTCGGGATCTTCAGAACTTTTGGAAAACAATTTACCTAACCACTCTGACATAATCACCAGCGGATAAAGCATGATAATCATCAATTGAATTGTGTAGGCAGAAAACGGCAAAAGCATTTTCCAGTGAGAAGCTCCGATGGATTTAGGAATGATTTCT
>NZ_CAMLDV010000170.1 GCF_946478835.1 uncultured Bdellovibrio sp. | reverse complement strand
GCCATGCCTGTCACCAGGTACCTGCTTCCCATCGTGTTGATTTGGATACCGATAACGCAAAATTCGAGTCTAAGATAGAAGCAAGGTACCAAATCAACACGATGGGAAGCAGGTACCTTTGCAGAAGCCCTTAGTTATGATAGACCATTTCACCTATGTTTAAGCCTAAAGGACCCTACAAACCCAAATTCCCTCCTAAAGGAGCGGAAAATTCTTCCGGCCGCGCGCGCGGTCTGGTTTATAAACAGGGTTACATTTCACCTCGGGAAAAAGAAGAAATCCTTCAGTATTTAAACACGCTCTACCCTATCTGGGAGATGCGCTATTCCAAAAACAATCCGCCTCCTGAGAACCAAAAACAGCGTCCGTTATTGCGCCCTGTTTACTGGTTGGGAAACTGGCAGTTTGCTTGTTTGAACTATTATCATCCGCCCAAAGGAATTTATAATCGCTGTGTAAAGGCCGAAGGGTATCCACCGATTTTAGAATACATTGTGCAGAAAATTGAAACTCTGGTTCACGAATCTTTTGAACCGCGAGACATCCCTCGTGGCTGGCACTTGAACACGTGCCTTATTAACTACTACGGAAATCAAATTCAGGAAGATGGCAAGCGCCTGGACTGTGCTCGCGTCGGTGAACACAAAGATTTTGAACCAGGTCCTGTTGCTTCAATTTCATTCGGCGAACGTGCTCTTTTCCAATTTGTTTCAAGCAAAGGAACAGAGTCCAGATCCAACGTGATTTTGCAACAGTGGCTCGACGACCGTTCTTTGCAAATTTTCGGCGGAGAGAAATTTAAAAAGCACCTTTTCCATCGCGTGCAACGCGTGGATAAAAAAGAAGGTCATACTTTTCCTCTGAACGAGATCACCAACTTTGAAACTCGTCGTATCAACTTCACGTTCCGCTATGTTCCTGATGAACATATCGTACCTTTTAAACATTTACCCGCCGAAGCCCAGGAAGACGTGCGCGGTTACATGGAAAAACTCGCGGGACATTCAGAATTCTTTAAAAGCCAACTTTAAGGAAAAAGGTACCTGGTACTTTTTCCTCTTACTGAAACTGCTCAAGACGTTCTTTACGATGCTGAATCGCTTTATTGATTAGACCTTCTGTGTTTTCAAGAGGAACAGACTGGCGTTTGGATTCGCCAAGAACATAGGTAAGACCCACGCCATATTCGAAATTAGAATCCGCACGGTGCAAAGGACTTGTGCGATTCACCGACTGCGAATAATCCGTGTATGAAACAGCCGCATAAAGAGTGAAACGGCCTTTAGAAATCCTTTGGAAATACGTTGCTTGCGTGTCTAGGAATCCCGCAACGGCATTGTATTGCGAGCGTGTGCTTGTGGCGTCTTTAGATGAAACTTCAAAATAAGTTTTATGAAATTCTTGAGAGGCGGCCTTCGCATTCAAAGTCAAAATACCACTCAGTCCCAGCGGGGTAGCAAAAGGACCTATCACTTCTTTTTCCCAACGATATGCGGCTTGCAGATTAAGACTTCCACCGTTTTGGCGAACGTAAGCTCCATCAATCACAACAGACGGAAAGACGGCTATTTTAAATTCCCAATCATGATCTTGCGAGTAAACCAGCTGAGGACCCGCCTCTAGAACCAACGGAAGATTATCCATTCCCTCACGGGCACGATTGTCCGAAGAATCCAGAGGCAACGAACCACTTCCTGAAAACTCTAAAGACCATTTTTCATTCTTTAAAAGATAGGCACGACCGCCTTCACGGTCATCCGCACGTAAAATTTCACCGCGATACTGGAATGTCGGAAAAGGTAAAAAAAGCTGAGCGTACTGATCGGCCGCCGGATAGTGGGCATACTGTGCGTAGCCTGCTCCGAAGCCGTACTCCCACAAGGGCTTGCTTTCTTCGGCAGCCTCTGAAACAGAGACTGCACACACTAAAAACACAAAGAGAAAAGTTTTAACTACTGAGCGACAGACCATGTGGCTCTAAGAGCGTACTTGCCATTTTTAGGTTGAATGTGCAGTTTGAGATTTTGATTCAGCCAACGCACGATCATTTCTTGCTCAGACGCACTCAATTCAGGATTTAAAAAACGGAAATCGAATTGCGATAGCGGCAGACTTAAGTTCATCGACTTTTCTTTGCCTTTGGCATTTTCTACTTCCATCTCAATTGTCACAAAGCCTGACTTCTTGCTGGGCTCTTGCACTTCAAACTTCACGCGCGAACCCGCATCAAAAAATCCGGCCCATTCTTCATCGCTTAAATCCACATCCAAAGTTCTCTCCACCATTTTAAATCCTGGAGAGTGCGAAAGAATGTAAGACTGAAAAAGAGACGTGATAGCATGCCAGTCGTACGGAACCGGCAGCGTGCAATGCACTCCTTGGGGAAGCTCAATCACACGCAGATTTTTGCTATCAATCTTTAAATCTTTATTCTGAATAAGTTCGGAATTGAGATTGAAAGGCACCGCTGGATCTTGTTCTGTTGCGTAAATCAAAACAGGCTGCTCGACTTGTTTGTAGTACTTCCAAAAGTCATTCAGCGCCCAGAAGTCCGAGCTGTCTTTCATTTCAGGCGGCAAACGCACACTTGAAATATAAGAAAGTCCGCCATGATAAGTGCGGGCAATTTCAGAGATGGCCTTAGAAAGAAAAGCAAAACTGTCATAGGTCACAAGAGCTGGAAGTTTTTTATCAAGCCCTGTCAGTCGCTGGCGGCTCCACAAATCCACAAAGGCCGATTTCACTCCGCCTTCCGTCAACGCCACCATTGTCTTTTTCAAATCCACAACGGGACATAAAGCCGTGAAGCTGTTGATCAACGCTCCATGTTTTGGCGAATTGTATTTATTTAAAAGCGAAGAAAATAAAACTCCGTGTCCGCCCAAGCTAATTCCGAAAACGTGGACACTGTCGACAAGCTGAGACAGTGGCTCTACGGGATCACTCAACAATCGCGCGACTAAAATATTCTGAATGCCTTCATCGTAACCGCCGAATGAAAATTGATTGTTGTTCGCGACAAAATCAGAACTCGACATGTTTTCAAGCAAAAGCACATTGAACGGCGATTGCTCAAAGAGCATCATGAGCCACGCGCGTTCGGGTTTGAAATCTTCGACATTCGAAAAAATTCCCAAGCGAACAATCACAAGAGGACGACGCTTCAAATCGCCTTTCAAACCCAAAAGACCTTTGAGTTTTACATTGCCCGGAAGATTCACAACAACACGACGTAAAAAGGGATGCGTTTGTGGCGCATACTTCATCGTCATCATCGTTTTTAAATTTGTGAAGTAACCGTTGTCGCCCGTCTCTAATTCGCTTCGACACTCTTGGAAGTATTTTTGAACGAGGGCTCCTTGCAACTGCAATGAACCTGCGAGACGCGGATCTTTCATGCGCTCTTGCCATGTGTCTGGCGAACAGGCCGCACTCATCAGTTTAGGCTCTCCACGAGGAATCCAACTTAAGACACTTTCCAAGATGAAGTTCAGAGGCTCAGGATAACGCCCCGGGCTGTCGGCCAGAATGGCAGACTCTTCGGAGGGAAAACTGATCCGCGAGCTTTGAAATTGCTCTATAAAAGCTCGTTGAGGGGTCGCTGCCAGGGCTGAAAAGCCCCCAAGAATAAGACCAAGGGTGATAAAACAAGACTGAAGCATAGGCCCATTGTGGCCAATAAGAACCACTGAGTCATCACCTTTTTCCAGAGTGACATTGAGTATTTACTTCAATAGACTTGCACAGTGTATTTTTAAGGAGACACATATCATGGAACACAAGATTGAGCCCTTGTATGACGGGCCTCTGTTCAGAAACGCTATTCAAACTCTCGAAGAAGCGGCAAAGATTATCAACTGTGACCCTAACGTACTTGAGCGTCTAAAAAGACCTCGTCGCGCGATCACTGTATCTGTCCCTGTTCGTATGGATGACTACAGCGTCAAAGTTTTCACTGGCTATCGCGTTCAGTACTCTCCAACTCTCGGCCCTTACAAGGGCGGTATCCGTTATCACCAAAACGTAGACCTTTCTGAAGTTGTCGGCCTTGCGGCTTTGATGACTTTCAAAAACTCTGTTCTTGGTCTTCCTTTGGGTGGCGCAAAAGGTGGTATCACTGTTGATCCCACAAAACTTTCTCGCACTGAAAAACAAAATCTGACTCGTCGTTATGCTTCTGAAATTGCTCCTTTCGTAGGACCAACTAAAGACATTCCAGCTCCCGACGTGGGCACAGATCCACAAACAATGGCTTGGTTCATGGACACTTACTCTCAGGAGCAAGGTGGCTATGCACAACCGGGTGTTGTGACTGGTAAACCGGTTGAGATCGGTGGATCTTTGGGTCGTAACCACGCAACAGGTTTGGGCGTTGTTTACGTAGCTGAAAAAGCTTTTGAAGTTTGCAAGATGAGCATGAAAGGTTCATCGATCGCGATTCAAGGTTTCGGTAACGTGGGTTCTTTCGCAGCGAAATTCGCTCACGACCGTGGCGCTCGCATCGTGGCGGTGTCTGACGTTTCTGGCGGTATCTTCAATGGTGACGGACTTGATATTCCTGAAGTGATGGAATACGTGAAAGCTCACAAATTCTTGAAGGGCTATCCAAAAGCAACTCCAATCAGCAATGAAGATTTGCTTGAAGTTAAATGTGATGCTCTTTTCCCTTGTGCTCTTGAAAACCAAATCGACACGCACAACGCTGAAAAGATCCAAGCAAAAATCATCGTTGAAGGTGCAAATGGTCCTGTGACAAATGCAGCGACAAAAATTCTTTCAAAGCGCGGCGTGTTCATCGCTCCAGACGTTATTGCGAATGGCGGCGGTGTGATCGTGTCTTACTTTGAATGGGTTCAAGACATCACATCGTTCTTCTGGGACGAAGATGAAGTGAACAACCGTTTGAAAGGTATTATCACCAAAGCCTTCGATAAAGGTTACGCTCTTTCTAAAGAGAAAAACGTCGACATGAGATCTGCTGCGATGGCGGTTTCTGTTCAACGCCTTGAGAAAGCGATGCTTCTCAGAGGATTGTATCCAAGATAATGCGTCCTTGGTTAGCTTTACCACCCCAGTGGGCTCACGATCTGAGCTCACTGGCCTTACCGATCTACTCTCTTCTTCACGGCAGAAAAACTCCGCATTGGAAAAGTTTTACCTGGCGCGATCTGTATTTTGCGAATCCATTGGGAATTGCCGGTGGAGTTGATAAAAACGCTGAAAATTTAAAAGATTGGTGGGCTCTAGGTTGCGGCTTTGTTGAAGTCGGAACTGTGACTCCTCTTCCGCAAGCTCCGAATCCTGGAAAGATCATGGACCGTGATCTGAAACTTCAGGCGATGTGGAATAAGATGGGATTTCCAAGCCATGGAGCGGATGAGACGTTTTACAATCTGGCGTTCTATGCTCCGAACTACCGCACACCGATTTTCGTGAACATCGGAAAAAATCGTTACACTCCCAACAATCAAGCGGTTCAGGATTATCTAACATTGGTGGATAAATTCCGTCCGTTTGCTGATGCTTTTGTTGTGAACATCTCTAGCCCGAATACAAAAGGCCTCAGAGATCTTCAGAACAAAGAAAATCTGCGTGATTTGATTGCTCCGATTGTGGACCGTGTTTCCCATTACGAACCGACTCCTGTTCTTGTGAAACTCTCTCCAGATATGGGAGATGAAGCTTTGGCAGAAACTGTTTTGCACTGCCAAGAGTTGGGTGTTGATGGCTTCGTGCTAACAAACACAACATTGTCTCGTCCGCCGGGCTGTCATTTCCCTTCGGAAGGTGGTCTTTCTGGAGCTCCTTTAAAGGAACTTTCGCAGCGCGCATTGAAGGTGGCTGTCGAAAGCTTAGGCAAAAAACGCGAGGGTCTGCTTTTGGTCAGCGTTGGTGGCGTACTAACTCCAGAAGATGTCTTTGAAAGATTGCAAATGGGCGCAGATCTTGTTCAAATTTATTCTGCACTTGTGTTCCATGGACCGAGTTTTTTCCATGACGTGGCAAGAAGGTATAATGACGGACGATAGCGCAGTGGCGACAAAACCTAAAAAATCTAAAATCCGCAAAGGACATTGGATTCCTGTGGTCGCTGGCTTTTTGCGCAAAGATGGTAAAATCCTAGTCGGTCAACGCCCTGAAAACAATTCTCTTGCGGGCCAATGGGAATTCCCTGGAGGCAAAATTGAGACAGGTGAAACTCCTGAAGAAGCCTTAGCGCGCGAGCTCAACGAAGAATTGGGCATTGAAGCCGAAGTGGGCGAACTCAAACTTGCTTGTACACATTCCTACGGAGATGTAGGGATTCTCATATTATTTTATGAAATCCTATACTGGAAGGGCGAGCCTCGGGCCAAGCACCATATGATGCTTGAGTGGATTCACCCCGAAGAGTTGAAGCACCGAAACATCCCTGAGGCCAATCGCAAAATTCTGCATAAGATTTATAAAGCCTTAGGACTTGAATGGCGAAAATAATCCTGGTGAGTAAACATGTGAACGCAACCTCGTGGCAGCTGGCGCAAGCTTTAAAGTCCCAGCAGCACGAAGTAGTTCTCCTTACCAGTCACGGCGAAAATCCCGAACACGATACGAATGGCATTGAGTTCATGGGATATTTCAAGCGCTGGAGTCTTCTTGAAGGTCTGCGCATTATTCCCGGTCTTTTTGGTCTGCAACCGCAAATTCTGCATCTTGTTTTAGATGAAGACAGAATGAATGCCGCACAAATGCTTCTATCGACATTTGCGAAATCTCATCCGACCTGTGTGCTCACGACATCTCTTTTAGATATCCGTCATGGACTGACTCGTCGTAATCCGGTTCGTTATTTGATTGAAGAAAGTGACATCATCACTTGTCCTACAGTGGAAGCTTTAGGACAGCTTCGCGGTTTGGATGTCAGATCCACTCGCCAAGGCCGCGGAATTTTACCGCCGGTTTTGGATCTTAAAAACGAAAATAAAAAAGTCAGTGCCTATAGCGACCACGAAGAAGATCAGTTGATGAATCTTCTGACGGAGGGTCCTTACGTCGTCATTCCATTTAGAGAAAATAAATTCAATCCGGAGTCTGACAGCTTTATCCGCATTCGCACGATGGCACAAAAGTACAAGGTGGTTTTGTGGGGATCTTATTCTCACTGGTCATTGCGAGACCGTAAAAGATTTGCCGCCTGGATGGAAGAGTTCCAATGCGGTCATCACTGGACTGTCACTGGCGATTTGCCGTCGCATTTAAGCAAAGTTCTCCTAGAGAAAAGTACTG
>NZ_CAMLDV010000169.1 GCF_946478835.1 uncultured Bdellovibrio sp. | reverse complement strand
TGATCGATACACTCGGATCAAGGACGCCGCCGACAAGCACCAGGTCTTCACCTACTTTGAATTCAGCAGCCGCTTTCATGAAACCATTCGATGCAACAACCGGATGGTTCGGAGTCACTTTCAACTCACGACCCGATTTCATTTTGAAGATCAAGATGTCATGTTCGCTATCGACGACCTCACTCACCCATTGATCGACTTTTGTTTTTTGCACAGCTTTACTTCCCATCGATTGGGCGCTTTGCAATGACGCCACGAAGGCATAGTTCTTAGTAAAGGCCTCAATGAATGGGACGTATTTCATTTTCTCATTCGCCGCCTCTTGAGCCAGGATCAACTGTTCTGGAGTCGAGCATGATGACACACACACGATTGCTACGTAAGCCGTTGAAGGCATCGTGCAAGGTGCGTTTTTATTCTTAGGCGCAATCCAAGGTTTCTCTGGTTTGAACGAACGGTCCATGAAGCTTGGATACAAATGCTGACCGCTGGAGTTCAAGGCCACAGAAGTTCTGCCCATTTTTACTTTAAGATCTTCAAATTGATCTAGGAACTCTTTAACCACTGGCAATTGATTTTGACACTTCACCATCCAGTCATAACGGCCTTGAGCATCGGTATTGCTTAAGCTGTCATGTGAACATCTGTGTGCCACGTAGTCTTTACAGTAGCTTTGTGATACCCAAGCACCGTAAACCACGTTTTGACTTTCAAGCTGCACAGAGTGATCGATACAAGCGTAGTTTTTCACTGTTGTCACATCACGAGTATTCACGATCACGCCGATCTGGTTGGCAGGACATGTTTGAGAGCTGTTCGCTTCTTCTGTTGCCGTTGTTGATTCGGATCTGCGAACCGCATCTGGATTTCCGTCACAAAGACGTTCTTCCACTGGGTACACGCTGTCTTTACAACGGTCGTTGCTCACTTGTGTGCCTTTATCATCGACACAGATGAAGATTCTGCTTTGTTTTCCTCCACAATCTGCAGAGCAAGCCGTGAAGTTTTCTGTCGGAACGTATTTATATGTAGGACATACGCCTGGAGTTTTGATTGAACCCTGACGTGTATTTGAAGTCACGATTTGACCATCTGTACAAGCCTGGTCTGAGATTTCATTGAAGATATCAAAGAAACCCGTTTCACCGTAAGCACATGTCAACGAAACTTTCACTTCACCTGTGACAACACCTGTTTTCACAGTGCCGTGAGAACCGAAATCACCGCAACCGTTATGGCAAGTGAATTGGTTGTAAACATCGGAACCTGAAAGCACGCCGTTGTTACAAACTCTTTCTTGGCTGACACTCGAGCAAGAACCCGCTGGAGTTTGTGATGAGTAAAGAACTTTCGATCCACCATTCGCCAAAACACTTCCGTCAGGCAATGTACAAGACTGACCTTGGCATGGACCTTCATTAGTCACTTCTTTTGTTCTAGAAACTTCAACCCATTTCAAAGTTTCACCAACCATTTGGCATTGTTCTTTGATACGGTCACGGTAGGAAACTTCTTTTGTTCCGTTCAATCCGCAAGCTTGAGTTTCAGAATACAACTCGCCTTGAGATTCACGTGTTGAATCTTTCACGGAACAAGCCAAAGGTTCTGGTGTCGGAGTCGGAGTGGGTTCTGGCTCTGGATCCACAGTTGTTTCTGTTACGTTGATATTGTGTTTTAAAGTAAATAGAACTTGGCTTGAATCACCTTTATACAAGACGGCTGTAACTTGGTAAGCACCCTTTGCTGCATAAGCATGTTGCACTGTTTGGCCTGAAGCCGTGCTGCTGTCACCAAAATCCCAACGGATCGCACCCACTTGATCCGCTAAGCACTGAGGCATATACAAAGACAATGTCGCTGCTGCACCGACTTTAACTTCTGAAGGACCAGAAATCGCCGCTGCGGCACTGCACACCACTTCTTCATCAGAAATCACGATAGACTGAGTGAGCATTTTCTCACCGCCTGGATTTCCGACAACCACGACTTTCACTAGATAAGTTCCAGCCGCCGCAAACGTGTGCGCAATAGGATCTTTACTATATTGAGATGGAGTTCCGTCTCCAAATGTCCAATAAGCTTCAAGAAGATTGATGGTACTAGGCACACCCAAATCAAAAGTGACAGGCTGTCCTGTCACACCGACTTGTGGAGCAATCATCACGATTTCGCTGCCAACAACCACTGTTTTAAACGAAACCTCTTGAGTCGTCGTCGTATCAGCTGTGGCTTTTGCCGCAACCCTGCTAGAGCTTGCTATAGAAGAATCTTCCACATGGGCGGTCACAATATATGTGCCGGCTTTTTTAAACACAGAAGTTACGCTTGGAGCGACAGTCGTGCTTCCACCAACGGTTTTCCAAACAACCTGTTGGGAACCATCGCAAGAAAGCTGCTCATTAAGTTTATAACTGATGGCCTCGCCTTTTTGGCCAACAGTCTCACCTTGGATTTGCAAAGCGTCTGAACTGATTTTTTGTGAACCAGGTTTGCAGCTCACTGAAGATGTCGAACTAGATAATTCTACGTCCCCACTGGTCTCCGGAGCTTTCTGACATCCGGCTGACAGTGCACATAGTCCTAATGCGACTAACAGAATCCTTGTGTTCATGGGCGACTCCTGTGTGGTTATTAATAACAGGATTACAAAGTTCGCCGAACGCTCTCAACTTTTTTGGCCACACTGGATCATCATGAACTAGTGGTCTCACCAATTGTTTGACGCTTTCAATGACTCTCAAAATATGTTTCTTTTTTTGTCTAAAGTTTTTGCATCTTCGAAGGGAAATTCAACCTCTGGCACGAACCGTGCGTAATATATATAAATTTGTTGTCACAAAGTGCCTCGTCGCCTCTTAATAGAGACAGTTACGGCAGAGGAGTTTGCATGCTAGACCGGATCATTCGTTTTTCACTCACCCACCGCCTTTTTGTCATTGCCCTGGGTGTGCTGATCATGGCTTACGGCCTTTTTACTGTGAGTCAAATGCCCGTGGATGTCTTTCCGGACCTCAACCGTCCCACTGTGAATATCATGACCGAAGCTCCGGGCATGGCTCCCGAAGAGGTTGAAACTTTAGTCACTTTACCGCTAGAGACCGTTTTAAACGGACTTCCCGGAGTTGAAAGGGTTCGTTCCACGACAGGCATTGGGCTTTCCGTCATCTATGTGGAATTTGGCTGGGAAACGGATATTTACCGCAACCGTCAGTTGGTGGCCGAAAAACTTCAGCTTGCCAAAGAAAAACTCCCTCAAGGAGTCACTCCTGTCATGGGACCGATTGCTTCCATTATGGGAGAAATTCAGCTCATTGGTCTTTCTTCT
Source organism: uncultured Bdellovibrio sp. (assembly GCF_946478835.1). The sequence goes on along the minus strand of NZ_CAMLDV010000169.1, from coordinate 4,059 downwards.
GCGGACGGCAAAGTCAGCCCTTTGGATTTGCGCACCTTAGCAGACTGGACGATTCGCCCCCGCTTGTTAGCAATTCCTGGAGTTGCGCAAGTGATCTCCATCGGAGGTGGGGTAAAACAATATCAAATTCTTTTATCGGCCGAGAAAATTCAAAAAGCACAGCTACCTTTAGAAGATATTGAAAAAGCCCTTTCAAAAATCAGCTTAAACACGACTGGCGGATACATCGATATCGATAAAAAAGAATTCCTGATCCGCAATATCGGAACGATACGCTCTGAAGAAGACATTGCCAATACTGTGGTCGGACTTCACTTGGGAAAACCTGTTTTCGTAAAAGACATTGCCGAAGTAAAAATCGGAGCGCAAATCAAACGCGGTGACGGAAGTGTGAATGGCCAGCCAGCTGTTATCTTGAGCATTCAAAAACAACCCGGCGCAAATACCATTGAGCTTACAAAAGCTGTAGATACAGCCCTTCAAGATTTAGAAAAAGCTCTTCCTCCGGGCGCGACTCTAACAAAAGATCTTTTTAAACAATCACACTTTATTGAAGCCGCTACAGATAACGTCAAAGAAGCCCTTCGCGACGGAACGATTTTAGTGTTTATCGTTCTTTTCTTATTCCTTTTAAATATTCGTACGACCGCCATCACCTTGACGGCTATTCCTTTGTCTTTACTTGTTACCGCCATCGTCTTTCATTATTTCGGACTTTCCGTCAATACCATGACACTGGGAGGTTTGGCCGTTGCGATTGGTGAGCTTGTCGACGATGCTATCGTCGACGTAGAGAATGTCTTTCGTCGTCTTAAAGAAAATAAAAAATTGGCCCATCCCCTGCCCGCATTGCAGGTCGTTTACAATGCCTCGTCGGAGGTCCGCAATTCCATCGTCTTTGCAACGATTATTGTTGTTCTCGTCTTTTTGCCACTCTTTTATATGAGCGGCATTGAAGGACGTCTCTTTATTCCGCTCGGTGTGGCCTATATCATTTCATTGATTGCTTCCCTGTTCGTCTCTTTAACAATCACGCCCGTCTTATGCTCTGTTCTTTTAAGCAAAGACAAATTTGCTGAGCACGAAGATGGAAAGCTCGTAAAAATGCTCAAAGCCTGGGACCGCAAAGTTCTTGTGAAAGCCCTGGATCATTATCGCCTTGTGATGGGTGGGGCCGTGGCGCTGTTCGCAGCCTCTCTGCTTTTAATTCCCTTTATGGGTCGTGATTTCTTGCCTAAATTCAACGAAGGAACAGCCACGATCAGCGCCCTGGCCCAGCCTGGAATCTCGCTAGAGGAATCCAATAAACTGGGCCTGCAGATCGAAAACCTTCTTCTGTCTATTCCTGAAATCAAATCCGTCGCCCGTCGCACAGGGCGTGCGGAACTTGATGAACATGCAGAAGGAGTGCATTCTTCCGAAATCGACGTCGATTTTAAAGAAGGCGGTCGTCCTCGTGAAATCGTTCTGCAAGAGATGCGCGAAAAACTAAAACAAGTTTCTGGAGTGTTCATTAATATCGGCCAGCCCATTTCTCATAGACTCGATCACCTTCTTTCAGGTGTCCGCGCGCAAATTGCCGTGAAAGTTTTCGGAAGTGATTTAAATGTTCTTCGTGCTAAGGCGGCGGAAATTTATAAAGCGCTTGAAGGCACTCCGGGTCTTGTCGATCTGCAGGTAGAACAACAAGTTCTTATTCCGCAAGTAAAAATCCAGCTCTTGCGAGAAGATGCCGGCAAATACGGTATTGTGCTTGGAGATCTTTCAGAGACTTTAGAAAAAGCCTTGAATGGTGAAGTGATCAGTCAGGTGCTTGAGCAACAAAGAACTTTCAACGTGTACATGCGCTTTGACGACCATTCCCGCGCTAATTTAGAGCTGATCAAAAAGACGCCTTTAAAAATTATGCCCGATGGAACGAAGATCACGTTGGAAAAAATTGCGGACGTTTATGAGTCCCAAGGTCCCAATCAAATCAGCCGTGAGAATGCGCAAAGAAGAATTGTGGTTTCCGCGAACTCTTCAGGACGTGATCTCGACAGTCTGGTGATGGATATTCAAAAACGCATCCAAAACGACGTGAAAGTCCCTGAAGGCTACTTTCTTCAGTATGGCGGGCAATTTGAAAGTCAGCGTTCGGCCAGCCGTTTGATTCTGCTTTTAGGTGTTTTGTCATTGATCGGCATCTTTATTGTTCTTTACGCTCACTTTAAGTCTTCTTTTATCGCCGTTCAGATTATGCTTAACATTCCGATGGCGTTGATTGGAAGCTTGGTCGCTATTTTCCTGACAGACAGATCTTTTTCAATCGCAACTATGGTGGCTTTTATCACCTTGTGCGGAATCGCAAGTCGTAATGGAATTATGATGATTTCACACTATCTGCACCTGATGAAATACGAAGGAGAACAGTTCACGAAAGAAATGGTCATTCGTGGTTCACTAGAAAGGCTCGTCCCTGTTTTGATGACAGCTCTGACGGCGATTTTAGGACTTCTTCCGTTGGTCTTAGCCAAAGGCGACCCAGGAAAAGAAATTCTTCATCCTGTGGCGGTCGTTATTGTCGGTGGCTTGATCAGCTCCACACTCTTAGATATGTTCGTAACGCCGACCGTCTTCTTTCATTTTGGAAGAAAATCCGCGGAACAAAACATAAAATCAAAAGAAATAGAACTACAACCAACACACCATTAGGAGAATCTATGAAAAATATTTTAATCACGCTCAGCACGATCTTGTTTCTACAACCGGTTCTAGCCCATGAAGGCCACGAAACTCCGGGAGTGGTTAAAGCCGTTCACGGAGGCACCGCTCTGCCTGGAAAAGAAATCAATCTTGAGTACATGGTTTCCGGAACAGAACTAAAAATCTATCCTGTTTCTCACGAAGGAAAAGACCTAAATGCATCTCAAGTGAAAGTCTCAGCCACAGCAAAAGCACCTAAAGGCAAAGCAGAAAATTTGAAACTTGAAAACAAAGACGGCGCGTTTGTAACCCAAGTGGATTTTAAAAATGCTTATCGTCTTGAAGTGAACGTGACGACAGAAACTTCCGGTAAAAAAGACAGTTTTAAGTTTCAAGTTGAAAAATAAGGTATAGGAAAAGACATGAGAACAAGCTCTCTTTTGATCGTTTTTTTATTGAGCGCGAACGCTTACGCACTTAAAGGATTAAGCTCCCTTGAACAGCAATTGGTTGAAAAAAATCAAGGCCTTCAATCTTTAGAAAATGAAATCACGTCAAAAGAGAGACTGCGCAAATCCTCTTATTCTTCTTACTATCCGACACTCGAAGCCGTTGGCGGTTGGGGAGAAGTTCACCTCGACGATCCAAATGAAAGAGACCGCGGCTATTTTGGATATCTCGATGGCCGCCTTAATATTTTTAAAGGCTTCCGCGATGTTTCGGTCTCCGACAAAAAGGCTCTTGAAGTTCAAATCGCCAAAATCGACTATGAAAAGAAAAAACGCGAACTGCGTCAGCAACTGACCGAAGTCGTTGGCGAGATGATCTATCTACACCGTCTGCAAGAAATTCTTGTTAAAGAAGAGAACATCACCAAAGAACAAAAGAAAATGGCCGCAAAAAAAGTTTCTTCGGGTCTGACGAGCTCTGTCGACAATCTCGAATTCGATTTAAGAGAAGAAGAACTGCGCATTCAAAAACGCCAGATTGATCAGTTCCATCAAGAAGCCCATCACAAACTTGTGCAGCTTTTTGGAGGCGATATTGATGATGCCGAGCTTGAGAAAATTTCTTATGAAGACTTTACGGCACTTGCAAATTTTCCTGCCCATGCGCCAGAGGAAAACCTTGATGTGCAGCGATCCCACCTTTTAAGTCGTTTTAGTGAAAGTGAGAAAAATGAAATCAAATCAGAGTTTCTCCCGTCTCTTGATTTCGTCTATAGCTTTGGCAGAATCACTCCTACAGAAGACACTCCTTGGGAGTTTAATGAGTCCCAGTACGCTTTAAAACTTAGTATTCCGCTTTTTTCAGGATTTGATACTTATCAAAAGAACAAGGCGGCGGGCGCTGACGTTTTAGCGAAGAAAGCTC
>NZ_CAMLDV010000168.1 GCF_946478835.1 uncultured Bdellovibrio sp. | reverse complement strand
TGAAAACGGTGGTCTTTGTCCCCACTTCATAAGTCACCGTCACTTTTTCTGAATGATTGAGCATTGTTGTCAGCACGTTCTGTATGATCTCTTTCACTTCATCACGGAATGCTTTTCTTAATCCGTCTACTTTAAGCACGTGTGTTGAATTCATTTTTGATTTATCCTTTATTCTAACTGTCAGCAAATTTGAGTTTTACTTTTTTTGTGCCTGATGATTCGGGAGAATCTGGAAAAAACAAAGTCTAGTTTTGTTTTCTTGTTTACTCATCACGCATCCCTGTTTTCTAACAAAATGTCCTCGACTTACTTACGGTAAAAGAACACCACTGGTAGAATTATACCGTACATATAAACTTATTTAGGTGGCATCAATCGAAACAAAATATGACAAGCTGATGAAACGAATCGCGGAGAATATTAAAAAAATCCGCAAATCCAAGGGTTTGTCTCAGCGAAATATGGAAGACTACGGCTTTGATTTGCGGAATTATCAAAGACTCGAGGCGGGAAGCCATTCTCCCAGTCTTTACACTCTTCACAAATTATCCATCGCTTTTCGCGTAGAGATCTCCGAGTTTCTTAAATAATTTTCTTTTTCAGAAAAATTCGAATAATATTATTCCTCACCTATTAAGATTTTTAAATCTCTACCGATAACATTTCCATGTTTACGGTATAAGTACACCACTACGGTTATTTCCACCGTCTTCCAAATAAAACAAAAAAATACAGGGGATTTAGGGATGTTTTCAAAGCTCAGTCTGAAGGCTAAGATGTTATCTGCATTTGTTGGAATTTCGATGTTATTACTGGTCGTAGGCGGTATCGGATGGTGGTCCAATAAAACTGTTTCAGCTATTTATTCAAGTATCACCACGCAGAACTTACCGAACATTCAAAACATTGGTCGTCTTCGCTATCGCGCGCAAGAGGTGAACCGCACAATGTTACGCGCGTTCATGTCTAAAGATCCAAATGAGATCGCTCATTATACAAAAGAATTTAATGAGTCTCTTAAAATCTACGAAGACTTTACGAAAAAATACCTGGAAGTTGATTTTTTCCCGGGCGAAGAGGCTCTTTTCAAAAAGGCTGATGATTCTTGGAAAAAATATGTGGCTTCTGCTCAAGAAGTCTTGAAGCTTGCCGGAAAACCGGATCAAGAAGCTCATGGACAAAAGCTTTTGGATGAAGAAGTTCGCCAAATTCGCCGTGAGCACGTAGATGGATTGGATTCTCTTTTGGCTTTTCATGATGAAAAAGTGAAAGCGGCAAGAGCTTCAGCTGAAAACACAACTCATCAAGGCGAAATTTTTGTGACTTTCACAATTGTTATCGGTTTCTTGCTGGCGTGTGTAACGGGCTTCCTGTTCGCAAACTCATTGGCAAACACCTTAAGCCGTATCAGTGGTGAGATTTCAAACTCTGCTGACCAGACTTCTGCTTCTGGAACTCAGTTGTCCGCTGCGAGCCAACAGCTTTCTTCAGGTTCTTCTGAAGCGGCGGCTTCTCTTGAGGAAACAGTGGCATCCTTGGAAGAGCTGTCAAGCATGGTTAAACTCAATGCCGATCACGCCAAAGAAGCCAATGCATTGTCACAGAAATCAAAAGACTCTGCCGAGCAGGGTGAAAGTGAAATCACAAAACTTATCGGTGCCATGGAAGATATCGCCAGCGGTTCAAAAAAGATCGAAGAGATTATCACAGTTATTGATGATATTGCCTTCCAAACAAATCTTCTGGCTTTGAACGCGGCGGTGGAAGCAGCCCGTGCCGGTGAACAAGGAAAAGGTTTCGCGGTTGTTGCAGAAGCCGTCAGAAACTTGGCACAAAGAAGTGCGGCGGCAGCCAAAGACATCACGTCATTGATTCAAGATAACGTTTCAAAAAGTGAAAACGGAGCGCGCGTTGCAAGTCAAAGCGGTGCGGTTCTTAAAGACATCGTAACATCTGTCAAAAAAGTGGCGGATTTGAATAGTGAAATTTCCGTAGCCAGCCAAGAGCAGGCCAGTGGACTTGAGCAGATTTCAAAAGCAATGAACCAATTGGATCAAGCAACACAAGGAAATGCGGCGTCTTCTGAAGAAGTGGCGGCGTCCTCTGAAGAAATGTCAGCACAGGCTGTCTTACTTGCGGAGTTGGTAATGGATCTTCGCGGTCTCGTTCAGGGCAATGGTGCAGAAGTGGCACAAGATACCGTTCGTCCCAGAAGAAAATCAGTGGCTACTGTAAAAAATACGGCGAGACCTACTTTGGTGAAACACAGAAAAGAGGCAGAAGAAATTCTGCCTCTTGAAGATGCCGGCGAGCGCAAAGTCGGAAACGTTTCTGGTTTCTAAAGAGGATAATATGATTGACCAATATTTAACTTTCACGGTCGATAAACAGAACTACGGTGTTCAAATCAGTGCGATTCGAGAAATCAATCGCATCAGTGAAATCACCAAAGTTCCCGAAGCTCCTGCCTACGTGGCGGGAGTGATGAATTTGCGTGGGAAAGTCATTCCGGTGGTGACATTGCGCCTGCGTATGAAGTTGGCGGAGACAGACGTCACAAAAGAAACTTGTACTATCGTGGTAGAAACCAAGGCAGGACAAGTGGGAGTGATCGTCGACTCTGTCAGCTCTGTGATTAATCTACATAAAAAAGACGTTGATGAAACTCCGGTCCAACAAGGCGATGAGAATTACATCATCGGTGTCGGCAAGCTAGAAAACGGAATGGTCCTGCTTGTAGATATCGAAAAATGCCTGGGCTCAGAGTTGATCTTTGGCGGCGAAGCGATCGCCGCCGAGGCCGCGTAACCGCATCTCGTTGTTGCGTAAGATCATTTTTCATCTGGTTTCTAAACGGAAAGTAAGATAGATAGAGGTGACTTACGCAGATATTGTGACGCGGTTCGTTGGAGGACTTATGATGTCGCCGGGGCATGAGCAACAAATTGAAATTCTATTCGCCGTAGCGGGCCTTCTTCTTACGATTATTTTCGCGGTGATTTTCATCGGTGTGTGGAGAAATGCCCGTCGCGAAGATAAAAAAAACCTAGAGTATCAAGCGAAACGCGAAATGCCGACAACGGCGGAAAAAGAAAAGGCAGAAGCAGAGGAAGCTTTAGCGCACATTGATTCCACGGGCGAAATGGTCTCTGACATCGAGATTCCAGATCTTGCCAAAGAAGCTCGTCACGTTGTTGAAGAAACTGCGGTCGATCTCAAAGAAGCTCTTAAGAAAACCGAAGAAAATCTTTTTGGTCGCATTCGCAGTTTATTTAAGGGTGACACGAACAATAAACATCTCGAAGAAATCGAAGAGATTTTATATACGAGCGACTTGGGTCCAATGACGGTGCAACGTTTGATGGCGGCTCTTGAAGACAAATTGTCTAAAAAAGAGCGCGCTGATTACGACACGGTTCGCACGGCTTTAAAAGAAGAAATCAAAAATATTTTTGCTGGCTCTCACTCCGCAGCTCCGGATCAAGGTATTCTATCTAAAATCCAGTTCGCAGCAGAAGGTCCGACAGTTTTGATGATTGTAGGGGTGAATGGTGCGGGGAAAACTACATCCATCGGAAAAATCTCTGCACAATTGGCCGGCCAAGGTAAAAAAGTTTTGGTGGCCGCAGGCGACACTTTCCGTGCGGCGGCGGGAGGACAACTCAAAGTTTGGACGGATCGCGCTCAAGTCGAAATTTTTTCTCCGGAAGGTGTAACAGATCCAAGTGCCGTGGCATTTGATGCTGTCGCCAAAGGCAAAGCGCAAGGTTATGATGTTGTGATCGTCGATACGGCGGGACGCTTGCACACCCAAGCCAACTTGATGGAAGAAATTAAAAAAATGAAGCGCGTGATGACGAAAGTCATTCCTGAGGCTCCTCATGAAACTTTGATCGTGCTTGATGCGAACTCGGGACAAAACGCTTTGATGCAAGCAAAGGAATTCCACAACGCTTTGACTTTAACAGGGGCGATTTTAACAAAAATGGATGGCACTGCGAAAGGTGGCGTGGCCGTGGGACTTGCCCAAGAGTTGCAAATCCCTATCAAGCTTATCGGTGTCGGCGAAAGAATCCAAGATCTTCGCACGTTCTCGTCTCAAGAATTCGTAGACTCTCTTTTTCAATAGAAGAGTCTAACGGATCATCACTTTTGGTCGGCGATATGCTGAATCTGATCGGATTGGTAAACATGAAATCCCGGTTGGAAGTTCAAGGCAGCAATCGCCATCGCCTTTGCAATATCAGTTGCTTTAATCGCGCGGTATTTTCTTAAAGGTCCCACAAGAAGAGGATTGATATAAGGACTCAGTTTTTGAGCGACACCTTCGCCAGAGCGCTGTTCTTTGCGCTCACCCAAAATCAAGGATGGTCTGAAGATTTCAATTTGCGGAATTTTTAATTCTCGCAGCGATTTTTCCATTTCGCCTTTGACGCGATTATAGAAAACACTCGAATTCGCATCCGCACCCATGGCTGAAATCACGATAAACTTTTGCGCTTTGACTTGTTCAGCGAGTTTTGCAAACTCCAAAACATACTCGTAGTCGACTTTACGAAAAGCTTCCTGACTGCCGGCTTTTTTAATCGTCGTTCCCAAACAACAAATAAAAATCTGCGCCTTTAAAGCGTCAGGATGGTCTTTTATTTTGTCGAAATTCAGAATGATGTTTTCCGTGTGCGGAGGAATTTTTCCCATCGGGGAGCGACTGATCGCTTTGACTTTTGTGACTTGTTCAAGATGCGCTAAAATGAGAAGGAGCTCGTGTCCCACGAGCCCCGTCGCACCTACCATACATACATCAGTTGGATAGATCATTTAATAATTAGTTGCCGATTCTGCTGTTGTTGTTGTTATCGTTTTCAGTTCTGAACTTGATTTCTGGTGGGTTGTGCGCACCAGAAGTTTTCAAGAACTCAGGAACAGAGTCTCTGAAATCCGCAAGACCGCTGACCTTGATCACACCTTTTGTAAGACGTGCATCTGGGTGAGCGTAATCAACAAAACGACCTTCGTCCACCAAGAAATAACCGCGGAAATTTGTTTTCATTGCGTCCGCTTGTTTGCCAGAATCGATTCTGTAACGGTCACCCGATTTTCCAGAAGACGCTTGATTGTTGTAGTTCAATTGAACTGCATTTGGATATTCATCGATTTCATAAGTACCTTGCTCGATCAGGTTTTGGCCCGCGATCACAGGAATGGCTTTGTCGATGATTGTTTTTGCGTCTGCTGTCAAACCACCACTTTGTTGTGCGCCATTTGTCAAAAGGATGAAATCCCAATGTCCCGGCTTTTCAAACTTGTCAGCATAGCGAGGAAGTGGAGTTGTCTTCTTTTTAAAGATACCTGTCGTCACTTCTTTTTCACGAGTCGACTCACGGGCGTAAACACGGTAGATGTCTGTGCCTACAGGTAACAAACTGCGCAAGTAAGCAACCGCTTTATTTTCCAAGCGTGTGCAACCTGAAGAACCTGGATTTGAGAAAAGATTCATTAAGAAACCGCGAGTCAGTTCAATAGAGGCCGCGCCATCTTTACCCCAACCAATTGTTCCGTGCATCCATTGGTAGTTCATACCATTGATTTCATCAGCTGGAGTCACTTTCGCGGCGAACCAACCGAAAGCACCATAGATTGTTGTCTTGCCGTGAGCATCTTCAACCATCCATTTACGTGAAGAAGCGATTTTAGAAATACCATCCGTGATCGGGCCCGGAATCGATTTCAAATCTTGTCCAGTCTTATACCAATGAGGATAGTGGCCTTGACCGTCTTGATAGAACTTCACCCATTCAGAAATTCTCGCGTGACCCAGCCAGGTCTTAAACGCATTTGGATCTTCTTTCGTACCTTCTTCCGGTCGGCCGACAACCATTTCCGTTTCCATCACAAGTTTGTGAGCGCAACCCGGGGTTTCCGTGCAACGTTCATAAACGCGAGTTTTTTCCGTCGCCACGTTTTGAATCACGAAGTATTTAGATGCTGCCGTCACAAGTTCTTTTTCAGAAAGATAATCTTTGGAAACAAAAAGTTCAGCCGCTACATCGGCTTTTAAAGAAGACGACTTGATGATCTTGATCTGCACAAGAGGAGTGGCTTCATTTAATAGATCATAAATTTCCACTTCATCATTCATCGAGAGTTTGCCGACAATATTGTTTGCCGTTGTGGAGTTGCTACTGCGAACATTTAAACTGTCAGCTGAAATGAAATAACGTTGTCCTACTTTAAGCTGAGATTTGTTAAGAGCCACTGCGGCTGCGTTAACACTTACAGAGCTTGCGGCCTCAGCAGTAAGTTCTTGCGCAATACTCATAAGTGGTGAGCTGGCAATTAGCAGACCTAAAAGTGCGGAACACAGTCGACGTGTTTTAAGCTTTGTCATAGTACGTCCTCCAGACAGTCGTCTTATTAAACCTTTGTCATTGACTCAAATCCCCTTAGCAAGAAGCGTGACAGAGGTCTTTGGTACGGTATTTTTTTATTTGGCCAATTTTCCCGTCAAATTGTTATTCAATGATGCCCAAAAGGGGCAACAAGGAGGTTTCATGAAGAAATTATTGGCGGCTTTACTCATATGTCTTCCGTGTCTGTCATACGCGCAAGGAAGCACGCGGTGGCGTATCACGAAGCCACAATGGACTGATCAAGATGAAAGTAAATTTGGTGAGTTTATCTCAAAAATCGGTTCTGCCGTGGAACGCAGAGAATGTTTTCAAGTCGACACGTGTTTAAAAAGCACGGCGAATCCCTATGCGGGAACAGATCCTTCAAGTTTACGTTTGTTTGCCGACTGCGCGGATCTTCCGTATTTCTTACGTGCCTATTTTGCTTGGAAAAACGGACTTCCCCTCTCAGTACAAAGTGACGTGAGTCCGCGCCAATCCGGAGACAATCCAGATGTGCGCTACACAAAATTTGGTAACTACGTGACAGGTCGTTACAGCGTTATTCCCACTCGCTTTAACAGTCCGAACGCCATTGAGATTCTCAACAAAACTGTTGTCGATATGGTGTGGTCAGCTTCCTTCCGTTTGATCGGAGAAGAAGACACGGGATACTTCACGGATTTTTATCCTGTGAAACTGTCTCGCGAAGGCATTCGTCCCGGCACTGTGATCTATGATCCCAATGGTCACGTGGCCATCATCTACAAAGTCACTGATGATGGACGTATTTTCTATATCGATTCACATCCTGACAACACTTTGACGTCAGGAATGTACACGCCTAAATTCACACGCAGTTTCCCCCAGCAAGGGGCCGGATTTAAAAATTTCCGACCGCTGGCTTTGGTGGGTGCGAATCGAAATGTCGCTGGTGAATACATCGGCGGCAGAATCGTCGGCGCTCGCAACGCTGCACTTCCCAACTACAGTCTTGAACAGTTCTATGGAAACCGCCCTGATCCGGGTGGTGATTGGCAAAAAGGTCAATTCATCTATCGTGGTGCTTCCTTCCCCTATTACGAATACCTGCGTATCATGATGGCCA
>NZ_CAMLDV010000167.1 GCF_946478835.1 uncultured Bdellovibrio sp. | reverse complement strand
CAAAGTGACGGTAAAGTTGAACAAAGAAAAATATGAACCTGGTGAAGCTGTTGACGGCCAAGTGGTAGTTAAGGCGCAAGAAGGATCTTTAGGAAATGGCACAGTGACTCTTGTTGCGATTGAAGAAAAGATTTTAGAACTCAAGGCCAACGATACTTACAAAATTCTGGATGCTTTGATGCAGCTTCGCGGTCACGGCGTTGAAACAGTGACGCCGCTTGAAAAAATCGAGACGGTGACGTCGAACGAAAACGCCGATATTCCAAGTGAAAATTCTCGTAAAGGCGGGGATGAAGGTGGTGACGGAAGTGCCAAGGCTGATTTCAAAAGAAGATTGTTTAACGCACTTGTCGCTTTCCAACCAGGAATTCCCGTTGTCAATGGTGTCGCCAAGTTCTCATTTGCAACGAATGACAGCCTCACGCGCTTTAAAGTTTTCGCGATTGCCACGGATTCTTCACAAAAATTTGGAACGGGCGAAGCAACATATTTAACTGAAAAAGACACGCAAGCTTATTCCAATATTCCGTCCGTAGCCCATCACGGTGACACATATCCCGTAAAAATCACTGTGCAAAACAACGGTGCCAAAGCAGTTAAATACAAGACAGAAGTGGAAGTGATTGTTAAGGACAGCAACGGCAAAGAGATCGCCCGTAAGACACTCACGAAACAAACCGAGATCAAGCCTTCCGCTTCAGAGACTGTGGACGTCGGTGACATCGCGATTTCTGAGGATGCAGGTCGCATCGAATACGTGGTGAACGTTTACGATGAAAACGGAAACCTCGTGGACAGCATGGAGCCGGAGGCTCAAGTGATTTTGCCATCCGTTCCTCTTGCGATACATAATTCTTTTATCGTGCAAATGGACAATGACAGTTTCATTCAAGAACTTCACAAAGAAGCCACCGCTCTTCCGCAAAAAGGCGAGATCCGAATTTCTTTGTCGAGCAGTCTTGTGAACGGCGCTCTTAAACAAATTCAAGAACGTGTCTCGCAAGATATTTTTGCAGATTTCTTTATCGAGTCTCAATTCTATAAAGCCTTGCTGAATAGTTCCGAGGCAAAACCCGAAGAACTCAAAAAAGTTCTGAACATGTTGCTTGGCTACACAGACTTAAACGGTTTTGTAAAATATTATCCGCAAGCCCGTCGCGGAAGTGTGTGGCTGACGGCGAATATTCTCAATGCTCTTCAAGAGGAACCATGGGCTTTAAAATATGTTCCAACGGCTTTAAGCGAAAAACTCAAAGGCGCTGTTTCCCAAGTTCTTACAAAATCCGTAAACCCCGTATACGTCGGTAAAGAACCTCTGGATTGGGTGCGTGCGCAGTCCGTGATGGGCAGAAGTGCTTTCGCCTTTAAAGATCAGAACCTTCAAGCTTCTGCAAAAGCCGTGAGTGTGACGATCGCAACGGAGCTTCAACGAAATCCTGCGGTCTATGGCCCAACGGTTGATAAGTGGACAAACAGTGATCTAGTGAACGTGTGGCTCTTGCAGGTTTTTGCCACACCAGAGATGGCATTAAGTTCACCATTCTACATTCAACTGATGGGACCTTCGCGTTTGATTTACACAGGAAATACGGCGCAATTAAAAGGCGCTCCTAGCTACGGTTGGTTCTATTCGGATGAAACCACAGAGACCGCCAACCTTTTGTTGGGACATGCGCGTTTGCACGGAGATAGCAACGCAGCAAGAAGTCTCTCTGTCGGGCTTGTTAATCTGAACACGAATGCTTGGTATAACACATCAACTATGATGTCAGTCGCGCAAGGTCTTAAAGTGTTTGCTAAAGCCTATGAGGCAGAAACGGTGACAGGCTTCTCGGTGATTTCGATTCCTGAACAGCAAGCACATGGTTCCGTGGATTGGAGTCGCACAAGCGGAGTCGAGATGAAAACTCCATGGACTCAAACAAAAGCCACAGTGCAAATCACTCACGCCGGGGAGGGAAAACCGTGGGTTGGTATTCAAGGCTTGACTGCGGTGCCATTGACGGCTCCGCGCGGTCAGGGACTTTCAATCGAAAAGGAAATCCATAACATCACAAGAGACTCTGGCTATCAAGCGGGTGACGTGATCGAAGTGACTTTAAAAATTCACTCTAGCGGTCATGTGAACAATATAGCGATGCAAGATCCTATTCCTGCCGGAAGTAATATTCTAAGTGAAGCTTATGGTTACTACAGCTCGGGCCAAAAAAGTTATTCGGGATATAAGTTCTATTTCGAACAGCTGTCTTCAGGTAGCACAACCGTGAAGTATCAATATCAGCTCAACAATCCGGGCACGTTCAAACTTCCACCAACACGCGCAGAAGGTCTGTACACGCCAAGTATTTTTGGTGAAACGCCGAATGCGGCTATGACCGTGAAATAGGTGAAGGCATGTTGATTGAGCACATGAAACGCACCTTTGCTGAACGCTGCCGGAAGAATTCTTCCTATTCCCTGCGAGCTTTTTCCCGCTCGCTGGGAATGGATTCTTCCACGGTGTCAGCGATTCTTAAAGGCAAGCGTCCGCTCACAATCAAAACGGCGCAAAAAATCGTCGAGGGTTTAAATATCACAAACCCCGTTGAAGCCCAGGCTTTAATTATGAGCACCTTCGTGAAAGAAGAAAATGAAGCTGTTCCTAATTACAGTGAGCTTGCAATGGAAAGTGCCGAAGCGATTTCATCTTGGCAACATTTTGCAATTTTAGCGTTGCTTGAGATTAAAGACTTCAAAGGGCAAGAACGAAATATTTCAGAGCGATTAAATATTCCCTTTGGAATCGTTTCAGAGTGTTTGGTCCGTTTAGAAAAGTTGGATTTGATCGAAAATAAAAATGGTCTTTGGCAGCTCACGGGAAAAAACATGGCAACGCCATCGCAAATTCCCTCTGCGGCTTTAAGAGAAGGGCATCGACAATACATCTCAAAGGCTCTGCACTCTTTAGAAGCCGATCCTGTGGAGACCCGAGATATCAGTGGTATCACCATGGCGATTTCCAAAGCGCGTTTGCCGGAAGCCAAGGTGATGATCCAAGATTTTCGCCGTCGCTTGTCTACGTACTTAGAAGACGGAAAAAGAGACGCCGTCTATCGTTTGAACATTCAACTTTTTCCTCTTTCACAGGAGAAAAAATCATGAGGTTTTGGTTCATCGTCATCATGACCTTTTTAAGCTCCGCAGTCCACGCCGCTGCTGCAGGATGGGACCACGGAAATGCCGGTGACACCGTCGCCTCAGAATTTATTCTCAGCGGCCGAGATATTTTGCAAAGGCTTGAGCTGCTGTTTGAAAATAACAAACCCGTTTTCGATACCACAAACTTAAGAGCAGCCATTATGACAACGGAAGTCGTTTCCGAAGATCATGTGATGCTCGACGGATTTGAACGAGACGCCGTAAACTACTATCCGACAAAACGTCTTATTAAAGTCAATCGCTCACGCTGGACCGATCTTCGTCGATCCACAGAAACCAAAGCACGCCTGCGCCTTGTTTTGCACGAATATCTTTGGATCAGCGGAGTCGATGATACAAACTTTGTTCACTCCGAACATTTAATTGAGTTGCTCAACATAAGTAACTACAGCCCCAGCATTTGGTGGAATCCGGTGAACCCTGCAAACTACGTCAAAGCGCAACTCAGTTTCGCGCCCGAGGGCTGCACAATTCAGCCGGGAAAACTGGATGTCAAACTTTCGGCAGAAACTTTAGTGATGGAATCTACGGGAGACTGCAAAGACTCTTACCGAGAAGTGCAAATCGTTAAACAGACGGGCGTGACACCGCCATCAAGCAATGCCCGCGGTCTTTTTCATAAATACGAAATCACGGTTTTTGACAAAGCGAAAACCGTGAAAGGCGAAATGATATTTGAACCTGAATGGGGAGCCTGTCTGCTTCCTGAAAAAGGTGTCTGCCAAGTCTCTGGAAAGATGACGATCGGCGGAGTGGAACTCGTTTTTTGGTTTTTAAGAAATTAGGAGTTTGTTGTGAAATATTTTTTTCTATTAGCAAGTTTGATTTGTTCAGCAAAAGCCTTCGCGGTCTCTGAATGCACAGGTCGCGCAAGTGACAACACCTGGGTCACAGTTCACATCAATACGACAGGAGCTACAGGAACTCCAGAAAGCGGCGAAGTGATTTTCGAAAACGAAGAAAACAAATTCGGCTACCGTTTCACCAAAGAAGAGATCACGCAGTTCTTCGAATACGACGAACCAGCCAACAATTCAGCGATTGTGGGGTTAGCCGCCTACGCAGAAAAAGAATTCCCCATTTCAATTAAATACAACGGACCGAACTTCGTCGACATGGATCAAAAATCCGTGATCGAAGATGGAAAAACCCAACCCATTAAAAATAACTTCTTAAGAGTTTGGAAGGGACCCGGTCACTCAGCGACAGATCAAATTCAGTTAAGCGATATTGCCTGTTCCGTATGGTCCAATATTTAATTTGAGGAGTGGTCAGTGATGCGAGAATTGAAAATTTGCTTACAAAGCATGCAGGAGCCATTGAAACACTGCGTTTTTAGCGTCCGTAAGCACTTTTTAGAAAAAAGAGCTTGAGTATTAGGGCACTTTTATTTACAAAATATCCCTCACGCGCGGGTGTGGTGTAATGGTAGCCACGAGAGACTCAAAATCTCTTGGATTCACGTCCGTGGGGGTTCAAGTCCCTCCACCCGCACCAATTATTTCTTTTCCTCTTCTTTTTCTTCTTTCAAATTTTCAGACTGAGCGGGCTTATCTTTTTTTTGCTCATTGAACATTACAGGCGGCGGAACACCCACCATAGCGAGCAGGGCAAAGAGAGGTAGCAAAGTATAAAAGAGGATCTTTTTTGCTTTCACTTCTCAAAAGTGAGGGCCCAGCGGATATTGTCAAGCTTGCGGGACCCTGTAAGCACTAAAGGGAATTCATTTTTCCGCGAATCCAATCAAGATGAGGTCTGAGGTCTGTGAAAAGAGCCATACCATGGCAAGTGCGCACATTCTTTTCATCCGTCGCGCGGTTATCAACTCCCATCGATGTCACACCGATCAAAGTTAAACCTTTTTCCGTGCTAACATAAAGAGGTCCGCCAGAATCGCCTGTGCAAACACCATTGTCATATTGTTGAAGCATCCAAGTATTCTTGATTGAAACTGTGGAGCCGACCAATGCTAAATAGAAATCCTTCACCAAACGCGACACTGTCGCCGTTGTAAAGCGCAGAACACCGGCGTCTTCATTTTTCTCAGCCGTATTGCCGTAACCTGACATCACGATGGTGTCGCTGGCAACAGGCTCAAAATCCTTAGAAGGAAGCTCGCGCACTTTGTAACCCGCAGGAATGCCACCGCTGAATTTTAAAATCGCAAGATCGTAAGAGGCATTGTCCAAAGACTTCGTCCAATAAGAATAGTCCTTATGATAAGTATCCTTTACCACAGGACGAAGAGTTCTATTTTTCGCTTTCGCCGCGCAATCAATATTATTAGTAAACGCAATCACAGACTTTCCGCCGAAAGCCGAAATGCAATGAGCCGCCGTCAAGACTTTGTCTTTATCTATAAGTGTGCCCGTGCAGATGCTGACGTCGTCTTTATAATTGACGTGCACAACCATCACCGTGCTCGCACTCAACTCATTCCCGGTTCCAAGAACTTCGCCGCCAACAATACCAAAAGATTTACCGTTGATTTCGCAGTTGGCTGGTTCGACTTTTAAGTCTTCACCGCCACCGCCGCCAGAAGAACATGCCGCCAGAGTAGAAAGAGAAAGAACGAGTGCGCTGGCTCTGAGGAGTTTCGACATCATGAGAGACATCTCCTTATATATAGAGCGTAGTTTTACCAAATCCTTCCCTAGTCAGGGGCGAAATGACTCCTCTTTGCAAGAATTTCAGAAAGCGTCTTGTAAGTTGTCACATTTGTGGTCAGTGACCGGGGCTCGCGTTCAAGGGGCAGACAGCGACTTACTTTTGATATCAACAACTTAGACGCCGGGGACGAAATTCGGCCCTGTTGGCATCAGGCTTGCTTTACGCCCAAGTGACTTAAAAAGGTTTTTGAAACCAGAACCACGAGGAGACTCTATGAAAAAGTATTTCTATATACTTGCGGCTTTGAGTATTGCGCCCACTTATGCGCTAGCTCAAAGTATCGAAAGTGATGTCGATGCCGAGCTTGATCAAATGTATTCAAGCCAGCAAGCGGCACCTGCGGCAGCGGCCGCGCCAGTACAAGCTCAGCCTCAGGCTCAAGCGGGTATTGCAAACACAGCACCGGTCAGCGGTCAGCCTATTTATATTTTGAATCAGGCAACACCGACGTCCAATGCTCAGTTGCAACAAACACAAGTTCAAAAACAGCCAACGACTGTTATTGAAGCTTCTCCACTGACGGAATCTCGCGCGGAACAAATCCGCAGATCACGTCAAGATGCTGAGTTGCAAACTGAA
This sequence comes from uncultured Bdellovibrio sp., assembly GCF_946478835.1. The sequence goes on along the minus strand of NZ_CAMLDV010000167.1, from coordinate 1,051 downwards.
CAAAGAATCGTTGAAAAGCTCGAGCAATCTCGTATGGAAGACGAGAAGAAAAGAGCTTCGGTTTTATTTGGTGATAAATTCAACCAATTAGACCAACAACAACAGCAACCTCAACAAGTTCAACAACCTGTTTATGCTCAGCCTGTACAACAAGTACAACCTGTGCAAGTTCAACAAGTTGAAGAACCTAAAGAGAACACACGCGACATCATTCGTGAAGAATTAGCTGCGGCTATGAAAACGGAAGAAGAAGCGGCTGTTGCTCCTCTTGAAACTAAATACGTGGCAGGTATCTTGGGAGTCGGTGACTATCCAGACACTCGCCAAGTAAAAGGAAATTATGCCCTCGGTGTGGCGTTCGGTACGAAGTACGACAATATCGTTGTCGAAGGTTCGTTCTTGTACTCAAACTACACAGTTGAAGGACAAGGTTACTACACAAATGGTTACGCGTATGGCGGTGGCGGAGTTTACGTTCCGGATTCTATCGACGTACAACAATATTCAGGTTCATTGGCTGCGAAAGTTCAATTGTTCTCTGGTATCGTAAAACCTGTATTCGGTGGTGTGGTGTCTTACTCTTACAGAGGTTTCTCTTGGGATAACAAATCCTACGGTTACTACAACGACACGAAAGCCAACTCTCACGCGATCGATATCGGTACGATCATCGGTGCGGATTTGGAATTCTCTCCGAAGTACTCTTTGGGTTTGGATTTCAGATATATGTGGAATTTGTCTAGCCGTGTGAACGCTGGAAACACTTGGATGTCTGGACCTCAGTATGGAACTCCGATCGAAAAGCTTCAGTACTATGTAATGTCGCTTGTCGGACGAGTTAATTTCTAATCTAATATTAGTAAGTAGTTTTATTAATTCCTCAGTGGTTGCAAACCCCGTCTGTAAAGGCGGGGTTTGTTTTTTTGTTTCAGGCGAAGAGCGGGTGGGCTGGCGAGGGGCTTTGTTCTAGGAGTCGCGTGGGTGGGCACGGCTGCCGGGGTCGGTCGGCGCCACCGCGGTGGGGTGGGTCGCGGCGGCGTGGCGCCGACGA
>NZ_CAMLDV010000166.1 GCF_946478835.1 uncultured Bdellovibrio sp. | reverse complement strand
TCGCGTAGCTGAAGCAGTATAAAATTTAGAACCACTAAAACGCCAAGCCTAACAGCTTGGCGTTTTTCTTTCCTGCGTTTGCAGGTCCTAACGCAGCGACGTCAATAATTGGAGTTCTACCTCATCATCTACTTTTGGTTTAGTCTTTGAGAATCCCATTAGGAAAGGTGAGTTATGAAATCATCAAAAAAGAAAAACACAGCTGACAAACCAATGATCGACATTGGTATCTCCACATCAGATCGCGAAAAAATCGCAGAAGGTCTTTCTCGTCTTCTGGCGGACTCTTACACTCTTTATCTTAAAACACACAACTTCCACTGGAACGTCACGGGCCCCATGTTTCAAACACTGCACTTGATGTTTGAAGCTCAATACACAGAGCTTGCATTGGCCGTAGACCTGATCGCAGAACGCATCCGCTCTTTGGGGGTTCCTGCGCCAGGCACTTACAAAGAATTCTCAAAGCTCACTTCTATTGAAGAACCAGACGGCGTTCCTTCTGCAAAAGAAATGATCCAACAACTTGTTGAAGGCCAAGAAGCGGTTGTGAAAACAGCGCGCTCTATTTTCCCGCGCGTAGAAAAAGCAGGGGACGAAGTGAGTGCGGATCTTCTCACTCAAAGAATGCAGCTTCATGAGAAAAACGCATGGATGCTTCGCAGTCTTCTTGAAGAGTAATTTTCAATTCCGAAAAGATTAAGATTAAAAAAACGTCGGCAATGAGTCGGCGTTTTTTTTCGAATCTAGGCTTGCGATTTGTATAGAAAATAGGCGTTTGATTCTAAAACCCCGTCAAGAGGGTATTTTTAGTGGTCCAAAAGTCCAGTGTTTTAGCCCCTTTGAAGTGTCTCAAAAAAAAATTGCAACTAGCCCTAAATTCTCACGATGAAACGCCGATAGGTACAAAGTGAGTCAATTAGCATTTGTTAATGTTTCAAAAGGGGAGGACTAAATGTCACGCACAGTAATGATCGTGGTGAGCGATAACCAGGAAACTATCGAGAATACAAAGAAGTACTGGGAGAACCACGATGTGACAGTTCAAGCATATTCTTCAGCGCAATGGCGTGAAGGGCTTGATAATGCATTTTTCAGACAACAACTAGTAGCAGGTGTTCCTGCGTTGATTTCCGGCTCAAGCCCAATCAACTCAGACGCGGGTGGAAACGTAATCCAATTCCCGACAGCTACTGTAACTTCTTCCAACGTACAAAAAATGGAAGAACTTGAAGCGCAAGCTATCGAGAACGCGATCGTTCAATACAAAGGCAACTTGACTGAAGCTGCAAAAGCTTTGGGTATTGGTCGCGCGACTCTTTATCGTAAAGTGAAGCAATACCACATCGATCCTTCTGCAGCTCGCAAGAAGAAAGTGGCTGCTTAATTCCCTTTTGAATTGGAATCAAAAGACCGAGTGTGCAAACGCTCGGTCTTTGCTTTTGTTCATTTGAAAGATCACCATGAGCCGACTTCTTGCCATTCTTCTGGCTGTCTCTTGCGCCTTTGCGGCCTATCACATCACCGTGCAGAGGGGATTCGTGAATCCATATCCGGTGGTTTGTGATTTAGTGGCAGAGAAAATCTTTTTAGAAGACGAACAAGTTCGTAAATGGAAACGCACGTGCCATCGCCGCAGTCGATTGGTGACGCCTTACTCGCCTAAAAAATTAGTGATCAAAGACATCAATAATGTGTTGGGTCTTCTTAACGTTTCTCATCTCGAGGTTTATGACTCTTCGGAAGTGAAGAGTATCTGGAGAGGAGAAGCTTTAGAAACAGGCATTGAAAGCGAGTTCGTTGATAGCGAGCTTGTGATTTTCAAACTTCATCCCAAATCTCCGGCCGCGATGCAAGGTCTTCGCAAAGGCGATGTAATTAAAAGCATCAATGGTGATCAACCGAATCCCTGGGAAGCGCAGACAGAGTCGGGCACTTACACCATTGAGCGCGGAAAAGAAACGCACACCTTTGATATCAAAGCGACAAATATCACGCGTTCAGAGGGGGTGACGTTCGAAAAACTAAAAAACAATGCCGCGGTTATTCAGATTCCTTCTTTCCGTGCGGATTTTTTCAAAGATGAAAAAATCAAAGAACTGGAAACAAAACTGAAAGACGTTCGTCGCCTTGTTGTCGACCTTCGCGGAAACGTCGGTGGAAACTTTGTTGCGGGTCTTCGTTTTCTTTCTCTGGTGATGTGCACGCCTGAAGAAGTGGGACGCCTTATCAAGCCGCGATTTGCGAAAGACAACTCGGCAGAGCTTCCCAATGATCTTCGCGATGAAAAACAATTGGAGATTCTTGATCAACACCGCGAAGTAATTCTAAAAACTTTCAAGCAAAACGAATGTTATCGTGGCGACGTTCGCGTACTCGTCGATGGCAAAACATCTTCCGTGGCGGAACTCGTGGCGCAAGCGTTAAAAGAATTTCGCAAAGCTCCGCTCTTAGGTTCTCCCAGTCGAGGTCAGCTCCTGGTGGGCGTTTGGTATCCGCTCAGTGAAGTAGGTCCAGGTGTGGAGATTTCAATTCCGGAGGCTCTCTATTTGAGTCACAAAAAACATCGCATCGAGGGAAATGGTGTGGAGTTGGATCGCGTGCTCTACTACAACCTCTCGGAAATGCAGGCTGGGATTGATTCTTGGGTGAAAAAGGCTCTGGACTAGACTCTCGAGGACAAGATTTTTGTGATTCAAAATGAGATGATCATTTTAATACGTCAAACATCTTTTGTTCGTCTGTTAATCTCTTTTTCAGCAAGAGAGAATAGGTTAGACTTATAAACGGCACAGCCTTCGCATTGATGAATGACATATAATTGCGAGGGGTAAAACAATGAGGAACGCACAAGTGATTGAATTTCCAAAAGCTCAGTCAGTAAGAAAAAGATTGCAAGATAAAGCTCAAGAGCAAAAAGCTATTTTGATTCTTTCTATCGCATCTGTTCTTATCATGACCGTGTTCCTTAATCAGTGGCTGGTGCAAGGTCCTGATTCTTTGACAAACGGCGGTCGTCGTAATGTCGCAAGTTTTGAACCCGCAGCTTTTGCCAAAGATGTGAAGTGGGAACACGATCTCGCAAAACGTTTGGCTTCCGATAAGTCAGCCCTTTCAGCAAGCTTGGCGGAAGCGCCGACTTTGCGTGATGAATTGATTTTTGGTTATCTTGAAGGAAAATACGGCATGAAGCTCGCTCAAGGTCGTATTGAAAGCCTGGAATTCATCGATGCTCAAGCCGGTGAACATCCAATGGCGATCACTGACAAAGCGGATTTCTTAATGAAGTATTCTGAGGCCTTCGGTAGGGATTACAGCGAAGTCGCCTTGGCACAAAACGCCGCTGATAATGAAGAAGTCTATACCTTGGTTGGTTCCGGCAAAGAAATCATCGGCAAAGCTCACTTTGTAAAAGACGAGCAAGGCCGCATTCAAGCCATCAATTTCACACAATAACAGCTTTAGTCTTTCCTGTCCCAAGCCGATACGATCTGTATGGTATTTCCAGATCTATCGGCTCCAGAAGTTAAGCCACAAACAAATAAGCCCGTTGCGACACCAATTGCATCCATTTCCGATCGCTTTTTAGCGCTCGTTTTGGATTTCCTTATTTTTTCTCCGGTCGTGAGTCTTCTGATCGCGGGATTGGTTCGCCAAACTAAAACATTTTTCCTACTCAATACAAACTCACAAGAGGGAGCCATCGCCGCAGGGCTTGTGCTCTTAACGATTGTTTTCTTTACGACGCTTCTGCAAACAGTGTTCTTGTATTATTGGCAGGCGACTCCAGGGCAATTCTTTTTGCAATTGCGTGTGGTCTCTTATCCTCAAGAACAAACGCGCTTAAGCATCAATCAGTGTTTGATTCGTGCCTTCATGTTTTGCGGTGGATTCTTTTTACTCGCAGTGCCGTTTTTAGAAATAGCAAGTCATCCATTAAGACGCGCTTTCCACGAAAGAGCTTCTGACACGATGGTCGTGACACTTAAAAAAGTTTACGACGACGGACCTCATCCGCTGGAATCACGTTTTATCTCTTCGTGGCTGCGCATGAGTTTTCTGTTTTTATTGCTCTTTGGCGTTTTAGGATTTTTTAGAACTTATTATTCTTTGCAAAGTGGCGCCTTCCGCGAAAAAGATCCTGTCGGTGTCGCAGCCTGCAAAGAGATCAAGGAATCGGACCTTGCAGGAACGTCACGCTTAGATGCAGCCCTTTCGTTGTACTTGCTCAATGAAATTTCAGCGGAGTGCCTTGATAAAGAGGCGGAAGTTTCTTTGTGGGGAGACCCAGTGAGTTCTCAAGATATGGCCTATCTTGCCAAATTCGTAACGGCAGACGGGGAAGCTCAAGAAAAATATTTTGAAAAAATCTGCGAAGGCACTTCGTCCTCGACGTGTGCGATTGCGCGCTACATGAATGAAGATGGCAAGAAAGAAGATCTAGAGCAGGCAGATGGAAAACTTTGGATAACCCAGCTTCTTTTGTCGGACGAAAAATACACAAGCCAAGATTATGCTGGCAGTTTGAAAATGGTCGAAGACCTTCAAAAGATTCCAGCATTGAAGCCCGCTCTTGAAAAACGTTATGTGCGTTTGGTGTGGGCTTTGAATGAAAACGCAGACAAATACACGCAAAAAGGTGGTCGTTTGCCTGCAAGTGCCACGGACGACTCATGGCTTGAGCGCTTTAAGGAAAGGTACGAAGTTCAATGATTCTTCCTTGTCCTGAAGACTTCCGCGATTACACACGCTTTCCTCTGACGATCACGTTGGTGGTTCTGAATATTTTTATCTTCGTGTTAATTTTTAGCGGCGCTTCTTCGACAATCTCTTCGTCTTCAGTTTTACAAAGGGACGGTCTGACATTAACGGGGCGTCTCTATTATCAATATCTGCAGAATCTTTCCTCTGAAGCTCTTTACGAAAAACCAGCTTGGGTTCACGAGATAAAATCTCAAAACATCGAACAGATGGGTGTGTTGGGAGCGTATGCTCTTCGTGATGCGAGATTTTTGGCGAGTGCCGAGACGCTAAGCTATAAAGGCGACGACGTGCAGATCGCTCATTGGAAAACAGATTTTGTTGAGTTTCGTAAGAAGTATCAAGAGCAGTTGTTATATCGCTTTGGTTTAAGCTCTTCGGAAAAAGGGCCTTTCGCATGGCTCACTTATCAGTTCTCTCACTCGAACTGGATTCATTTGCTTTCTAACCTTGCGTTTCTTGCCTTGATTGGTGTTGCGGTGGAAGGCCTTGTTGGCAGTGGCGCGCTTTTATTTATTTATGTGCTTGGCGGTATTGCGGGTGGTGCGGGATTCCTGTTCTCAGACTCTCATGGAACAGTGCCGATGGTGGGGGCAAGTGCTTCGATCAGTGCGCTTTTAGCTTTCTACTGTGTCGCTGAAACCCGAATAAGAGTTCGGTTTCTGTATTTTGTCTCTCCCATGCCCGGGCAATACGGTGCCATCTATCTCCCAACGCTTTTAATCGTGCCTTTGTTTTTAGTCGTAGATTTGGCCAATTTGTGGGCAACCCCCGAGGGCTTAGGGAGTGGCGTGGCTTACGCAGCTCACCTCGGAGGAACGCTAATAGGCGCTTTGGCAGCCTTTGCTTACAGATGGAAGACACCTTCGTCGTCTTCGCCAGCTCCGCAGATTTAACTCTGTAATTAATATATACCCGTTGACACGAATATTACCGATAGGACACATTGTCCGCCAGAGGCTGAACATCACCCCCAACTAGAAATGGCGGACCTGAATGAAGCTAGCGAAGCTCATTAAGTCAGTGATTGTATTTACATCGTTATCTGTTTCTGTAGCCCAAGCGGCTCAGCAACAAACCACTCGTGTCGTTCCTTATTATGGGGATGAATTCTACCGCGCTTTGAAGGCGGGAGTTTCCAACGAAGATTTAGAAAACAAAATTAAAGCTGTCTTGCGCAGTTTCCACGTGAAGCGTGCTAGCGGAAACGACTTGATCGTGAATTCCTGCATGCAAGCGCAAGGACAAGGTCGTTGTTACGCTCACACGGCGATTGGCTACAACGCTGCAAGAGTGTTTTTAATGGGGAACTATTACCTTATCAAAGACGGTAACAACGGTTATGCGGTTCATGATGTTTACTGCGATAAAGACCGTCCGGTGAGTGACTTCCGCAGAGATTTCCCATCGCCTGGAACTATCCCAGATAATAAAGTGATCAACGTGGAGCACACATGGCCACAAAGTCACTTCACAAGAAGATTCCCGGATGAAGTGCAAAAGTCAGATCTTCATCACTTGTTCCCAACAGATTCACAAATCAACGCGATTCGCGGGAACAACATGTTCGGTGAAGTTTCTCACGATTTGATGGAGCTAAAATGCCCGGCGTCTCGTTTCGGTTTGGGCTCTGGTGGCTCTGATGAAGTTTTCGAACCACCTCAAGATCACAAAGGCAATGTGGCTCGTGCACTTTTCTATTTCTCTGTTCGTTACGATATGCCGATCAACCAACTTGAAGAAGTCATCCTTCGCAAGTGGAACAAAGAAGATCCTGTCGATGCGGAAGAGATGAGAAGAAACGAAGAGATTTTCAAAGCCCAAGGTAACAGAAATCCATTCATCGATTTCCCAGAGCTTGCTGATCGTATCGCTGATTTCTAGTTTTTGTTTTACATAATTAATTAGAATTTTGTTTGAAAGCCTGCTTCATAAGCAGGCTTTTTTATTTCGTGGTTCGCATTTGCGAGTTTAAAACGCGCTTTTCTTAAAAATCTTAAAAAATCTGTAATAAGGCGCTTGCCATCATGTTTTTGTTATGCTGCAATCATTTTTACGGGAGGGGTGATACCAAGGAAGGTATAGGGGAGCATGATGTTCTCACCTCTATTTTTAGATTTATTGAGACCCACAGTGGAAACACTGTGGGTTTTTCTATTTCAGGGATCTATTTGGCTTTTTCAGTTTTGCAACTAGGGTGGATGGCTTGGCCTGACCACTTGCCATCACTACATGTAATAGTGTCGGAGATGCAGATTTCTCCCACTGGTACTGTGGGGCTTAAGTAACCCGTCGCCTTACCACCATCGGGAATAAATCCAAGCGGGGTTTCGCAACCTTTTCTTTCGATTTCAGTCACAGGACTATTTTCTGCGGGTGTTGCCTTGATAGCTGTCGGTGCGGCTCCACGATAAACCCGTTCTCCTTCGCTCGGAGGAGGGGCTGCCTTCGGCAAAGTGGCTTCATCTGAAGTTGTTGTTGAAGTGGTAGGTTGGCTTGAGCAACCGGCGATCAAAATCATGGTGATAAACAAGATTTTTTTCATAACCTTAGTTTCGGAAAACCAAGTGTGTATTTCAAGTAAGATCTGGTTTTCCCTGAATTAATCGGTCTCGGGTCGAGCAATCTGTCTTATTTTGAGTCTCATGGTTTGCAATCACGAAGTGGCTGGGCGTTCGGGACCTAGATATTAAATTGAGACAATGAATCCCCTCTGAAAATGAGGAGTTAGAGCGAAAAACCTTACCTTTATGGTCAAGGTCGGCAAATCTGATAAAATAG
>NZ_CAMLDV010000165.1 GCF_946478835.1 uncultured Bdellovibrio sp. | reverse complement strand
CCAAAAGAAAGTTGTTTTAGGGTCGGAAGTGTCCCCAATTGCTAATATTATTGAAGACGGTCGCGATGGGTTTTTACTAAGACCTGCCGATGTGGACTCCATGAGTAATCTTTTGGTCGAAATTTTCTCAGGAACCATGCCTGCTGACGAGATCGGCGACCGAGCACGCCAAAAAGTGGTCGATCTCTTTGACACGCCTAAAATGGTCCAGGCGACTCTTGATGCCTACCGTAAAATCATTCTGAACACAGGTTTGTATAAGAAGCATTGAGTTAAACTATTGAAAAGTGGTGGTCAGGCCACCGCACTTCTGTATAATCGGGAGTGTTATCAATACTTTAAGCTTATGTTCTTGATTTGAGGACTGCCGAAATGACAAAAGCGGATTTGATTAATTTAATCTCTGAAAAAGCGGGCATCACACGCGTAAAAGCTGAAACCGTTGTGAACACTATTTTTGATTCTATGGTGGAAGCATTGATGCGCGATGACCGTATTGAGATCCGTGGTTTCGGTTCATTTGTAAATCGTCAGTATGGTGCTTATAAAGGACGCAATCCTCGCACAGGTGAAATCATCAACGTCGACGAGAAAAAACTTCCGTTCTTCAAAGTCGGAAAAGAACTCAAAGAAGACATCAACAACGGGCCAGAGAAAAAAGGCTAAAAAACGAAGGGGCTTTCACAGCCCCTTTTTTATTTCTCGAATTTCGATTTATTTGCACTCTGTTTTAAGTACGTCGTAAAAATCATTCGTTTTTACGAATGCAGTCACGCACTGATAAGTCGGCACAGCACCATTCACACGGTAAAAACCGCGCACTGTTGTTTGAATCGCAAGATCTGCGCCTTCGACTTGTACGAATTTGTGGTTTTCAATCGCGACAACACCTTCATCAAAACCCAAAGTTTCTAGAACGCTTTCGTTTGTCATCGACCAAACTTCTTTCATTTTGCCAGCGTAAGAAGCCGGAGCCGCAGATAAAACCAATAGCGCAACAATAAGCTTTTTCATCGAAAACCTCTTTATATGTGATTGAAGATGCAGAGGTTTTAATAAAGAAAAGCCCAGAATCAAAGTTAGAATCGTGTTGTTTGTTATTTTTACTGGATAAAGCCAAGAAATTTCGCGGGTCTTTCTCGAAATCACCTTAGTTTGCCTTCCTAGAGGAGGTATGAGCGGTATTTTTCTCTATATAAAGACCATGAGTAAATAGAGATTATGTAGGTTGATTGCCATCGAAAAATGGGACTACATTATTAGCAATGAACACCATGAAGTTTCCAGACACCAGTATTTCGAAATACATCGAGGATTTTTCTCAAAAATACGCTCTAGAAATAGTGTCTATCAAACACATTCCGAACAATGAAGTGAAAGACGAGCTATTGCGGTCCACCGGAAACGATGATTGGCGGTGGACTCTGCAAAAATCAGGCGGCCCCGTACAATTAAATATTTCATTTCTATATCCATCTTATATTTATACTATTTCTTTTGTTCATCTTGAACGCGAGAAGCAAGGGATTAGGCCGTCGAACTTTTTCTTCGAAGAATATTTAAAGAAATATCTTAAGGCCAAATACGAATCAGAAATGCTTAAAAAAATTACTGAGGAACAAACTTGGAAAGAAAACTGGTCTTTGCAATTCAAGTTTTTGGAAGAGCATCTTACAAACGGCGATCTTTATGAAGTTATCAGTGGAAAAAAATGGCCCGAAATTTATTTCGACTGGAGAGATTACGTTACCCCCGAAGCCGCAGATCGTGTTCATGAAGATCAAATGAAGCTTATTGAGGAACACGGGCAAAAAACTGGCAAAGGCTGGCTGTATTGGATTAACTTTAAAAAGAAAAAATAAGAGGCATCAAATAGCTACAGAGGGAAAAGACGAAGGTCTGAAATGTGCTCTTTTCCGAGCATCGCCATAAACAGACGCTCCACTCCAAGAGCGATGCCGCCTGACGGTGGCATTCCTGCCTCTAGGCACTCAAAAAATTCTTCGTCAAGACTGACGACTTCTTTGTGAAGGTCTTTCTTTTTCTCTAGGTCTTCCGCCGAACGCAGACGTTGAATTTCGGGATGATTGAGTTCATGGAAAGCATTCGCAAGCTCAAGACCCTTCCAGTAGACCTCAAAACGGTCTCCCCATCCGTCGTCTGTTAAACGCGCCAGAGCCGCTTGATAAGGCGGATATTTTTCTACAAAGATCAAATCTTCCGGCGGAAGCTTTGATTCGATTTTTTCCATAAAGATCAAAAAGAAAAAATCATCAATGCTGTCGGCACTGCGCACATCGACTTGCAACTTCTCTGCTAATTTTTTGAGTTCTTCTTTCGTTGTATCGGGGCGAAGATCAAAATCGCAGTAAGACTTAAAGAGTTCCGCGATTGAATAACTTTTCACACTTCGTGGTCCCGAAACTTTTAGAAGCTTCGTCAAGGTGTGCACCAGGTTTTCCACATCTTTTTTGATACTCGTAAGATTATCAAAAGCTCTGTACCATTCGAGCATCAAAAACTCGGGCTGATGTCTTTCGGTGACTTCGCCATTGCGGTAACAAGGAGCTATTTCAAAAATCTTTTCTGCTCCCAAGGCTAAAGCTTTTTTGAGGTGAAGCTCGGGGCTCGTCGGCAAATAAAGTTTTTGTGTGCGTGAGCCCACTTTTAAGGTTGTTGAAAAGACATCGAGACTAGGCTCCGTTCCAGGACAGACAACCAAAGACGGCGTTTTTAACTCGATAAAATCTTGAGAAGTAAAGAAATCGCGAAGACCTTGTACGTACACATTCCAAGTCTTTAACAACTCAGGATCAAACTGACGACGAGGCAAAGATCTTTTTTGCGGAGCCAGCAAAAGAATTTCTTCTGAAGAAACAACGGCGACTAAATCCCCTTCGATCAAGAATTCCGAATACGGTGGGGCTTTTTCAAATTGGATTTTGTGAGTTTTTTGATCGCGCTGGAGAATCAGTTTTAAAGATTCCCCATCTCTTTCGATTTGATAGATGCGGCCTGCTGCCTTGGAGTGAGCAGGCATCGCGGGATAGGACTTCCAAATCTGGGATAAGTATTCTTGTCTAGTCAAAGCTCTGCCACTTTAGCGGCAAAGTCCCTGAGTGCGCAAGTTTTCAAGCTGGGAGATGATCGAATCCATGTCATTAGCACCACCCAAAACGTCTTCGTTCACAACGATACGGTGCTTCACCCACGCTCCGTTATAAATTCCCTCACTCGCCATCGTGCAAGACGGCACGGACGGAATGGCTGCCTGAGCCGACGCGAGGTGAGTTAACATTGCGATCATCATTGTTGTTAGTAGAGCGTAAAGGATTCTCATAATCTGCCTCTTTTTACTCTGGGTCTTTATGACACCAGAACCTCCCTGCATCCCATATAAAGCAAAGGGCTTGCCAAGAAGTTTTGCTACCAGCTCTCTCGGAGGTCCTGCGAAGTATTACTCGATGCGACTTTTCACAACTGGACGTTTCCGGGTTGTATTTTTAGGTAGCATCCTTTATTGGAAGTGTTGAATTACATTAGGGAAAGGAGCCTTAGATGCTCGATTTGCAACGCACCCTCAATTCGGTAAGGAACGACGCAGACTGGGTCAATTTACGTCTCGTCACTGAAAAAACAACTTGGCGCATGGTTCGCGATGAAAAAACGGATCGCAATCACATCTCTTTCGATCAAGGAATCATGGTTGAAGTTTTGGTGAACGGCCATTTCGGATTTGCGGGAACGACAGATTTGAGTGAAGGCGGTATCAAAAGAGCTCTAGGCAAAGCAGTGACGATGGCAAAAGCTGCGTCCTCTCAAAAAGTCCACGAGTTTTCTCTGGCTCAACGTCCAACGGCGAAGGGCTCTTACAAATCTCCTGTGGTGAAACCGCTGGATTCTTTTTCGGCCAAAGAAATTACCGATATTTTCGTGGATGCCACTCGCGCCATGAAAGTTTCCGATAAAATTATGAATCGTGCTGCAAACACGATGATCGTGGAAACAGAATTCCAATCTGCGAGTTCTTCGGGTTCTGAGGTTCATCAAAACTTTTCGATCGTGAGCACGGACTTTTCTGCAACAGCCGGAGCAGGTGGAGAAACACAAACTCGTTCTGACAATGGTGGTCTTGCTCGCTGTTTGCAAATCGGAGCTGAGGTTTTCAACCGTGCTTCCATTTTAGAACGTGCTAAAAGAATCGCAGAGGAAGCCGTTGAATTGTTGGGCGCTGAAAACTGCCCTGACACGGCGATGGATTTATTGCTGGCCCCTGACCAAATGACTTTGCAAGTGCATGAGTCCATTGGTCATCCGCTTGAGTACGATCGTATTTTAGGTGATGAGCGCAATTACGCAGGTTGGAGTTTCGTAAAACCTGATGATTTTGGAAAATTGCAATACGGCTCAAAACTCATGAACGTGACGTTTGATCCAACGATCTCTGATGCGATGGCCTCTTACGCCTTTGATGATTCCGGATACAAAGCCACAAAGGAATTTTTGATCAAAGACGGCGTTTTGGTGCGCGGTCTTGGCGGTTTGGAATCTCAATCTCGTTTGAATCTTCCAGGGGTGGCGAACTTCCGTTCAGCTTCTTGGAATCGTGCTCCGATTGATCGCATGGCGAATATCAACTTGGAAGCGGGTTCTACAAAATTCGAAGACATGATCGCTTCTGTTGAGCGCGGTGTTTTCATGATGGCGAACAAATCTTGGTCGATTGATGATTATCGCAACAAATTCCAATTTGGTTGTGAATACGCAAAATTAATCGAAAATGGAAAACTTACGAAGACTTTGAAAAATCCAAACTATCGCGGCACGACTGTGAAGTTCTGGAATAGTTTGAAAGCTGTGAGTGCAAATCGTGAAACGTACGGCTCTCCATTCTGCGGAAAAGGTGAACCGAACCAAGTGATCCGTGTGGGTCACACAACTCCTTACTGTCTCTTCGGCAATGTCGAAGTTTTTGGAGCGTAGTATGAATTTTACTGAGAATATGAAAACAGCTTTTAACGCTGTTGCTGATCACTTGCTGGGAAATTTAAAAAACGGCGAAGATGCTAATATTAATTTGAATGCCGAAGAATCTTTGTTCGTGCGCTTTAACGGCAACAAAGTTCGTCAGAACACGCATGTTGAACAAAGAACTTTGGGTCTGACTTTACAAAAAAATGGCAAGACCGCGAACCTAAGTTTTTCTATCACCGGCCAAGCCGACGAAGATAAAAAACGTGCCGATCACTGGCTCGAACAAGCTCGTAAAGAGTGTGATCTTTTGCCGGAAGATCCTTATCAAGTGGCTCTTACAAACAACGGCACAAGTGATAACACTTTCAAAGGTGACCTGTTATCCGATGAAAAAGTGATTGCCGCGATCACGGCCCCAGCGCAGGGAACGGACCTTGCGGGACTTTATTGTGGTGGTCCTCTTTTGACGGGAAATAAAAACTCAAAAGGTCAAAGTCACTGGTTTGCGACGGAAAACTTCTTTATGGATTATTCACTCTACATGGGTGAAAAAGCCGTGAAGTCGATTTATGCGGGCACCGCGTGGAATCAAAAAGATTTCGATGCGAACTTAGCGCAAAGTAAAAATCAATTGCGCTTGATGGAGCGTCCAAAGATGACCTTGAAGCCGGGTGCTTATCGCACTTACTTGGCTCCGGGAGCTGTCGCTGAAATGGCTTCGATGTTTTCTTGGGGGTCTTTGAGCTTTAACGGTTACAAGCAAGGTGGAAGCTCCATGCAGAAACTTGCCGACAAAGAAAAAACTTTGTCGCAAAAGTTTTCTTTGCGTGAGAACTACGGCATGGGTCTGACTCACCGTTTTAACTCTTTGGGAGAACTGGCCCCGGAAACAATGGATTTGATTTCTCACGGTGAGCTTAAGAATTTCCTGACGAGTTCCCGCTCTGCCAAAGAATATGGCGTTCAAGGAAATGCAGCGGATGTCGGTGAATATCCCCGTGCGATGGAGATTTTGCCCGGCGGCCTTAAGCGTGAAAACATTTTGAAGGAGCTCGGCACGGGCCTCTACCTGTCAAATCTTCACTATTTGAACTGGTCAGATCGTATGAATGCTCGTATTACCGGGATGACTCGTTATGCGTGTTTCTGGGTGGAAAACGGCGAAATCGTCGCTCCCATTGCAGATTTGCGTTTCGATGAGAGTCTTTACGACTGCCTTGGAGAAAATCTTTTGGCAGTAACGGACTTCCAAGAGGTCGATCCGATGGTTTCTACCTATGAAAGCCGCGCTTTCGGTGGAAAAAAGGTTCCCGGTATGCTAATCAAGGACTTCAAATTCACGCTTTAGGGAGTCCCATGGTTACGTATATGGTCCACTTGATGGTTCGACACGAGGCTTATGCTGAGTACGTCGAATGGCTTAAAACTGAACACATCAAAGAAATGCTCGCTTGTCCGGGATTCTTAGGTGCGGAGTTGTGCTTGCGTAAGGGTGGGAGCCTCGAGGCCTCGAGTAAAGACGTTAAAATCATCTATAAACTCAAAGATGAAGAGCACCTAAAGCTCTACATGACTGAATATGCGATGAAATTGCGCGAGAAAGGCCTTGAGAAATTCCCGGGCCAGTTCTCCGCTCAACGCGAAGTTTGGCTGGAAACTATTAAGTTTGAGTCAAAATAAAGACAGGGGCTTCATTTAGGGGCCCTTTCAGTGTATGGTATCTCTGTAAACAAAGGAGTCTGTGGTGGCTACAGCAGCATTTCAAAAGATCTTGGAAAATATCTCTGGAGCAAAAGGTGTTCAAAACCTACTTGAAAGCTTCCAAAAACTCAACGACGAAATTAAGAAAAAAGAGTCTGAGTTGAAAGACCGCTTCGATCAGCAAAAAGATGAAAAGATCGAACTTGCTTGGAAGAAATACCAAGAGATCGTGAAAGTTCTTGGCACTTCTGAAGCGAAACTTGAAAAAGAAGTGAACAGCACAATCGCTAAAATCAAAAAATCTGCTGATGGTTTGGAAAAAAACATCGCGGCTTACAAAAAGAAAGCGATCGCGCAAAAGACTAAGCTTGAAAAAACTCTTTTCAAGAAAACGATGAAAAAGACTTCTGCAAAAAAAGCGTCTGCAAAAGCAAAAACGGCGACGACTAAAAAAGCCGCTACAAAAAAAGTAGCGCGTAAGACGACAAAGAAAGCGCCTAGAAAAGCTTAAGACTTCTTTGCAGTTTGAAAATAAAAAGGAAGGTGTCATCCACCTTCCTTTTTTTATTTTAAGCCCTAGTCTAGGTGCTCCCGCAGGTCTAGTCTCCGTGAAAATTCCATCCGAGGATTTATAGTCCTGTCCATTGGACTTCAGTCACGTTACTTGTTGGAGACGCTGTTGCGCAACCCCTTGAAACCTATCTCAACTCTTTAATAATTCTAACAATAGTTAGGACGACCAAAAGAATCTGCTTAAGAATTCTTAAGATTGTCCGAAAAGACTTATACTTGGAAGTCATTTTCGGATCTCCTTTCGGACAAACGGATAAGAGATCTTCTAAAAGCGAGTCCTGCGAGAGCAGAACTCGCTTTTGCATTTTTAGAGCCAGGTTGATACATTGAAGCTTCCTATGAAGTTCGTAAA
>NZ_CAMLDV010000164.1 GCF_946478835.1 uncultured Bdellovibrio sp. | reverse complement strand
TTGTCGAGTTCCTTCGCAAGCATACTTTTATGTTTGAGTGCGGCTTTTGAGAGACAGTATCCAAAGTACACCTTTAAAGCAGGGTGCACTCCGGGTGTTTCCCAGGGTGAGCTTGCACACATCTGATCGTCTTGCTTGCGTTTCAAAATAATCCTCCTGTTTAATGAAAAGGAAGTGAGAGTTAATTGATAGTAACACAAATAGTTTGCATCGCAAACGGTTTTCGGTTAAAACATTTCAAGATTAGGTGGCGTATGAATCCCATTATGAAGTGTAGCAAGCTGTTCGTTAGTAGCTTCGTCGCTCTCGCCTCCATTCAGGCTCAGGCTGAAGTCTTGAGACTGAATGAGGCACTGCAAGAGGCCCTCAATAATTCTCCTAAAGTTCAAAGATCCGAATCACAATACAGAGAAACCAGTTGGAAAAAGACAGAGTCTTACTCTGGATTTTTACCGACGTTATCTGCTAATGCGACGTATCTCTTTGATAAAAAATATGCGTTGGTGGACGTGAATCTGGGCGGAGCTCCGCTGTCGATTCCGCAAGTGGTGCCGACGACAAATCTTTATTTGACAGCGCAGTGGTCGATCTTTGATGGCTTCTCCAGCACAAATAGATATTTGAGTTCCAGCGCGTTTGAAGACTCCGCAAAAAGCGATTACGATTGGACTCGTTTCACGGTAGAGCGTGAAGTCACAGTTCTTTTTTATAAGGCTGTGGCCGCAAAAGAACTTAAAGCCGTTGCTGAACAAAACGTGCGTGCCTTGGAAGATCATCTTAAAGACGTTCGTCTTTTTAAAAAGGTCGGCTCTTCGACAAACTATGATGTGCTTCGCGTGGAAGTGCAAATGAGTGAAGCTCAATCAGAACTTCTCAATGCGACAGACAATGTCGAAGTCGCTCGCGCACGTCTTAGCGAATCCTTGGGGCAAGACGCAGATGCGGCTGAAGTGGATGGCGCACTTCCTCGTCTTAAAGCGGATCTCGTTGCGAACCTCAAAGAATTTAAAATGGAAGAACGCAAGGATCTGGAATCTTTGCGCCAAAAGGCGGAAGGCTTCCGTCATCAGGAAGACTCCGCTGAAAAATATTGGGTTCCTCGCATTGCTTTGATCGGTCAGTATCAATACTACAACAATCGCAATGATCGTTTTGATGATTACGATAACTTTAGAGATGCCTACCAATATGGTGTGAGTCTGACTTGGAATCTCTTTGACGGGATGACTTCGATCTCGCGCTCAAAACAAAGTATCGAGCAAAAGTATCAAGCTGAGAAGACCTTACGTCAGGCCGAACTTAAGGCTAAACGCGACTTTGATTTCTGGAAAAGAAAATACGTTTATTATATCTCTGTTTATGAAGCACGCTTGAACGACATCGTGAAAGCCGAAGAGAGTGTGCGTCTGTCGCGAGAAGGTCAAAAGGTCGGAGCAAGAACAAACACAGACGTTCTTGACGCCGAAGCGGAACTTTATCGTGCCAAAGCGGGTGCCGTGAATGCTCAAATCGGGGCCATTGAAGCCATCGTGAATCTTGAGCTCAGCACTGGTCAAAAATTAGTTCAGTTTAATTAAGGATTGGGAAAATGAATAAAAAGAAAAAGATATTGTCAGGTGTGGGAGTTCTTGCAGCTCTTATTGGGATTTATTTCCTTTATGAACATCTTATGTATGTGACAACAGACAATGCGCAAGTTGAAGCGCACTCTGTGATGGTCGCAGCGAAGGTGGGTGGATACGTAAAGGCCGTGCATATCGCTGAAGGTATGAAAGTGAAAAAAGGGGACTTGATGGTCGAGATCGATGATCGTGATTATCAAAACACTCTTCGTCAAATGAAGGGTGAGTTGTCTTCTTTGGAAGCGCGTAAGCGTGATGCCGAGAAAAATTTAAAACGTATTGCGGAGTTGTTCTCTAAAGGCGTTGTTTCTCAACAGCAATACGACACGACGACAACTACTGCGGCTGAAGTGAAAGCTAAGTTTGAAGCGTTGTCGGCACAAGTGGCGCAGGCTGAATTGAACTATGAAAATACCCATATCAAAGCACCTTCCGATGGTTTTATCGCTAAGAAAGCGGTCGAAGTAGGACAGCTTGCGGCTCCAGGTGTTCCTTTAATCGGTTTTGTTGATGCCGGTGAACGTTGGGTGACAGCGAACTTTAAAGAAACGGAAATCGAAGGCATTCAGCCAGGTAAGAAAGTTAACATCGATGTCGATGCGATTTCTGGAAAAAGTTTTGAAGGTATTGTTGAGTCTATCAGCTCTGCAACGGGTGCGACATTCACCTTGCTTCCTCCGGACAATGCCACTGGAAACTTCACGAAGGTCGTTCAGCGCGTTCCTGTAAAAATCAAATTTGCCAACGTTTCTGAAGAAGAAATCGAAGCCTTGAAGGCGGGACTTTCCGCGTTTGTGAAAGTTCACAAACACTAAGGATTTTATGAAAAAGGAAGGTGTTCTCATAGTCGTCGTGGCGGTGATGGCTTCTCTTTTAGAGATCATCGACGCCTCGATCGTCAACGTGGCATTGCCATCCATGATGGGAAATCTAGGGGCGACCTTAGAGGACATCAGTATGGTAATCACAGGATACGCCATCGCCAATGCCATTGTCCTTCCCGTTTCAGCATGGCTGGGTGAGCGCATTGGGCGCAGAACGTATTATCTCGGTTGTATCTTGTTATTTACAGCGACATCGGTGGCTTGCGGACTGGCTCCAAATCTTGCGACTCTCACGGTCTTTCGTATTTTGCAAGGTCTTGCCGGAGGAGCTCTTCTTCCAACGTCACAAACATTGATCTATGAGCAATTCCCAAAAGAGAAAGCCGGTATCGCCGGTGCGATCTTCGGGATGAGCGTGATGATCGGTCCAACGCTGGGACCGACTTTGGGTGGTTATCTCACAGACACTTTCGGTTGGAGATCGATCTTTAACATCAACTTGCCATTAGGTTTACTAGCGTTCTTCGTTGGCGCGATGGTGATCTTTGATCGCGAGAAAGATCCGGCTCACAAGGAAGAAAAACACGAGTTGGATATTTGGGGTTTGACGTTCCTGGTTCTGGGAATTGGTTGTCTTCAATATGTTCTTGAACGTGGTGAATCTGAAGACTGGTTTGCCTCAAAATTAATTTTGTTCAATACGGTTGTTGCCACGGTCAGTTTGCCGCTTTTTGTTTGGTGGGAAACGAAAGTGAAAAATCCAATCATCGACGTGCGCTTGTTCTTAAAACCTATTGTGAGCAATGGCGTTCTGTTAATGGGTATGGTGGGATTTTTCCTATATGGAGTGGTCTTTATTCTACCGATCTATGTTGCGCGAACTTTGCATTTCGACGCCACTCAAACAGGGATGCTCTTTATTCCGGGATCGTTGCTCACAGTGGCCGTAATGCCTTGGGTGGGACAACGAATGTACAAAGGGACCAATCCGAAGTGGTTGATCTTTGTGGGGCTTCTGTCTTTAGAAGTGTGTTTGTATTTAATGACACTTCTTTCTCCTCTGTCTTCAAAAGGTGAAATCTTAAGAATGCTCTTCGTGCGTGGATTTGGAATGGCGTTCTTGTTTGTTCCAATCAATTCATCGATCTTGAGTCAGTTTAAAGGCATTGAGATGGGACAAGTTTCTGGTTTGTTAAATCTCGCTCGTCAAATCGGAGGCAGTATTGGTATTGCCTTGATTGGCACGATGTTGAATAAAAACAGTCATCAGAATTACTTGGATCTCTCGACGAAAGTGTCGCTCTTAAACTCCAATGCGCAGAGTGCTTATTACTCATCAGCGAATGGTTTGACGCAAAAAATGAGCGATGGTCTAGGCATGGCAAGCGGCAATGAGGCAGCACTAAAAAGTCTTTATGGACGAATTCAAAATCAAGTTTTCATGCTGAGTTTTAAACAGCTTATGTTCTTGATGATGATTATTTTTGCGATCTCATTCATTCCGCTCTATTTGTTGCGCTTCAAAGAAAAAACCAACAAGGTTGTTGACGCTCACTAATTCTTAAAAGCTCTAGCAGTGTCCGTCGGCACTGTTAGAGCAAAAGCTTCGAAGTTAAAACTTTATCTCAAAGTCACTAGAGCGGAAATTGCAAGATCGTCACTTGTCGATTACTTGCCTCTAAAGACACTCTTATTGCTAGTCAAGGAGTGTCGCCATGAACGAACCAAAAATAAAAACTGAGATCATTACGCCTGATGCCGCTGAGTTTTTAATCTCTCTTCATGAAAAATTCGACAATCTTCGTCGCAATCTTCTTTTGCGACGTCGGACTCAGGCGCAGCAATTCGCCCAGGGACAGAAGCCCCGCTTTCCCGCAGAAACTTTAAGCATTCGCCAAGCGGCGTGGACAGTGGCAAAGGCCCCTGCAGATCTTCAAGATCGCCGTGTGGAAATCACGGGCCCCGCAGAGCCGAAGATGATGATCAACGCCCTTAATTCCAAAGCCAAAGTTTTTATGGCGGATATAGAGGATTCACTTTCTCCGATGTGGAGTAACGTTTTACTTGCGCAAGATTCATTAAAAAAAGCGGTACGTCACACGCTCACGTACGAAAGTGAAGACGGTAAGAAATATTCCTTGAACGAAAAAACGGCCACACTTCTTGTGCGCCCGCGCGGTCTTCATTTGGAAGAACGGAATTTTCAAATTCGCGGTGAACCGATTTCCGCTTCGCTTTTTGATTTCGGTCTTTACTTTTTCCACAACGCTCATGAACTTTTAAAGCGAAATACCGGTCCGTATTTTTATTTGCCCAAATTAGAAAATCACGAAGAGGCTGCGTGGTGGAACGATGTTTTTAATTTCACCCAAGACCGTTTAAAAATTCCTCGCGGAACCATTCGTGCCACGGTGTTGATTGAAACCATCACGGCTGCGTTTGAGATGGACGAAATTCTTTACGTTCTGAAAGATCATGCTTCGGGCTTAAATGCCGGCCGCTGGGATTATATTTTTAGCATCATCAAAAAATTTAACTTTAATAGTGATTTGATTTTTCCGGACCGCGCGCAGGTGACAATGGCCATTCCTATGATGGAATCTTATTGTCAGCTCCTGGTGCAAACCTGCCACCGCCGTGATGCCCATGCTATTGGTGGCATGGCGGCGTTTATTCCTAATAGAAAAGATCCTGAACTCAATAGCAAAGCGATGATGAAGGTCGCGCAAGATAAATTCCGAGAAGCGTGTCTTGGCTTTGATGGCACCTGGGTCGCGCATCCAGATCTTATTCCTATTGCGGAAGAAGAGCTCAATCGCGCTCTTGCCAAAGGCCCTCATCAAAAATCCATGATTCCTCCGGGGAAAGTCACGGATAGTGATTTGCTAAGAATGCCTTCTGCAGAAGGAAAGATTACTGAAGAAGGAGTCCGAACAAATATCAATGTCAGTCTGCTTTATTTTGATCGCTGGCTTTCAGGCGTTGGTGCAGCGGCTTTACACAATCTGATGGAAGATGCCGCAACGGCAGAGATCTCTCGCAGTCAGCTGTGGCAATGGCTCCATCACGCCGTGACACTTTCTGATGGACGAGTTTTCACGCCGGAACTGTATCAGGAAATTTTAATCGATGAAGTGAAGAAGTTGATTCCAGAAAATCTTCCGCATCTGGACCGTGCGACAAATTTTCTTAATTCTTTGATTCTCACGGAGCAGTTTCCGGAGTTCTTCACAACGATCGCTTATGAAATTTTAAACCAAATAGAAAATAAAGGAGAATACAATGATTTTAAATCCGGAGCTTCAAGCGCGACAGCTCGAATTCAATTGGACCACCGATAAACGTTGGGCTGGAATTCAAAGAAACTACTCGGCTATGGATGTTGTGAAACTTCGCACCAGCGTGCCCGTCAAATACACTTTGGCAGAAATGGGCGCCGGTCGTTTGTGGAAAGGATTAACGAGTCCCGGATATTTGAGCACCTTTGGCGCAATGACGGGGGGGCAGGCTGTGCAAATGGTGAAAGCAGGTTTGCAGTCGATCTATTTAAGCGGATGGCAAGTCGCCGCGGATGCAAATCTCTCTGGACAAACTTATCCTGACCAAAGCTTGTATCCTTCAAACTCCGTTCCTTCTTTGGTGAAGCGAATCAACAACGCTTTTATGCGCGCTGATCAAATCGCCAATCGATCCGGAAAAGATTTGAAAGGTCTTTATTGGTACGCGCCGATTATTGCCGATGCTGAAGCGGGATTCGGTGGCCCATTGCATGCTTTTGAATTGATGAAATCGATGATCGAAGCCGGAGCTTCGGGAGTTCATTTCGAAGATCAGTTGGCAGCTGAAAAAAAATGCGGGCACTTGGCCGGAAAAGTTCTTGTTCCAACGAGCAACTTTATCCGCACGTTACAAGCCGCGCGATTGGCTGCCGATGTATTAGATGTGCCGACGGTGATCGTCGCAAGAACAGACGCCTTGAGTGCGACTCTGATGACTTCAGATATTGATCCCGTGGATCGTCCGTTTCTCACGGGAGAAAGAACTCCTGAGGGTTACTACGTCATTCGCGGCGGTCTTGATTATGCGATCGCGCGTGCACTGTCGTACGCTCGTTGGGCCGATGTGCTGTGGTTTGAAACTTCCAAGCCTGATATGAAAGAGGCCGAAACTTTCGCTCGCGAAATTCATAAAGAGTTCCCGGGAAAAATTTTGGCTTACAATTGTTCGCCGTCGTTTAATTGGAAAATGCATTTAAGTGATCAAGAGATCGCCGAGTTCCAAGACCGTCTTGGAAAATTGGGATACAAGTTTCAATTTATCACTTTGGCGGGATGGCACTTGGTGAACTATCACACTTTTGATCTAGCTCATCAGTATGTTCAAGACGGCATGAGTGCTTATGTGAAGCTTCAAGAAAAAGAGTTCGCAGCAGCTGATCACGGTTACACAGCGGTGAAACATCAGGCCGAAGTGGGAACAGGATACTTTGATCATGTCCTGCAAACGGTGATGGAAGGAAAAGCTTCAACGGGGGCTTTGAAGGGCTCTACGGAAGAACAATTCCATCCACAAGTAGAAGTGCAAGCGCAGCCGCCGCCGCTCGAAGCGCAAGAAGTTCAATCAAGAATGCATTAGATTTTTTGAAAAAAGAGGCGCTTCAGAAATGGAGCGCCTTAAATATTAACGAAGAATTTGCGCGAAAGAAGAGCTTGCAAAGAAAACAGGTTTCGTCGGTTTAGCCGACGCGATTTTTAAATAGCCGGTCAAAAGAAAGGCTAAGAAAATCAAAAACCAGTTGCTTGGTGAAAGGTACATAAGCATACAAAAACGTTCCTAAGTCTTCCGACTTTTAAGGTAACCTAAATAGTACTCAATACCGCTTGTTATACTCAAAATGACGCTGATCCACAAGACGCCGTAGCCAATTTTGTCCAAATACGGAACATATGGGTCCATATTTCCAATAATTACAATGGGAATGGCCACCATCTGCATCGCCGTTTTCCATTTACCAGCGGGTTTGGCCGCAATAATGATTTGATCTGCCGCAGCAACGGAGCGGATGCCTCCGATAAAGTTGTCTCGAGCCAGAATAATGATCACCATCCAGGCGTCGATTTTGCCTTGAGCCAAAAGCATGGCCAGGACGCTAGTGACCAGGATTTTATCAGCAATCGG
>NZ_CAMLDV010000163.1 GCF_946478835.1 uncultured Bdellovibrio sp. | reverse complement strand
GGACCCTCTGAAGATGTGGCGGTGGTTGTATTTGATAAACCTTTGTCGTTAAAAGGGAACTTCCGTTTTACGCAGGTAGCTTCTACAAAAGACTTGGCCGGGGTTTTACCTCAGGTTTTGAACTATTGGCCCACGGTTGTGACAATCAATCCCTTCGAAGAGATTTCCACGAACGACACAAAAAGAATGGCGAAACTTGATAATCTCACAAAAGGTTCGGGCAATTTAGAATCAAAATCGAAAGCTCGTGTTCAAGCTGGCGACAGCGGGGCGCCACTCTTCGTAAGAATTGGAACAGAATGGAAACAACTGGGCGTCGTGAAGGGCCGTGCAGAAACATTGTTTTCAAATTGGGATGTCTACGGACTTTTAGATCAAAAGATGTGCGATATCGCAAAGCAAGTCACTGATGCCGAAATGAAAACCCTGCTTTGCAAATAATTATTTTTGAGAAGAAGCGTAGCTGAACAGAGCAATACTGGCAGCTACGGTTGCATTCAAGGATTCAACACCTTGAGTGTGAACCGAAAGTCTTTTAAGACCTTTAAGTCCACTGAAGCCAGGGCCTTCTTCGCCAATAGCAAGGCGCACATTTTTAGGCCATTTGAAAGTGGCGACATTTTCGCCTTTCATATCGAGAGCGAAAATCTCTTCGTTGTTGCTCGCAACAAAATCAGCAAACTTTCCAGTTTTCACCAAAGGCAATTTTAACAAAGCACCTGCGGAAGCTTTAATAGCTTTTGGATGATAAGGATTGCAGCTTTCTTCCGTCAAAATCATTTTGCTTGCGCCAAACGCCAACGCTGAACGGGCCAAAGCGCCAAGATTGGAAGGATCTCCCAGCGGAGAAACCACCTCAAGACCTTGAGTTGCTGCAGAAGTTAAGGGTTCAATCTCTTTAGGTTCAAGAACCAAAAGATTGTAGTGAGTGCCCACAACATCGATTTCGTTAAAAAGAGCCTTCGGTAATTTAAAAACAGGAATACGCTGCCCGCGCAAAGTAGGTGCTGTCAAAGTGAGAGACTTAAGATCCTCGTGAACAATCTCGCCTTTGATTTTGAAATTCGGATTTTCCAAAAACTCGCCAATCAGTTTTTCTCCCATAAGGATAAACTCATTGTGCTTCTTAATGCCGCGAGCGGAAGAAAGATCCGCCCAGCGTCTGAAATGGTCATTGGTTTTGGAACTGATTTCAATCACAGAAAGAAGATCCTATTTCGTGCGATAAAGTTTTAGATCCAGGAAACGGTGCGAACCCGTTGCGATACGAAGCTTTGTGCCTTCGTAATCTCTGAAAATCACAAATGCCGTCTCATGGTTTTCGTCCATCTTCAGTTTGCCGTAGAAGATGCGATCTGCCGATAAGAACCACCCTGACGCTTTACGAGTGAAAAGAGCTGCTGATTGTATTTGAATGGAAGAACGCTCTGGCTCCATGTCTTTTTGATCGATATTGATATACCAAACCGAGTTGTGTCCGTAAGCAACCCATTCGCCTTGCAAATCTTCGGTGAAGATAGATTCGCGATCAATGCTCGTTGGCCATGGAACGGTAGGGCCGTCTCCGGAGCGGGCAAATGCAACAACGCTAATAAGAATCAAAAGAAGTGAGGTTAGGAACTTCATAGAGATGCTTCCTCCAAGTTCTTAAATTGGACAATGGACTGTTGGTTAAAATAATATCCTTTGCGATCGCGCAGGATGTAGCGTGGACTTTCCAAATCAGGTTCGATCAAAGTGCGAAGACGTTTGATCGAAACGTAAATCAAGTTGTCATGCAAATCCGGATCGTAAATCTGACTCCATACTTTATACACCAGATCTTCTTTTTAATAACTTTGACCCGTATTTTTAATAAACAGCAGCGCGATATAAAAAAGGTTGTGCTGATTTTTAAAATCAATCGGCCCTTTGGTTTTTTCACTGACAAAACGACTCTTCTCATCAATTTGGAAATCATAGTGAGGCTTAAGACCGTTTAGATTTTCAGGACAAATCGCAGCGATAGATTTATAAAGTCTTGGTGCTTTGGTGCGCTCAAGACCTTTCAGAGCCAGCTCTCCGTAAATTTTAAACTGTTCATCTTGATTTTGCAGACGGTGAACGCGAGCCAATTGAGCAAGAACGCCGGAGATCGAAAGAAGAAACCCATGCTGCTTGGCGTGTTCATAGTTTTTCCAAAGAACGTCCAATGCCTGATCGTAAAGACCTTTTTCAATATAGATATAACCGCGAATGGTCTTAGCTGTGAAATCCAATTCAGGATTGTCGATTTCGCTTAGTAGAACTTCAATTTTATCTAAATTCAAAAGAGCTTGCGAATGATTTTTAGGATCAAAAGAAAGGCTGAAAGCGCAAATCAATAAGGCACGAGCCAAAGTGTCGAGATCACGACTTTGAGTCGCTTTTGCAATCGCCGAGTTTAAGTAAGCTTGAGACTCATCTACTTTTTCCTGAGCGCGCAACCAAGAGCCGATCAAAGTTTCCGCTTGTGCTTGATGAGCTTCAGAAAGAACGCCGGAAGAAAGAAGATCCAAAACTTCCGTCATCACGGACTGTGCTAAAGGGATTTCCTCAAGCTCTACGCAAGATTGGAAATAGATACGAGCCGACTCAAGCCAAAATGCTGCTTCTTTTTCTTTGGAAAAAAGAGCGAGACCGTCCCCAGCCGTCAAACGGGCTTCGTGCAAGTCGCCTTTGCGCGCTTGCAATCGAGCTAGTTGTAAGAGGTGAGGGACTTGTATCGTCATTAGTATTTAGCCCAGCGCTTTTTCTCTTCGCCAGAGAGTTCTTCTAAAAGAAGTTCTTCACCTTCGTCCTCTTCAGGCAAAGGCATGTTCTTGATTTTTTCGTAAACAACCAAGCGACGTTCATGCGGAGAATTTGGCAAAGTGTAAGCGACATCCTCAACAAGCTTGTAGTATTCGCTCCAGTTTTTCTTTGCGGCGATGATCTCGGGATCAACTCCGGGACCTTTCATAAAGTAAACGCGACCGCCTACTTGCAGGCAGTTTATCACGTTACCTAAAGTGTTTCCGATATCCTCAACAGCGCGAGTGATGGCGCCATTCACGGGATAAACGCAGTATTTATTAATATTGCGACCGAGGATGTCCAAGTTTTTAAGTTTCATTTCCGAGCGCACGTGTTTTAAAAACTCCACGCGACGTTGAACGCCCTCGCCGAGAAGAATTTTTTCTTCAGGGAACATGATTTTAAGAGGAATGCCGGGGAATCCGGGGCCTGTGCCTACATCTAAAAGAGGAAACTGAAGCTTCGTATACTTCATGATGATAATGCTATCGATGAAGTGTTTAATAGCAATGTCACGAAGCTTAAGAAGACGAGTGAAGTTTTCTTTTTCTTGGTTGAGCATCAGCAGACGATAGAAGTGCGCAAGCTGCATTCTTTGCTCGTGATTGACCATCGTAAAGTCGTGATTGCGAAAGACATCCGCCAGACGATCGTTGGCCTCATTGAGCTCATAAATCAACTCAGGCTTTTTATGACGCCCCATTTGTGGTCCAGAAGACGGCAAACTTGCGCCTCCAAGGCCTTTTTTGCGGCTTTCTTGGCGGGCTTTATAGGGGCTGTAGTTGGTCTTATTCTTATGAGCCATAGGGTCGGGGGAAGATAGAGCTAAAGTCCCACAATCTCAAGCCTTTTTTGCACTGTGTGAAAAAGCTAAACGCTTGAAAATACGTGGTTCTGGGGTGATTATACGGGACTATGTCGACGACCAAACTTGATTCCATTAAAGATAGCGCTCTAGCGGCTTTTAAAGCGGCCCCGAGCTCCAAAGACCTTTATGACCTCAAAGTTCAATACTTGGGGAAAAGCGGATCTCTTACAGAGATCATGAAAGAAATGGCCACTTTGCCAAAAGAAGAGAAGCCTCTTTTTGGTAAAAAAGTAAATGAAGTGAAACAACTTCTTGAGGTGGCTTACACAGAAGCTGAAGAAAATCTCAAAAAGAAAGAGATCTCTGCGAAGATGTCAGCAGAAGAAATCGATATGACTCTTCCGGCTTTCACGCAACCTAAAGGCACGCAACATCCCGTTCACATTGTGACCGAAGAGATTTTCACAGTGATGGCGCGTTTGGGTTACAGTGTTCGCACAGGTCCACTCATTGAAAAAGATTATTATAACTTCGAAGCTTTGAATATTCCCGCAGACCATCCTGCGCGTGATATGCAAGACACGTTCTTTATCGATAAGACCCATGTGTTAAGAACACACACGTCGCCAATTCAAATTCATTCTTTGGAAACAGAGAAGTTGCCTCTTCGTGTGATCGGTACGGGTCCTGTGTTCCGTTGTGATAGCGATATTTCTCATCTTCCAAACTTCCATCAGATTGAAGCGTTGTGTGTGGATGAAAAAGTCTCTATGGCGGATTTAAAGGGCACAATCAGTTTCTTCGTTCGTGAGTTCTTTGGCCCGGGTTTAAAAACTCGTTTCCGTCCAAGCTTTTTTCCATTCACAGAGCCTTCTGCGGAAGTGGATTGCTCTTGCCCGATTTGTAAAGGCAAAGGTTGCAGTCTTTGTAAACACTCAGGCTGGATTGAAATCGGCGGTTGTGGTCTTGTGAATCCGAAAGTATTCCAAGCAGCGAAAATCGAATATCCAAAATGGCAAGGTTTTGCGTTTGGATTTGGTATCGAACGTATGGCGATTATCAAGTACGGCATTGAAGACATCCGTTTATTCCCTGAAAACGACGTAAGATTCTTAAGGCAGTTTGTAAAATGAAGATCAGTTTAAAATGGCTCCAAGATTATGTAGACGTGGCAGAGTTTTTCCAAAAGCCGGAAGAACTTGCTGAGGCATTAACTCGCGCAGGCCTTGAGGTTGAAGAGATCACAAATCGCGCGAAAGATTTTAATCACGTGGTGATTGGTCACATCCTTGAAAAAGACAAACATCCGAATGCGGATAAATTGTCTTTGTGCCGTGTATCGACAGGCGAGGGTGTTGTTCATCAAATCGTGTGTGGCGCACAAAACCATAAATCCGGAGATCGTGTGATCGTGGCTTTGCCAGGTGCGGTTCTTCCAGGAAATTTCGCGATTAAAAAATCTGCGGTTCGCGGTGTGGATTCAGCAGGCATGTTGTGTTCATTAAAAGAACTCGGACTTGCGAAAGAGTCTGACGGTATTGCGATCTTGCCTGCAGATGCGCCGGTTGGAAAACCTTATGCGGAGTACGCTGGGTATGACGACATCACTTTTGAACTAAAGGTGACTCCGAATCGTGCGGATTGTTTAAGTCATTATGGTTTAGCTCGTGAAGTGGCTTGTCTTTTCGGTAAAGAATTAAAAGCTCCGAAAGCAGAACCAAAAACAAGTTCTCAGTCAACGAAGTCTGAAATCGCTCTTGAAGTGAAAGCTTTTGATTTGTGTCCTCGTTATACAGGTCGCTACATTAAGGGCGTAAAGGTTGGTCCTTCTCCTGAATGGCTGCAAAAACGTATTGAGAGTGTGGGACTTAACTCCATCAACAATATCGTCGACGTAACGAACTACGTGATGATGGAACTCGGTCAGCCGTTGCATGCGTTTGATGCGGCTTTCATTGGTGGTAAAAAAATCATCGTAGACCGCGCCACTGCGGGCGAAAAGTTCATCACTTTGGATGGATCTGAAATTTCTTTGAACGGTGAAGAACTCACAATCCGTGATGCGTCCCATCCGGTGTGTTTAGCAGGCGTTGTGGGTGGTAAAAACTCTGGCGTTAGCGACACGACAGCGAATGTGTTTTTGGAAGCGGCTTACTTCTTGCCAATGAGTGCGCGTAAAACTTCTCGCTCTCACGGTATCGATACGGACTCTGCTTACAGATTCTCTCGCGGTGTGGATCCAGATGGAGCACTTCGTGGTTTGAACCGTGCAACCGCTTTGATTTTGGAAGTGGCTGGCGGCGAAGCTTATGGCGATCACCATGACTTCTATCCAAATCCAGTGAAGAAAGCTCCGGTTTCTATTTCTGTACAAACGGTTTCAGATCGTTTGGGTTATGAAGCGGAAGAGCATAAATTTGTCGATTTCATGAAACGTTTGGGTTGTGAAGTGGAAAAGGCGGGAAGCGCTTATAAAGTTCTTCCTCCGACATTCCGTTTCGATCTTGAGCAAGACATGGACTTGGTGGAAGAGTATGCGCGCCTGAATGGTTACGAGCATATTCCAGAAGCTTTGCCAGTATTTGCATCGGCACCGTCTCATCATGACAAAGCATTTATGCTCAATCGTACAACAAGTGAGTTGATGCGCGCGGAAGGTTTTCAGCAAGCCTTCAACTTTGCGTTTGTAGGTTCTAAAGGTGAAAAAGCTTTCTTGGGTTCTTTGGAAACGATGAAAGCGGCGGGCCTTACTTCTTCAGAAAAAGAGATTCGTATTATGAATCCTTTGAATGAAGAAATGGATGTGATGAGATCGTCATTGAGCTATGGTCTTTTCAAAAACTTGAATACAAATTTCCACTACGGAAATATGCAAGGCCGTTTGTTTGAAATCGGAAACACTTTCGCGGTGAAAGACGATGGCTCTTACGGTGAAAGCAGTCGTTTGGGTTTGGCTCTTTGGGGTAAATCATCAAACCTTTGGAATAAGTCTTTGGATTATCCAATTGTGTTTGAACTTAAAGCAGCAGTTGAAGTGTTGCTCAAATCTTTGAATATTTCTTCTTATACCTGGGTAACTCCGGCTAACAAAGCGGAAGTCCCAGCGTTCATGCACCAAGGGCAATATGCTCAACTGTTGGTTGAAGGCAAGAAGGTTGGTTTTATCGGAACTCTTCATCCGGTTCTTTTGGATGATAACAAGATCCGTGTGCCAGCGGCGTTGGCGGAGCTTGATTTAGATCAGCTTTATAAAGGTCAACCTCGTCCGTATCGTATTCAAAGTGTTTCTAAGTTCCCAGTGGTAGAGCGTGATTTCGCTTTCGTGATGCCGAAGACTTTGAAAGTCGGCGACGTTATGAAAGACATTCGCAAAGCTGCTGCAGGATTGCTTGTGAATGTAGACGTCTTTGACCTTTACGAAGGGGAGAAGATGGAAGCTGGCAAAAAATCCGTCGCCATTCGTTTGTGGCTTCAGGATAAAAATGCCACACTGCAAGAAACGCAAATCAACGAAGTGACTAACAAGGTGTTAGAGAGTCTCAAAAAGAATTTTGATCTTTCTGTGAGATAAATTCTTGATTGTTTTCAGGGAGTTGCTACCCTGAAAACAAGTAACTTATGGAGTTGTTATTATATGGCAGGCCAGAACTTAGGTAAATCAACGGTGACTAAGGCCGATATCGTCGAGAACGTTTATCAAAAAATCGGTTTCTCGAAAAAAGAAGCTTCTGAACTTGTTGAGTTGTGCTTCGATACCTTGAAGGATGTTTTGCAAAACGGCGACAAGGTTAAGATTTCGGGATTTGGTAATTTCGTTGTTCGCGGTAAAAATGAAAGAATTGGTCGCAACCCACAAACTGGTGAGCAGATCAAAATCTCCGCTCGTCGCGTTCTTACGTTCCGTCCGTCTCAAGTTTTAAAGGCGATGTTGAACGGTGAAGAGTATGCTCACTTAAAAGATGAGGACGATGATGATGACGACGATTACGATGACAACGAATAGTCCAGAGAAT
>NZ_CAMLDV010000162.1 GCF_946478835.1 uncultured Bdellovibrio sp. | reverse complement strand
ACCCAAGTCCTGCTCAAGCATTGGAACTACGCAAATTGGGAAGTCACCAGCGATACCACCACCGATTTGGAAGAATCCAACTGGAGCCGCTTTCGAAGCACCCATGTACCATTCAGCCCAAGACTTCATGTATTCGATACCACCTTTTACAGTCGTCGATTTCTTGATGTCGCCTTTAATGCAGTGACCAGCAAAGATGTTACCCAAAGTCGAGTCTTCCCAACCTGGAACAACCATTGGAATGTTTTTCTCTGCAGCCGCTAGCAACCAAGAATTTTTCGGATCAATTTGGTAGTACTGATTCAATTTGCCAGAAAGAAGAATTTTGTACATGAACTCGTGCGGGAAGTAAGACTCCCCTTTTTTGTCAGCGTCTTGCCAGTATTCCAAAACCACGTTTTCAATACGACGGATCGCTTCTTCTTCAGGGATGCACGTGTCAGTCACGCGGTTCAAATGTTTTTCCAAAAGCTTTTGTTCATCTTGTGGAGTCAAGTCACGGTAGTTTGGAATGCGCACGTAGTGATCGTGAGCAACCAAGTTGAACACGTCTTCTTCAAGGTTCGCACCTGTGCAAGAGATCGCGTGAACTTTACCTTGACGGATCATCTCAGCCAAAGAAAGACCCAATTCTGCTGTAGACATTGCACCTGCAAGTGTCACAAGCATTTGGCCTTTGTTTTCAATGTGCTTTTTGTAGCCTTTAGCCGCGTCTTTCAATGCTGCCGCGTTGAAATGGCGATAGTGATGATCGATAAACTGAGTAATTGGTCCCATCATTGCTCCTTGTAGTTTTAATAATAGCTGAAAATCTTCAAGCAAATGAGGATTGAAAATTTCTAGATATCATCAAAGGCCACGAAAGTAGCACTTTTATTCTAAAACTCAAGAAGAGAATGGCTTTTGCCCGACAACAGCCTTAGCAAAAAAGCCGAGGTCTTTCTTAATTTTGCTAAAACCCTTGTAAGTCAGAAGACCTTCCATAGGATTCATTGTGTAGTTCTTATAAAAAGGCTCATGGAAATCCACTGGGAATTGCTCCAAAGCCCACTCAAACTCTTTCACGTCTTCTTTTTGCACAGAGTCAACAAGCCCCGCAAGACCGCCCTCTTTCAAAACACGGAAAGATTCGCTCACAACTTGGCGACGGATCTCCAAAGGAAGTTCATGAAAAAGAAAGCAAGAATAGACGAGGTCGAATTTGCTGTCTTGAAACGGCAGATCCTCCGCCGCCCCTTGCACAAAATCTAAGCGATCAAACTCATGTAAATTGTCTTGGGCCTTTTTCAAATAAGGATAACTCAGATCCAAAACGGTGATCTTAGCTTTCGGAAACGCCAGCTTCATAAAGCGCGTCAGTCTTCCGGTCCCTGCCGCCACTTCTAAAAAGTGCAAACCTTCTCCGTCGCCAGGATAAGTTTCTTTAATCAAAGGAATGATCAAGCGTCTCATCGCGTCCGCTGCGCCCGAGAATAAAATTTCCACCTGATGCTCATAAAGATCGGCTGATTTTTTCGTGAGATAACCACCCGTTTGAAAGTGAAAATTGCGTTGATAGTATTCAGGAAGTTCTTTGAGAAACTCTTGTGCCTCCCCGTTAAAGTCTTGCTGATTTTTTTCTTCACGACGTTTAGAGATTTGATAGCCATCCATGATGATGCGCGGATAACGTCTTAAGTGCTCAGTGACTTTTTCGGGTTTTAAAACTTCAATGGGATAAAGACCTTTGGCAATGTTCTCGCTGTCTTTTTTTAGAAGACGGAAAAGCTCCGTATAAGCGGCCTTGATTCTTTGCGGCTCTAAGGCCGAGAGTTTTTTATTTTTTCCTGTGCTTAAAAATTCAAAAATCGGCAAAGAAAACTGCTGGATTGCAAAGTGGGCGGAACGCGCCAAAGAGTATCCAAGAGTGATCTTATCCTGATAGGGAATTTTCAGTTTCATAAAAAACCTCTTTCCCTATCAGACTACTCTTTGGAGCTTTCTTACACAAGACTCCGCGTTACATGATCCTTATTGTGCCTTGGCAAGAGGAAGCATGCAGCGGGCATACGCCAAAAGAGACTTCGGCATTTGATCTTGCGATAAAAGCGCTGAATCATTCATCCGAACTTGCGCCAACTGATGAGTTCTTTCCAAGCCCGATTCAAAGTACTCGATACCGACAACTTTGGAGGTCTCCACGTCACGATAAATAACCGTGTGAGTGATAAATTCCGGGAAGCGTTTCGTCGCTTTATCCAAAGCATCAATGCCATTCTTTCTGTAAGTGTCGATTTGTTGATTAATGTATTTTTCCGGATAGCGGTCTACAGACTCAATCACCGCTTCGATCACTTCCGTTGCCATCGCTTGACGGCCATCCGCCAACTGCACTGTTCGATATGCTCTTTCCAAGCGCGCTGAATTAAAGTAACCATTGATCATTTTAAATCCAGAATAAAAACGACGAGCGATTTCTGCCGCCGGGAAGACACCTGAACCATCCGGTGAGTTTGAATCAAAACCCGTGCAGTGATCGAAATAGCGAGTATCCCCTTTCGTTTTCACTTCCTTCTCCCAAGACATCACCGGAGGAACCACGCGCACATAGTCCGTTCCGTAAATATTGTTCGTCGGCATTTTAAAAAGCTCAATACCGCGAGCAGGAGTAAAACGATTGTTCTTATCTACGGCATAGACGGTCTTTAAAAGATCGTAAGATTCATCAAAGAAAACTTTGTCTTCAGAGGTCAATGAGACTTGCGGAGCCGCCTGAGAGGAAAACGCAAAACCCATTGTAACGGCCAACAGGCCAAATAAAAATTTGCTCTTTTTCATAGAAACGCTCCTGATCAAAAATCTTAGGAGCCATAACTATGCCAAAGCCAAAAAGCGATAATATCGGTATGAGGAATTTTTTATGATCAAGATCTTTAAGAAGAGCGCAAAAGTGGCAACTTATTGCGCTCTTAATAATTACTTAGAAGCGGGTTTTCCAGCCGCTTTTTTATTTTCACGATACCAGTGAACGAAGGTCGCTCCAAGCATCGTGAAGCCTGCAAGAATAATCAATCCCACAAGAGTGAACCAAGCTAAAACGATCATGCTTCACCCGATGTTTCTTTAGGAGCCATCGCCGATTTTACTTCAGCGTGGATTTGATTTACAACGTAAGAGGCCATCGCCAGACCAAACGCACCTGTCACGAAGCTCGCAGTTCCGTGAATGACATTGCGATTGTCACAACCGTGAAGGCTGCTCTTCGTTGGGCACACGCATTTGAAACCTTGGCCGTTGTCGTACTTCAACTCTTCAGGCAGTTTTGGAATCTCGTCAGAGAAGACACAAGGAATTCCGAATTTTTTTGACTCAGGGAAGTTGTGCTTTTGGCGCAAAATCTTACGCACAGAAGCCGCCATCGGATCGCCGTAAGTTTCTCCAAGATCCGCCATCTTAATACGAAGTGGATCCATCTTCGCCGCCGAACCGCCAGTCGTGATCACTTTGATGCCTTTTTCACGGCATGTCGCCAACAAATGAGCTTTCGCTGTCAGGTTGTCGATCGCATCCACGATGTAATCAGGATTGTGAGACAACATCATCGCTGAATTTTCTTCGTTATAGAATTCAGGAATTACATTCACTGTCGATTGAGGATTGATCTTGCGAAGACGCTCGCCCATGATCTCGGCTTTTTTCTTACCGACAAGACCTTGCAACGCATGGATCTGACGATTGGCGTTTGTGATGCAGATTTCATCGAAATCAATCACGGTGATTTTACCAACACCAGAACGCGCCAAAGATTCTGCCGCCCATGAACCCACGCCACCAAGGCCGATCACCATCACGTGTGTGTTGAAAAGTTTTTTCATCGTCGGATCACCGACAAGGCGGCCCATACGATCAAAACGACGGTGCAAAACGTATTCAGTTTCAGGGGGTTGAGGTAAATTATTTTCTGGGTTCATTTCCATTCATTGCTCCAAAAGCTGCTTCAGTTCCGGGCCTCCGGCCCTCCACTCTGCGGGCTACCGCCCAAAAAGTCTCCGAAAGTTTTCCGTAGTGATATCTAATATTTCCAGAGGATCAAGTGATTTTAGCTCCCCTATAGTTCTTGCCACCTCCCAGATGCTTTCTGGGAGATTTAATTGGCCTTTAAACGCGGGAGGAGCCTGATCCGGGCTGTCACTTTCGATCAATAAAAACTCCAAAGGCATTTCTTTCACGGCCTGATGGAGTTTTTGGTTGTCAGGGCGACACACCGGGCCTCCGACGGAAAGGTAAAGACCCCTCTGGATGAAGTCCTTGGCCTTTGCCGAACTGCCATTGAAAGAATGCACCAGGCCTTTTTGTTTTGGAACGCCCCACAAGTCTAAAATTCGAATCGCTTCGTCGTGCGCCTGCACTAAGTGAAGAACCATCGGTTTTTGCGAAATGTGAGCAAGCTCAATCTGTTGCTCAAACACGGTCATCTGACGCTCGCGGGAGTCTTTCATGATGTGCGGGCGCAGATCCAAGCCCATCTCACCAATGGCTTCGGCCTCTATAAGCTGAGTCGCTAAAAGATCCAACGCTTCTTCGCATTGATCTTCATCGTGATCAGCCACCCAATATGGATGAAGACCGAAACAAAGACCGATATGCTCAGGATGTTTGGTTTTTAGAGCGCGCTGTTTTTCCCAATCTTCCGGGCCCACTCCTCCTTGCATGAAAAAGTGAATTCCTTTTGCCCGGGCTTCCAAAATAATACGGTCCTGCTGCCCCTCCCATCGAGGGTCGGCAAGGTGTCCATGAGCATCGATCCAAAAACCAAATCCAACCATAGGTCTAGGTTATATCCTGAATTCCCGGACTCGAACAAGGTGCAAGTTCCGCCGATATGTTTCAAGTGAAGGAGTATGTATGAAGCACAAGAGTTTGCGTTTAGGCTTTGATGTTAGCATGGAAAAAGGCTCAACTTGGAAGCCATTGAAGGTTCAATTCTGGAATCAAGAAGACAGTTATTCAAAGTTTAAACCTTCTGCGCCGTTCAAATATATGGCAGACGCTTTGGTGGGTTTGTCTTTGGTCAAACTGAATCATTACATTAAGAGCCCTGTCGCAACTCCTCACCTTGATTACTCCTTTGCTTTTGATGCTTGGAAAGCTTTAGATCCACATATCGAGCTTTACGAAAGATCACAACCTCGCGTGCGTGCGCTGCAATCTCATTTGGCGGTTGTAAATCCTGAAACGTGCACAGAGTTTGAAAATCATTTTAACGAACATTTTGAAATGGCTTTGAAACCTTGGGGTGTAGACCTCACGGCTCTTTGGCCTTTGCTTGATTCTTTCCAATGGTTTGAAAATAAAACCGGCTCTCCGCTTCTTTACAACTTCGGTTTGAATTTCTCGAAGCCATTCATGGAGAAGCTTCATTCGTTATATTCATTCCTTTATCACTTGCGCAGCCTTGTGGCTGTTGATCACAACGCTCACACAGAAGATCCTTCTCATGAGGGTGTGAAAGTAGATGCGATCACAGACTACTTGCCTCGCGCAGAGTACGTTGTGAACGATGCTCTTTTGTATTGGAACTTTAAAAAGTTCTCTCAACCGTTTGCGGGTCCAAAAACTCCTGACACTCGTGTTGAAAAACTTTTGGTAAATCCTATGGAAAAGGCTTTCCAAAAATATTCCCACAATGCGTGCTGCCTTGTAGACAATCTTCCTAAGGACTTTATCAGTTCTATGAATCCGGTGGAGCTAGAAGAGGCATTTTATCTCGTACAAATGGATTGGCTCTTGGGCTCACCTGCTGGTTTGCTTTTCAAAATCCGCGAAGAGATCTTTGCTTTGCAAAGTGGCTACGAAAAAATCTTCTGGAAAGATGTTGAACCAAAATTCCACGCAAAACCCGTCAGCCTTCACCTTTGCTGTGAACTCACTGACGAATCTGTCTTCGGTAAGAAGACTGCGTAATCGGGGACTCCGGTAGAGCGGAGGGCCGACGGCCCGTAGCTGAAGCAGCATCAAAGATAAATCTAAAAAACAAAAGGAGTCAGCAATGACTCCTTTTTTCATTTCCCACCCCGCCGCCCTTTCGGCAGCCGCTAATTTCCCGGCAACTCCGTCTGCCGAAATCTCGGCAAGAGCTTCTTCAAAGCGCATATCTTCGTTTAGAACACGCACAAACGCTGGCACATCGGATGCAATTCTCCTTGAGCAAGAAACTTAAACAAACCCGCAAAACGCGGATAAGGAGAACTTATGAAAATCGCAACTAAAGCCCTAGCTATGTTACTTCTTGGTGTGATGAGCTTCAGCACTTTGCAAGCAAAAGCCGACATCCTTCCAATCCCTACTTACAACCTTATGAATAAATCTATCTGGATTACGATCTACACTTTCGGTCAACAAACAGACTGGGGCTGCCTTCCTGCTTACAGCATGCGCGCCTGGTGGAGTGGCAACTACGTTCCTGTAGTTCCTTACACTGTTCGCGGTGAAATCAAAGAAAACGCCGACTGCAGTGGCGCAACACTCAGAGAAACAGGAACTCTGGTTCAACTTCCCACTGTGGCCTGGATAGATGCTCAAGGAAACTGGCACACGACTCCACTTCCACCAACGCCTTAGGCAAAAATAAAAAGGAGTCTCAACGACTCCTTTTCTTTTAGGAAAAAGGTACCTGGTACCTTTTTTTATTGGGAAGCTTTCTGCAACTTCCAACGATCTCGCAATTTTTTGATTAGGAAGTACACCAACAAAAGTCCAATGATCGCAAAGACCACCAACTTGAATTGACGAAGTTTGGTGAGGATCGGTTCTCCGTAGTGAGCCAAAAGATAAATCTGTGTCGGCACACTGATCAAAGCCGCGATACCGTCGATCAGTAAGAACTTCCATGCAGGATAACGTAGCATCCCGCAAGCCAAGTGACCTGGGAAGCGAAGGCCCGGAGTGAAACGGAAAATACCGCATGCATAAGCACCGTATTTATGAGTCCACTCTTCCACGCGTTTCATTAAATGCTCTGGGAAGAATTTGTGCACGCGCGGATGATAAAGAAGCTTCCGCCCAAATATCCGCCCTATCAGATAAATCACAAAGTCACTGAGCACGACAGCCGTGAACGCAATTGCCGAGGCCGTATGCACACTCACGACAGGTGCGCCGTCAAAAGGAGGTGGGAAGTGTTGAGGGTGTGCTCCCATGAACGCCAGAATACCGACGCTGATCAGAGTGACCTCTTCAGGCAAGGGAAAGCCCACAGCAGAAAGCATCATCATACCGATCAAAGCTGCGTAGACCGTTCCCGGCTGGTACGCAAACTGAGACATCCATTGAAAGATCGGTTCGTTAGCAAATTCCAATATAGTTTCCCCTGAGCCACTTAATATGGAGTAAACGGTCCCACTTGAACACACTTGCTACACCGTGCTATGTGTAGTTTTCACGTTAAGGAATAGTATGCAGAGTGCCAGAGGATTTGAATACGGAGTCCGACACATAATCAGCCCTCAGTCGGGAGCTGTTTGTGATGTTTTATTAGGCATTTTGGATCTTGATCGTGATTACATCCATTTTTTGTTGGACTTAGGTTCCATTTATTTAAATCACAATCGATTAAAAGAAAATTCCTCGGTTTCTGTTGGTGATTACATCAGAGTCCATAC
>NZ_CAMLDV010000161.1 GCF_946478835.1 uncultured Bdellovibrio sp. | reverse complement strand
CAGGAAGGTTGTAAGCGACAGCCACGTCGTGAGCTTGTTTATCAAGATATTGATATTCAACCACGATAGCACCCGGACCTACTTTGTAAGATCCACCGATTTGTCCACCCACAGTCGTGTCTGTGTAAACTGGATTATCAACGATCACGAGTCCCTCAGCCCACACTTTCCAAGAGCCATCTTGAGATTTGAAAACGAAACCAATGCTGCCGCGTTTTTCTTTCACGTCAGTGCCTTGGTTTTCTTTCATCATTCCAGAAATTTGTGCAGATAGCTGGCTTGTCAATTCTTTGCTAAGACGGATGGAAGCTCCTTTTTCGTCAGAGATCTTAAGATCTCCGGCACCAGCTTCAAACATAGAGATCGCCACAGAGTCTACGATCTTAAAGAAGTTCATTGGAAGCTCGACCGTGAAGCCGATCACTTCGTCTTGCTTAGAAAGATTGTATAAAAGAGAATCTTTGAACATTGGCAATTCATGGTAGTTTTGACCAAATGCCATTTGGTGTTTACCGGCCGTGATGATCGCGCGAGGCAGACCTGAAATCTTATCTGTCTCGATTTGGATATAGGCTTCTTCTAAGAATTTGCCGATATCAAATTTATCATCCATCGTGGCTTTGTTTAATTTTTGCTCAAGCTCTGTTTTTACAACAAGCTTGATACCTTCACGAACCAAGAGTTCGAACTTGATTTCCGCGTCTTGCACGCGAAGAGTTCTTTCATAATCTTCTGAAGAGCTACCAGTAACGTCGAAATTTGCTTGGCCATCCACTTTAAGCCAAGGTGCGCCCTCTGCTCTCACTGTTTGTGCGCAAAACAATGCTGCTAGAACGGCTGTGGTTAATTGTACTTTCATGATTTTCCCCCTTGTATTGGTTAATTGTTACCGCACTCTTTCCCCTTTATTGTGAATGCGGCAGCGATTGGGGTTATTCCAAGGAAGATGCCAAAAGGTCTCGGCGCGAGCGGGGAAAAAATTCAAACTCCCAAGATCACTTCGCTTTTTTCCCGCGCCAGGCTTGGCCTCGCGGGGAACTGTGACAACAATTGTTCCTGAATGTCTCAAAAGCAGAGACCTATTTTGTCTCAACACCAAATGTCATTTTTTAAGCATTTAAAGAAGAGCAAAGTTATTTCGGTAAGATAGAAAGATGTCACAGGTAGAAGAACAATTTATGGCTCCTCTAAGAGGGAACAAAAAGCTGTGAATGTAATTTGACTGCGCTCGTTCCAATCTTGGACGACGCCACTTTTTTCGAAATATTTGCAAAAACACCCTCAACTATCCCAAGGTCCAGCCGATAAGCTTACTACCTTGAATGAAAGGAGCCTTGAATGGCGAATTCAAAAGTAGTACGTCACGAACTTGTTTTATCAACGGAGATTCGTGAATTGGATCTACACAGGGAGACGGGGCCACCATAACCCAGATATCAATTTAAATATTGGTGATTAATAAAAACCAGAATCACAAGGGATTCTGGTTTTTTCTTTTTTGAAAACGCTCACCACCAGGGCCAGCGAATTTTTATCGGCTTCGGCTTAAATGGAATCCACTTCCCGTTCTTACAAACAACCGTGACAGCTTTAGATCTATCGCCACTCGGATCTTCCATCGTCCATATTTCACGACGACCTTCCTTGCAGCGGATGTGGGGAGTGTAAATATATTCGGCATTGCGATCTCCACGAAGACCGCCGCCACCAGAACCTCCGCCTCCCACACTTTGTGCGTAAGTGTTTAGGGAAATAAGTATAAGAAATAAAATCAACAGCTTCATTGTTCATTGTCCTTTTGAGAATTGTGTTCAAGTTCGATGACACCTGTGTGGCTCCATGAAAAAAGACAGTCTTTGACGACGCCCGCCTCGTGAGATTTTTCATGAAGCTCTTTTAAAGACTGATTGACCTTCACAATAAAATTGCGAATCAGTCCTCTATTGGTCACCACGGACAAGGTGTCATATTCATAAGACTTTGAATCTGAAAGATGAGAGATAATACTCACTGTCATCGCCAGATAGTCTTTCACGGAAATATCACCCAGGTTTAAAAATTCAAAATTTGTTTCAATGCGATCTTCGGTTACGGTCCATAATCCCGCACGCAAAAGACGATACGAAAAATCATTAGCGGTCACCGGATCAATTCCCAACTTTTTTGAAAGCTTTTTTAAAGTATTCGGATCAGAAGCCAATCCTGGCAGAATGCTAAAAAGAGCAAATTGATAATTTTGGCGAATGTCGGCCTTTACTTTCTCCAGAAAGTCTTCGGCACTGAGATCTCTGTCAGTGGTCGCCGTTTTATTTTGATCCCAGAATATGGATGATTCTGAGTAAAGACTGTCTTTTGTAGTCATCCAAGCGTCCTATTTTCGCGAGCACTTTGTTTTCGGTTTCCTGAAAAGATCGAAGTTCTCCTCCCAGTTCTTTGATTTTTTCTTCAAGCTGGCGCTCAACATCGACGCCGAGAATTTCAAGCAGCGGGAGCAGACGTTCGACTCTCATTTCTACTTTACCGTTAAAATATAAATTCATCTGACTTGGCTTCAGCTGCAGACTCTGGGCAAGATCTTTTTGACGAATTCCCATAAGCAAACAGACTTCACGAACTCGTGACATTAAGATTTCACTGCGCTCAAGTCTTAGATCCGTCGTTGTCTGTGACATGCGGTTTTTCTAATGAGAGAACTTTACGAATACAAATTTAAAGGACGTAATGAAGAGGAAATAAAGAAGCGAGAAGGTCCGCCACAAGAACCTTCTCGCATGGTGGAGATTTCGAGAATTAATTTCCCGCATCCACCCATTTGCCGTTGCGGCAAACTTTAGAAACGTTCACTGTGTGATCATTTACAGTGTCATGAACAGCCTCTATACGGCGAGACCCTTCTTTACAACGATTCTTTGGAACACGAACATAGGCGGCTCTTTCTTCATCCGTCATGTAAGAGCCGTTTCTACAAATACGCATTTCAGTATAAGAATGATCGTTATCGTCATACAACGTCACCCAACCTTTTGATCCTTCCACACAGGTCGTGCGCGGATTGTGGATGTACTTCGCTCTTTCTTCAGGAGTCATGTACGAACCATTTACGCAGGTACGAACTTCGGTGCGTGAATGATCATTGCTATCACGAACGGTGATGATACTTCTGCGCCCTTCTTTACAAGCCGCCGAAGCCACCCCTGCGACACCCAATAAAGCCAAAACCAGAACTACTGTTTTCATAAATCCCTCCTAAGGATTGTTGTTATGGGAACCCGTGCAGAAGGATTTATTTCGAATGAGGCCCTCCTCGCAAACTAAGCCGCTCAGCCGCAAAATAAACGATTTCGTTAATTCCCTTGGTGTGCGCTTTGCTTTTTATCAAATCAACAGAGGAACTGATCCTCAGCGATCGCTCCATTGCAGCTCATCGACTAAAAGATGAGCGCCTGTTGAACTTTTATCGGAGGTCTCAAAATGAGATGGTCTCGCGCGGTTATGACACTTGGAATTTGTGCTTCGGTTTTGAGCCTTGTTGCCTGTAAGACGGACAGCTCCGATAAAAGCTCTGTGCAGGCTCCTAAGAAGGTGCAGCAGACGGCTCCGTCGCCAGGGAAGCCTTTGTCGCCTGAGGAACAGGCCCGCCGTGCCTCTTATTCGCCAAACCAGCTTTGCTATGCCGATCTTTGTGTTGCAAATAGCGAGCTTTCGTATCCCACAATGATTCAACTGGCGACAACAGCCACGGAAGAACAAAAGAAATACTACGCTGATTATATTTCTGGGCCTACTTTGCAAATGATCGAAAAAAAGAAAGCTTCTACTCAACTTTTTGCGGATCTTTTATCTCAGCACGAAGGTGAGTTTAAAAACGCAAATCTTTCAGAAGCTCAACAACGCATGGTTAAGGCCATGCTTTTGGTAGTCACTTCCAATCACCTCAACACTCAGATCCATGAAAATTTCCGCAACAAAATTTCTTCTTACGACTTTATGAAGGCTTATTCGTTAAGTCGTGTGAAAGGTCCTCAAGGGTATTTCGATACACTTTATCCTGGTGTTTCCACGCTTCAGGCGGCGGCTCTTGAAGTTCAAAAAGTTTTGGATCTGGAAAACAAGATCAATGATGTCATGAAGGCCCGTATTATTGATCTTGAGAAGGCGTCTTTGACTCGAATTCAAAAAGGCGAAGGAGTCGATAACGATGATCTCTCACGCATGATCAATAACGCTTTGGCTCTTCGTATGCTTGATCTTTTGGTTATTAGAGACACGGCCTTAGCGGATTCTCTTCCATTAAGTCAGGAAAGTATCAAAACGATCTTCTTTCAATCAAAAATTCGCGACACTCTTTTAGCTCGCGTTGAAAAATCCAAAGATCTTTCTGGCGTCTGCGAAAAGAATTTCTATAGAGCTATCAATCTTTATCCGCAAACTAGCGAGATCGGTGCCTTTAAAGAAACGTCAGAAAAAGTGCGCGCTCAGGTATTGCAAGTTCTAAGTCAGCAAGATCCAGCTTACCAAGTCGTGCAAAAAGCTCCGCTGTACATGCCTCAAGATGCGAAAGCGATCGCTGCTCGTTGGTCGAAAGCGGTTAAGGACAGTGCAGAAGATGCTCGTCAAGAACAAGAGAACTTTAAAAAGTTGGACAGTCCGTCTCTGATGGTTTTGGGAACGATCTTTTCATTGATCTACACTGCGGATGATAAGACCTGTGACGAAATCGTAGATCTTGGTATTTCCGATGCAACCAACACTCTTGATAAAGGTATTAAAGTGAGT
This sequence comes from uncultured Bdellovibrio sp., assembly GCF_946478835.1. The sequence continues at coordinate 2,941 of NZ_CAMLDV010000161.1, read as the reverse complement.
TGGATCTCCGTTAAAGCGCCCGCTTATGGAGCTTCCATTCTTGCTCATGAATTCGGACATTTGATTTCTAAATACAGCAATGCTTATGGATCACAAAAAGCATGTCTGGCTGATAAGCAAGGTACGACAAAATATATTGAAGAAGACTTCGCGGACGTCATCGCTTCGAAAGTCAGCGTAGGTTTGCAAAATACACTAGGCAAAAAACAAGGGAACTTTGGTTGTCTTCTTGCTTCGACCGACGCCCTGCCAAGCCTTAAAAACCAGGATCCTACAGACGTGCACTCCGCCACTCTTTATCGTGCGATCCAAGTCGCTTTGATGCGCAAGGAAAGCCTGCCGGAGAGCTGCAAAACGGCGGTTCAAGTGGAAAATCCAAAGGCTGTGAACTCTTGCGAGTAGACGTCTGTTCACATAGAGATCATAAGCAAGAATCTGCGCATCCAAATGAAATTTAACGGGTGCGCACGAAGCGCACCACCACACCTCTTTAGCTCGCCTTAAATATCTCCGAAAAGTGTTAAGACACCGTATTCTGGCGGAGGGGATGTTGAGGTATTTCAGACGCTCAGTCGCGTTTATTTTCATTTTCCTTGTAATTCTATCATTCCAGAACTGCGGTGGTCTACAGCCCTTGGAAGTGAAGACCCTATCTCCCAAGGATGATGCCTCAGGAGATTCTGGAAACTCCGATGATCTTTCCCAGGTTCCTCCAACAAATAATAAAACTTGCAACCCACTTAAAAAATTTATCTATACACAGACCAACGCTATTCCGCTTCAATGCTCTAACGGCAGCAATGACGTAGTCCTTTTCGATGTGCAGGTTCCCGCCAACGGACGTGCCTTTGCCAGAGCTACATTTAATATCTTCAACTTTGCTTCTGCGGGTGATCCTTTATTGGGTGTGCATTCGTGGGCGGGTTTTGGCTCAACGGGAGATACATCGTTTTCACAGCGAATCGGAGGAGGCGCAGGACAAACGATTTGTCCTGGGCAGTCATTGCAGTCACAGCAAATTCTTTCTTATGGACTGCTTAATGCGAACTCCAAAACCGTGCGCATGCAGGTTCATCAATATACAAGCTTGAATTGCACTCATGGTTCATTGATTATTCAACCCGGAGCTCAACTTGAAGTATGGGTGGAAGATCCTGACTGTCCAGGGTCGAGTCTTATCACGGCAAGTTACTTTCGTGATGTGCGATCCAAGTTCGGCGTTGAAACGCCTTTTGCTCTGACAACAACCGCTCAAGATGTCGTCGCCGCTAATATCACGACGACAGAAACGAAGAATGCCCTCGTGTACGGTCAAATGGAAGCCTCTCTGCCTACCACGACAAACCGTTGTGGCAGTCAGTATGAAACTGCGTCTTCCGTCATCGGTTTTAATGGAACTTATCAAAGTGCTTCACTCGGAGCATGGCCCGTCTCGGGCGGCGAAACCCACATCGCTCTTTATCCCGCAGCTTCGCTCAATTTGCCTGCGGGTATACACAGAATTCACTTGGCAGCGACCGTGAATCAAAGTGTGAACTCTGGTCAAGCCAAGGCCGGATTGGATCACTCCGCAGACACAATCTTCGGAGTGATTCTTAATCCTTCATCCGCAGTAGTGACCGGCACGACTCAGTTAGGGCGCATTCACAAAATTATGGCACTAGGTGACTCCATCACTCTTGGCTACGAAGATACCAGCGAAGCTACAAGGTTGGGTGCAAATGGTGGGTACAGATATTTTCTTTATCACCACCTCACCAATCGTGGTTTCAAATTCAATTTTGTGGGTAGCGGATCAGCAGGGCCGTCAGATCTTCTTCAAAAGTCCCATGAAGGACATTCAGGATGGAAGATCAGTGACATCTTGGCCGGCGTTCAGCAATACGGATGGGTGCGCACCACTCAACCCGACGTGATCCTTCTGCATATCGGAACGAATGATTTTTTCCAGAACTACGATTTACAAAACACTCCTGGACGCTTAAGTTCACTGTTAGATCAACTTCACGCCGATGCACCTCAAGCTAAAATTGTGGTGGCGAAGATTGTCCCGATGCCCGTCTATCAGCAGTACAACGCCTACGTGGCCGACTATAATAATTCAATTGGTCTTGTCGTCGCACAAAAGCAAGCGCTGGGACGGGCTGTTTATGTTGTGGATATGAACAGTGCCTTGTCGAACGCGGTGAACTCGCAGGATTTCTGCGCCGATCAAGCCCATCCTAATACTCAAGGATACGCCAAGATGGCCAACGTTTGGTTGGCGGCTTTGATTCAATTGTTATTGTAGATCTTTAGAAGAAATAGCCGAGTTGAAACGTCCCAAATCTTAAACACTGCTGCCTAAAATTTGGGACCACTGTAGTACACGCTCTACAAGATCGAGAACGTCGTAGAAAGATTCACAGTTGTTGAATCTGCGGTGAAGCTCTTCGGATAGAAATTGAAGTAAGGTGCGAAGTAAATATCGCGGCTGAAAGCGTATCCAAAGCCCAGGCGTTGGCTTAAAGTTCTGTTCCACAAAACGGTGTGATCTTCAGTGCCACGTGGATTGTTGAAGTTGATAGCTAGTGACGTGTAAGCATTGAACTTGTCGGTGAAGTTGTATTTCACTTGTGGGTAGAAACCCAAGCTATAACGACCTGCTGCCGCTTCTTTTCTGCTTTTTGGCTTAATACCGCGCTCAAACAAGTAGTAGCTCAATGAAGAATCCAAACCGACTGCAAAACCAGAAGCGCCGATGTTGTAAACCAAAGAATTGTCGTAGTTCAGACCCGCGTACTCACCGATATCACGATAAGCTGGATTTGTAACTGCTGTCACACCGAAGCTGTTGCGCATTTGCACGTTACCAAGGCGAGCATTGCGATCGTAAGAAAGAAACGGATTTTTTACATCATAACGTTTCACACCTTGAATCGGTGTTACGGCATTCACGCCT
>NZ_CAMLDV010000160.1 GCF_946478835.1 uncultured Bdellovibrio sp. | reverse complement strand
AAACCTGGAAGATGTTGTCAGCAATAATTTTATGTCCCTCTTCGTTGGGATGAATGCCGTCAGCCAAATTGTATTTAGGATTTCCGCCGACTTTATCTAAAACAAAGGGAATGAAAGTGAGCTTGTACTTTTTCGCCAAAGACTCGTACATCTTTTTAAATTTTCCGGTGTATGCAGCACCATAATTCGGAGGCATATAGAGGCCACCCAAAATCACACGTACATTTTGCTTTTGCGAATACTCAATGGCTTCCGCCAAATGCTTTTCACTGTCTTCAATCTTAAGACCACGAAGACCGTCATTCGCGCCTAGAACAAGCAGAACAGCATCAGGCTTGGACTTATACAACCACTTCATACGTGTCACAGCAGAGGCCGTTGTAGAACCACTCACGCCCGAATTAATAACCGTCCATTCTTTCTTACCCGCTTCATGTAATTTTTTTTCAAGCACAGCAGGATAAGCCGCCTCTTTAGCAACACCGAACCCCTCCGTGAGTGAATCACCGAGTACGATTAATTTTTTCTGTGCGAAAGAAAATGAACAAGAAAAGACGATGAGTAGAGAAAATAAAAAAGGTCTCATAGTGTTCCTATGAGACCTTTGAAGATTCGTTATTACAAGTCTGACTTCGTCAAACTTCAGTCTACGAACTAGAGACTAGTTGCGAGGACCGCGTGGACCGCGATCACCACCACCGAAGCCGCCACGACGAGGACCGCCGTCACGACCGCCACCGAAACCACCGCGACGAGGGCCACCCTCACGAGGAGCTTGTGGGCGAGCTTCAGATACGTTGATAGCGCGACCGTTTAGTTCGTAACCATTTGCTTTTTCAATTGCTTGATCAGCGGCAGAGTCATCAGCCATTTCAACAAAGCCGAAACCTTTAGAACGACCTGTTTCTCTGTCCATGATAACTTTTGCAGAATCAACCGCTCCGAATTGAGCGAAGTGTTGGTGAAGAGCCTCATCATCAACTGAGTAAGGCAAGTTTCCTACGTATAATTTCTTAGCCACAAAGACCTCCTGTGGATTTTTTTTAACCCGAGGAAGCCTTCGAACAGCAAAAAATCGAGAACACTCACACGGGGAACTTTAACTGAGATCTAGGCTAGCACAGCCCAAAAAACGTGCAAGCCCAATTTTACGAACGCATATTATTATATTGTAAGGGAATCGGAAAATTACCACCGCGTACTAGGCTGATACATTCCTGCAATTCATCAATACTTTTTGATGAAACTTTGATCTTGTCGTCCGCAACCGCAGGCTGCACTTTCAGCTTAGAATCCTTAATCAATTTAATAACATCTTTAGCAATTTCGCGGTCAATACCTTGAACCAATGTGACCTTTCGACGCAGCATACGACCACCGGCTTCTTCAATTTTTTCAAACTTAATAGCCTTGATATCGATGCCGCGACGGTGCAACTTTGTCTGCAAGATACTGCCCATAGCTTCAACTTTATATTCGTCCTCAGCGAGCAAAGTAATTTCTTTTTTGTCCCACTGAATCTCAGCCTTACTGCCTTTAAAATCGTAACGCCCCTCAACCTCTTTACGAGCCTGGTTAATAGCATTATCTACTTCTTGAGTATCGATTTCAGAAACAATATCAAACGAAGGCATTGCTCAACTCCGAAAATTAATGTCCAGCGTTTCCGTGTAGGCCGTGTGGGTGCCCATGCAACACTTCTTCAGTCGTCGCTTCACGAACCAAAACCATCTCAATGTCGAATTCAAGATCTTGTCCAGCAAGAGGATGATTTCCATCAAGAGTCACGTGAGTGTCTGTGATTTTTGAAACGCGCACGATGTGTGCACCGCTGCCCAATTCCAAACGAAGGTGCGCGCCCACTTCCAATTGTGGAAGGTGTGCTAGTTCTTCTTTTGGAACGTCCATGAACATATTGTCTTTCATTTCACCGTAAGCATCTTTTGCAGCAAGCTTTACGATTTTTTTATCGCCTTCTTTAAGGTCTTTGATTTCTTCTTCAAGTTTAGGAATGATTTGTCCTGCGCCTTCCAAAAATGGAAGTGGTTGTCCGCGCTCAGAAGCATCCAGCACATTTCCATCAGGTCCTTTTAAAACATAGTTAAATGCCAATACTCTTCTCATTTTGATGCTCCTTTTCAATATAGAGGCGGTTTTCCCACTATTACATTTCTTATGCAATCTAAAACGCCTAGTTCTTCTGAATATTTAACGAGGGGGCTTGAAATGAAACACCGACCTTAGCTACAATTAAAGAAGTACCTGAGGGGGGAAAGCATGATGCACGTATCCTCACTGAGGTCTTTATTGCTCAACTCTAGTTACGAACCCATGCGGGTTGTAAGTTGGCAAAAGGCCTTGGTTTTGTGGTTTCAGGGTAAGGTAGAGATACTGGAATATCACTCTGCGTTTGCCCGATCTGTTCAACGAAGGTTTCAACTGCCCAGTGTCTTGCGGCTGAAAAGTTATGTACGGCCCCGGACCTCTAACGCAGTTCGGTTTTGTCGAGAAAACGTCTACATCCGAGATAATTACACCTGCCAATATTGCGCAACAAAACTACCCGCCAAACAGCTCACTCTTGATCACGTCGTTCCTGCTTCTCAGAACGGCCCAAAAAACTGGACCAATGTCGTTTCTGCCTGCAGAGACTGTAATCAGAAAAAAGCCAATCGCACTCCGCGATCTGCAAATATGCCTTTACTCACAGAGCCCCGCGCACCAAACTGGTTACCAACACTACAACTTGAAATTAGCGAAGACCATGTGCCCCCTGACTGGGCCCCCTACCTAAGGTTGAACACAGGGTAAATTTTAGAGAATGAGTTTGCAGTACGACATCAGAGAAATAACCACCGCCGAAACTCTGCCTATACGCCAAAGGGTTTTAAAACCTTTCTTGCGCCCCGATGAATGTATCAACGTCGGGGACGATTTACCGACCACTTACCATTTCGGCCTTTTTCACGCAGACAAACTTGTTTCTGTGGCGACTTTTCTTTTAGAGTCGCATCCCGATTTTTCTGCAGGCTTTCCGTATCGCTTGCGTGGAATGGCGACCGACGACAAATACCGGGGCCAGGGCTTTGGCCAAAAACTTTTGCGCTACGGAGTCGAACATCTTCGTTCAAAACGCTGCGATTTTTTATGGTTCAATGCTCGCATCAAAGCTTTTCCATTCTATGAAAAACTCGGATTTTACTATCACGGGCCTCTGTTTGAAATGAAAGACATCGGTCCCCATAAAGTCATGTACAAGCCTCTGATTCCTCGATAACCTTCATACATGAATACGGATGTTCATAATCAACTGACCTCGGCCCTCACGACTATTATCAGTGAAACGAATGGAATTTCGCTCTCTGACACTATTGATCTTTTAATCTCTTCGGATTTAAAACAACGTCATCCTGATGCGTTTAAACAAGTCGAAGAGTTTCGTGAGTTGCTCAATCGCTTTCAAATCAACCAAGTCACGATCAGTGCCTTGTTAAAACACCCCGTGTCTGCAGCACTTGCGGAATTCTTTAAACATTTTCCGTTAAAGTACAATGAAGAGCACATCCACTTAACAGGCGCGATCACGGCGGAGTTTATTTATCCTCGCTTAAAAAAACTTTTAGAAGGTCCGCACAAAGATATTTACGAAGAAAAAATTCGTGAAGTGTATGGTGACAAAGCTTTGCCAATTCGCTCTGTCGAAGATGTGGACCGCTTGATTCGTCTACAGGAAAACGAAGGCTTTTCCCGTTATCTTAAAATTTTGTATCTTCCGAAATTGATTTTTATTTCCAGAGAGGCTCACGAAGAAGCGGCCTATCACATGGCGCAGGAGCTTTATCACAAATACAATGTCGGTCGCATTCGTTTGAAATTTTCCTTGTCACGTTCGACTTCCAGTTCTTCAGAGCAAATTCCTGGAATTGATGACGTGACTTCCGAAGATGTCGTGTTAGGTCTTTACGACGGCTTTAGAAAATTTCAAGAACAGCATCCGCATTTTGATTTTATTCTTTCCCCGTCTTTCCGTAAGGAAGCCAATCACTTTGACGCGGAAAAGTATGCAAATCGCCAAGCTCACTTCATGGAGCAGATCAACGAAATCGTGCACATGTTGGACAAATATCCTTTCCTTGTTCGTCATATGACGGATGTGGATACGGTCGGAGACGAGCGTGAGCTTTACCGCAAAGAGCATTTCAATGAAATGCAATCAGGTTTCCGCAAACTTCAATATCGCGGATTTAAAATTCGTTCGCATCACGGGGAAACTTGGTACACCTTAAAAAAAGGGATCCAGGCCGTCGATAATGCCATGAACATTTGGCACATCGATACTTTAGAACACGGAATCAGTTTGGGTATTAATCCCAACAAATACTTCCACCGCATTTACCAAGACCTTCACGCGAAAAATCAAAAAGGCCAACCGATCACTGACAAAGATCCTCTGCACAGAGAGCTCGTGGAATTGGATTGGGGTTTTAATCGCGGCGTTCTCGATAAAGTTCTCCAAGGTACGCCGTTAACTCCTGCTGAAGATATTTTATTTGTAAAAGCGAAGTTCCACACGGCTCGTGAGGTTGAACATTATCAGCACGATGTTTTAAATCGTATGATTCAAAAAGGGGTGACTTTGGTGTCGCTTCCTTCTTCGAACAATAAACTCACCGGAAAATTTGAAGACTACAAAGATCATCCGTTCTCGTGGTGGGAGAAAAAAGGCGTGCAGCTCGGAGTTGGAACTGACAACTACGTCACGCTGAATACGAATTTTATTTATGAGATGTTGATCTTGCTTTATACAGATGCTGTAAACCTTAAGATCACAAAACTACTAATGGTAACAACCGGGGAAACCCGTCGCCCATACATCAGCCACCTTTTGTGGACGATGAGAAAAAAACTGAGAAAGAACATCTAGTGACCACAACTACAAAAAAATCGACGAAGCCTTCTTGGATGCAAACTCTTCGCGCCGTGACTCGCCCTAAGGTCGCCATCATGCTGGCTTTGGGATTTTCTTCGGGTCTTCCTTTTATGCTTGTCGGAAATACTTTGGGATTCTGGTTGCGTGAAAGTGGCATCACGCTTGCGACCATCGGGTTTCTTTCGTGGGTGGGGTTAGCTTACTCGCTGAAATTTTTGTGGGCTCCTTTGATTGATAAAGCCGATGCTCCACTGATTGGAAAATGGTTAGGACGTCGTCGTGGCTGGATGGTGATTTCACAAATCCTTGTCGCTTTGGGACTTTTAGGAATGGCGATGGTGAAACCTGAAGGCGGCTTGTGGCTTTTCACAGGACTTGCAGCGCTAGCGGCCTTTGCCTCGGCAACTCAAGATATTGTTGTGGATGCATGGAGGATTGAAGTCTCTGATGCCAGTGAAGACATGGCTCTTTTATCTTCCGCATATCAATTAGGTTATCGCGCTTCCCTGCTCTTAACAGATGCATTGATTTTAATTATTGCGGCCTCCGTCGGCTGGGCACTTTCATACACCGTGATGGGTGCATTGATGGCCGTTGGACTGATTGCTACTTTCCTTGCTGTCGAACCCGGTCGCAATATCACAGGTCACGAAACGGGAACGATGTGGAATCTGCGCGGGATCTTTGATGCTGTCTGTGGACCTTTTATTGCGTTCTTCAAACAACACGGGAAAAAAGCGTTGTTGATTCTGGCTGCCGTCAGTTTGTATCGCCTTTCCGACTTTATGATGGGACCGATGGCGAATCCTTTTTATGCTGATATCGGAATCACAAAAGAAACTGTGGGAGCCGTGCGCGGATCGATTGGCTTGATTGCCTCTGTGATCGGTGTTGCTGCTGGTGGACTTTCTGCGGTTCGTTTTGGATTTATCACAACCTTGTTAGTAGGTGCAGTGATTGGACCTGCTTCTAATTTAGGGTTTTCTCTTTTAGCGATGGTAGGACCTAGCAATGAAGTCTTCACAGCGGCGATGGTGATTGATAACTTCGCTTCTGGTTTTGCGGGAACAGCCCTTGTCGGTTATATGTCGAGCCTCACAACTTTTGGATACACCGCAACTCAGTATGCGCTCCTAAGTTCTTTCTATGCTTTGTTAGGAAAAGTTCTTAAAGGCTTCTCGGGCGTGATGGTGCAGACTTTTTCTGAGGGCCGCTCACTCATGGAAGGTTACGCTTTGTTTTTCCTAAGCACGGCTCTTGTGGGAATACCGGCCTTGCTCTTGTGTATCCTGCTGGTTCGAAGCAATAAAACTCCTGTCGCTAAATAACAACAATGTGTAAAACCTGTTAGAGTTCCGACTTTAGGAAGATTGATTTTCTTCCTAAAGCATCGGTGCTAGTATGGCCTCATCGCAAACGAGGTTTGTATGGCAAGCAAAAAAGTCGTCATCGTCGGTGGTGGATTTGCGGGACTCAAAGCGGCTCGCGCTCTAGGCAATAAAGATGATGTCTCTGTCACTCTGATTGATCGTCGCAACTATCATCTTTTCCAACCTTTGCTTTATCAAGTCGCCACTGCAGGACTTTCTCCTGCCGAAATCTCGGGTCCCATTCGCGGAATTTTATCTAAGTACAAAAATATTTCGGTCTATTTGGACAATGTAAAATCCGTGGACCTTGCCAATAAAAAAATCGAAGTCTCAGATCGCAATATTGATTACGATTATTTGATTTTAGCATGCGGAGCAAAACACAGTTACTTTGCTCATCCTGAATGGGAAGAAAATGCGCCCGGTTTAAAAACTCTCGAACAAGCTACGGAAATTCGTCGCCGACTTTTGATCGCTTTTGAAATGGCAGAAAAAGAAAGCAATCCTGAAAAACAAAAGCAGCATCTGACTTTCGTGATCGTGGGCGCCGGCCCCACAGGTGTTGAACTTGCCGGGGCCATTGCCGAAATCAGTCGTCACACTTTGACTCTCGATTTCCGCCATATCGATCCTTCGCAAACGCGTGTTCTTCTAATTGAAGCAGGCTCGCGCATCCTTGCTTCTTTTGATCCGGAGCTTTCAAGAAAAGCCGCTCGTGATTTAGAAGATCTCGGCGTGCAGATTTGGACAAATACCCGAGTGACTGACATCAAAGAAAATTCCGTCGTCCTTGGAGATGAAGTCATCAAGGCTTCAACAATTTTTTGGGCGGCCGGAGTTCAACCTTCGAGTTTAAATAAAACTTTGGGAGTTCCGTTGGATCGCGCGGGACGTGTGCTTATCGAAAAAGATTTGAGCCTTAAAGAGCATCCCGAAGTTTTTGTCTTAGGTGATCAAGCTTGTTATTTAACCGACGACGGAAAATCCTTACCAGGTCTTGCTTCCGTAGCCATGCAACAAGGTGATCATGCCGCTCGTGAAATCTTACACGAAATTGCCGGAAAACCGCGGACCACATTTCACTATATAGATAAAGGCCAAATGGCGACAATTGGGCGCAAGAAAGCCATTGCACAAATTCGCAATTTAAAATTCAGCGGATTTTTTGCCTGGATTTTATGGTTATTTATCCACGTTTATTATCTGATTGGATTTAAAAATAAATTCTTCGTTATCTGGCAATGGGCGTATGCATATTTTACGTTCAAGCGTGGAGCCCGTTTGATTGTTGATAAAGAGTGGCGTTCCCAAAAAATAAAGACACCTGTTTCGTAACACTGGATCTATTCAAGCCCAGAGGCCGCTCTTAGCCTTTGGGTATGTACTTAACAAATTTTTACTCCATACAACCGCCCTATCCAAAAAACCAAACTGAAGGTCTGAAGTGGCTTGCCGCGGTCTACAAGA
>NZ_CAMLDV010000159.1 GCF_946478835.1 uncultured Bdellovibrio sp. | reverse complement strand
GGAGCGATAAGTTCAACAGAAACTTCGATCTTATCACCAGGCATAACCATCTCAGTTCCAGCTTTCAAAGTACAAACGCCAGTAACGTCTGTAGTACGGAAGTAGAACTGTGGACGGTAACCGTTGAAGAATGGAGTGTGACGTCCGCCTTCTTCTTTAGTCAGGATGTACGCTTCAGCTTTGAACTTTTTGTGTGGTTTAACTGTACCTGGTTTAACAAGTACTTGGCCACGTTCAACGTCTTCTTTTTTAGTACCACGAAGAAGAACACCGCAGTTGTCCCCTGCTTGACCTTCATCAAGAAGTTTACGGAACATTTCGATACCAGTAACAGTAGTTTTTTGAGTTGGACGGATACCAACGATTTCTACCTCGTCACCAACTTTAACGATACCACGCTCTACACGGCCAGTAACAACTGTACCACGACCAGAGATAGAGAATACGTCCTCTACTGGCATCAAGAAAGTTTTGTCAGTAGCACGAACTGGTTCAGGGATGTAAGCATCACAAGCGTCCATCAATTTCATGATAGCTGGACGACCGATTTCAGAAGTGTCACCTTCCAAAGCTTTCAAAGCAGAACCTTTTACTACTGGGATATCATCGCCAGGGAATTCGTACTTGGAAAGAAGCTCACGAACTTCAAGCTCAACAAGCTCAAGAAGTTCTTTATCGTCAACCATGTCAACTTTGTTCATGAATACAACTAGAGCAGGAACACCTACTTGACGTGCAAGAAGGATGTGCTCACGAGTTTGTGGCATTGGACCGTCAGCAGAAGAAACTACTAGGATAGCTCCGTCCATTTGTGCGGCACCAGTGATCATGTTTTTTACGTAGTCAGCGTGACCTGGGCAGTCAACGTGAGCGTAGTGACGGTTGTCAGTTTCGTACTCAACGTGAGTTGTAGAGATAGTGATACCACGCTCTCTCTCTTCAGGAGACTTATCGATTTGATCGTAAGACATCGCCTGAGCTTTACCAGCTGCTGCAAGAGTAGTAGTGATAGCAGCAGTCAAAGTTGTTTTACCATGGTCAACGTGACCGATTGTGCCGATATTTACGTGCGGCTTCGAACGGTTAAATTTCTCTTTAGACATTATTCCTCCTGCAGAGATTTATTTTTAAGTCTTAAACCATTAACTAATATCAAATCAATAAGTAACAAGTGGAGCCCATGATCGGAGCCGAACCGACGACCTCACCCTTACCAAGGGTGTGCTCTACCACTGAGCTACATGGGCGTATAGTTCTGAAAGTTGGAGCGGGAAACGGGTCTCGAACCCGCAACCCTCTGCTTGGAAGGCAGATACTCTAGCCAATTGAGCTATTCCCGCCCAGTCAGAACGCCCTGAAGAGAAGTAAACTTCTCTTCCCATTCCCTTCCGAGTCAGCATTCAAAATGGTGGGCAGGGAAGGATTCGAACCTTCGTAGACGCAAGTCAACGGATTTACAGTCCGTCCCCTTTAGCCACTCGGGCACCTACCCAGTTGTGAATGTTGACTCAGAAAAAAATGGAGCTGGTTATGGGACTCGAACCCGCAACCTGCTGATTACAAATCAGCTGCTCTACCAATTGAGCTAAACCAGCCTTACTGAGATAACCGAAATGTTTTACGGATAAAATCTATGTCCGTCAAAGATAATTATTTAACAGATTACGATTTTTTTCGGTTTCCGCGCGGCGCGTGCTGCCTCAACGTCTCAGTTAACGCCATAGCTGTCGCTACGGATGCGTTGTAACTCGCTGAAGAGCTAGCCTGCGGAATGAAAACCAATTCATCACAAAGTCTTTCCGTTGTCACTCTTAAACCTTTGTCTTCCGAACCAACTGCCCAAACAACTTTGTCGGGAAGATCTAATTCGAAAATAGATCGTTTTCCACGGGGACTTAGTCCAAAAATCCAATAACCTTGTTTTTTTAATTCTTCCGCATACTTAGCGAAATTCGTCGTCTCTTCAACAGGGACGTGTTCAACTCCGCCGCAAGCGACTTTATGAACTGTTGGAGTTAGACCCACCGCGCGATCTTCCGGAATCAAGACACCTTGAGCACCTGCAAGCCAAGAAGTTCTCACAATTGCACCCAGGTTGTGCGGATCTTCGATACCGTCCAACATCAAGACGATGGACTTCTCAAAATTTTCTAGACCTTGCATATCCAAAGTCGGTGCTCCATCGACGAAAATCGCAGCACCTTGTTGAGACGAACCGAATTTTTCAATCACAGTCTCAGGCTTGATGTCGACTTTCACTCGGTTCTCAAGAGCAAGCTCATGCATTTCGCGCAAGTCATTGGAACTCTCCCATCCCTGACGAATCCACATGCCCTTCACTTCTTGAGGACGTACTTTTAAAACCTCGTTGATCGCGTGCGTACCGATGACGATGCGCCACTCGCGAGGAATTTGATTTTCAGAGCGTTGAGAAGGAGCACCTCTCCCCTGCTGAGGGCGACCGCCTCCAGAGGGACGACCACCTTGCGGAGGACGTTGTGAATGAGAATGAGAGTTGCGAGATCCAGGACGAGAATTATTTTTCTTCATATACAGCCATTACGAAATCAGTTGCAGTTTCCTTGATGTTTTTTGCTTCAAGGATCGGACGACCTACCACCAAAGCCGATGCTCCTTTGCGGAGAGCTTCTTTAGGGCCCATGATACGTTTTTGATCGCCAGAATCCTGCATACTAAAGCGAATTCCCGGCGTGACAAGGTAAAGATCGCGGTTTTGTAAAAGGTCTAATTCGTGAGGAGAGCAGACAATACCTGAAAGACCTGAATCTTTCACCAGTGTCGCGAGATCCGTCACGTGTTGAGCAATCGGTTGCTCTTTCATATTTACCGGCAAAGAGTTTTGATCCCACGATGTCAGAATTGTGACCGCGAGAATTTTAAAAGGACGCTTTTGATTTAATTCCTTTTCCACTTCCGCCATTTTTTTCAGAGCTTCCGATCCGCTGAGGGCATGCACAGTGACGAGAGAAGCTCCCGCTTCAAAACTAGCTCTGACAGCCGCTTCCATTGTGGAGGGAATATCGAAGTGTTTGTTATCGAGGAAAATCGGCGCTCGTGCCGCCATTTCTTTGACGAACTCCATGCCGTAGCGAAGACACAAGCGCGGGCCCAACTTGATTCCTCCGACGATATCAGCAACGTCATCGGCAATTCGCATCGCTTGATCGCAAGTGTCCACGTCCAATGCCAATATGATCGGATTTCTCATCGGATGAGCACGAAGATTTTTATTCATGGGAAGCTCCTAAAGGAAGTGAGCCTAGCTTCTCATTCTGGGAGGCGCAACGCAACCTTCGGTGCGAGGGGGCGAACGGAGCAACGTCTCAGTTGGGGACGGAATGGCGCTGCGGCCGACATTTCATGGAGGTTTTTTAGGGGTGCGCTACAATCTTATTAGGAGCAAAAAACACATGTCTATATTTAAGCCCCGCCGCAAGATGGTAGTGAACCGCGAGGTTCAATACGACGTCCTGATGTATGTCGGCGTCTTCGTTGTCGCCCTCTTTTTAGTCCAAGTTTTTACGGCTTATCTTTTTCTGGATCAAGTGCAACGCGTGGTGGGCACAATGTCAGCCTTGGAATTTATTGCCCGCTATAAAATAAGCTTCCTCGTTTATCAAATCATTCCGGTTTCTTTTAGTTTGATTGTCGGTGTTTATATTTTCAATCGACTTACAAGTCGCATCGCCGGACCTCTCTTCAATATGAGAAGAATTTTGCAGAAAGCGCGCAACGGAGAACTTGAAACCGCAGAAATCAAATTGCGAGAAAATGATTATTTTCAAGAAGAGATAAACGACATTAATGTCATTCTAAAAAGAAAATCCGACTAACGAGGCCTTCGGGCCTCCGTCATCAAGCTAGTTTTTAAATTTTGACATTTCCTAGCTCCGACTTTGTATGACAACTCATGCATTCTTGGATTTTATTTTGCGCGCCTCGCTCCTTACAGAAAAAATAGAGGAGACAGGAGGTGCCTATGAAATTATTATTTCTCTTACTTCTCAGCATTTTCTTTGCCGTGCCGAGCAACGCCGATGAGACTACAGCGCCGTCCTTTTCTGAAGAGGTTTACGGCATCGACATCGGCAATGAAGATATGCAAATTCAGACACAGTATCTCTCCTACAATTTCGGCCGGACACTCGTAAACACAACTAAATCCGTGCGCTTCTATCTCCGTAACAATGGCCGCTTTCCGTTCTATATCAACAGTATCAATACGAACGGCGACCGCTTCAGAGACGAAGAAAATTGTCCCGGCGTCTTATGGCCTGGACAAAGATGCACCATTCGGGTCCTCTTCCGACCCAA
Source organism: uncultured Bdellovibrio sp. (assembly GCF_946478835.1). The sequence continues at coordinate 3,439 of NZ_CAMLDV010000159.1, read as the reverse complement.
TCAAGTGGGGTTTTTTACAGGAAGTTTGGAAGTCGATCTTATTGGCCGCGAGGATACTATTGTGAATTTACGTGGAAGAGGAGTTTGGGGATTTTAACTTCTTAGCCACTTTAGCTTTAAAGGGGGGCCACGGTAAACGGCTCCCCTTTTCTCATTCTGAGATTCATTACAAATGAAAAAGTGAGTTCACCTCGTCGAGATTAAACGCAAATCCACGCCGATAAGAACAGTGGAGGCGCAGACACGATGAAAAAGATCCTTTTGGTCGAAGACGACAATTTATTTCGCTCGGCCGTCAAAAGTATTTTGGGAAAAAAATATGAAATCATAGAAGCCAATAATGGAAAAATGGCCCGCGAGCTTATAATAATGAGCCCTCCGGATCTGGTGATTTCAGATATTCAAATGCCTCACTTCAGCGGCGTTGAACTGCTGACCTGGATTAAAAAGAACCAGCCCCTTCCTGTGATTCTAATGACTGGATTTTCGCAAATCTTGGAAACACAACAAGCCCACAACTTAGGCGCCGATGACTTTTTGGCCAAGCCGTTTAAGGAAGACGAGCTGACTGAGAAGATCAAACGAATCTTTAAAGAAGAAGAAGCCCCCGCAGGACCTGCCGTTCCGGTGGATTTAGACAAAGAGTTCTGCAAACTTCCCATTGAAGACTTCGTCTCTGACAAAGAATCCGATTTTGCGATCTACATTCGCATGACATCGAGTAAATACATTAAAATTGCCCATCAGGGCGGACGTCTTTCTCCTGAAAAAATCAACACTCTTCGTGAAAAGGGAGTGACTCATCTTTATATTCGTCAGGAAGACTTTGGGAAGCTTGTTGGCTTCACAGTTCTTGTTTCCAAGGCTGTCTCCGCCAGCGGGCAAGTGGAGCGCGCAAAAAAACTTCGCTTCATGCAATACACGGGAGAAATGCTTGTCCAGCAGGCGTTCGTGCAAGGAACCGATGAAGCCCTTTTCCGCAACGCTAAAGATTTTCTTACCACGAGTATGAATATCATGACTGAAGATCAAGAGACCTTCACGATGCTGGAAATTTTAAGCACTCACACGGATCACCTCTATACACACAGTTTAGGTGTCAGTATTTTTTCTGTGATGATCGCAAAACAACTGGGCTGGCAGTCTCCGCAAACGCTTTTTAAAATCTCTTTGGCGGGTCTTTTCCACGATATCGGAAAAAAAGAAATTCCTAAACATATCTTGGAAAAATCGCGAGCTCTTCTTACTCAGGAAGAACGCTCTCTTATTGAAACTCATCCCACTCGCGGAAAAGAAATTCTGGAGTCTTTAAAAAATGTGCCTTCAGAGGTGATTCAAGTGGCGTACGAGCATCACGAAGATGTGTTGGGTCAGGGTTATCCTCGCGGCATCGATCATAAAAGAATTCATCCAATGACTCATATTGTGGCCGTGGCGAATGCTTTTTGTAATTACACCCTTCCCAGCCCCAGCAATCCGCGTCCTTTGAATGCCCAAGAGGGATTTATGGCCATGAAAAAGTACAAGGAAAACTCTCTGGATTCACAATGTCTTTCGGCTTTATCTAAAGTGCTTAAACAACAAAAGGCCGCTTCATGAATTTAAAAAGCCTCTCCGTTAGAACTCTTTGGAAAATGGCTTTGCGAATTACAGTCGTGGTCTTAATTGTCACGGTTTGCGGTTATTTGCACTTAAAACACACGATTGAAGAGCAAAGTAAAAACACTCTCTCCAGTTATAATGCCGAGAGGGAAGCCCGTGAACGCATTGTTTTCGATGAGGCCCAACAAAATCACGAGATTCTGAAAAAAGAATTTCTTTTGCAGTATAAAAAGAATCTGAAGGACCCACTCACTCCAGGAAGATACTCTAAACTTGTAAAACGATATGACGACGGTGCTACTCGCAATAGAGATGAAAAATTCGACGGTAAAAATCTTTCAGGCATTTTTATTGGACCACAGGCCGATCAAAGTCTTTCCTTCATGGCGCGAACACTAGCGGCGTATGATCTCTGCAATCGCATGGGCCCCGCTTATCACTCTCGGTTTCAGGACACTTATTTTACATTTCCGGAAAATGCCATTGTTCTTTATTGGCCCGAACAACCTCTTTGGGCTCTGGATGCAAAAAACACTCTGAATATGCCTGAGGAGGAATACGCCTCTGTTTCGATGCCGGCTCAAGATCCGCAAAAAAAGACGGCTTGGACGGGACTTTTCTATGACAAGGTTTCTAAGATCTGGATGGTGACAGGTTCCACACCGATTTATGACGGAGCAGAGTTTTTGGGTTCGGTTCATCATGATGTGATGGTAACGGAACTTATCAACCGCACGTTGAATGATCATCTCAAAGGCGGTCGCAATTATGTTGTGCGTGCAGACGGTCGTTTGATCGCGCATCCCACGCATTTAGAAGAGTTGCAAAAGCATGACGGTAAATATGACATCAAATCCAGCAAAGATGAAGTTTTGCTTTCTCAATTTCAATTATTGGGGAATCACAGCTCTGCCGAAGTGATTTCCGATGAACATGACAACTATTTAGCGATTGCAAAAATCGCTGGTCCTGATTGGTATCTCGTTTCCGAATATCCCAAATCTATCGTGCGTAAGACCGCTTTGGAAAACGTCGGTTTTCTTTTAGGCGCGGGAGTTTTTTCTTTAGTGGTTGAGTTGATTGTATTGTTCTTCGTTTTGCGTCGGGAAATTTCACGTCCTTTAATGGACTTGATCTCCAGCGCGAAAGAAGTCGCTCAAGGGAATTACAGCATTCACCTCTACACCTTCGCCCAACGTGAGGATGAATTAGGCCAGCTCGCCCAGTCTTTCACAGAGATGACTCATGCCTTAAATGAGCGCGATAAAATGTTGGCCCGTCACAATGAAGATCTTGAATCGTTGGTTACCGAAAGAACGCGGGAACTGGATTACCAAAAAACTCTTAACATTCAGGCTTCTCGCCTTTCCGCCCTTGGGGAAATGGCTGGAGGCATGGCTCACGAAATCAATACGCCTCTTGCCACTATCAAGCTTCTCTCTGCACAAGCCACAGGTGAAGTGCGAGGAGATATTCCGGACATGCTGGTTTTAGAACATGCCCTGATGCAAATTGATAAAACCGTCGATCACGTTGCAAAAATCATTCGCGGCTTAAAATCTTTTGCCCGAAACGGCAATCAAGATCCGTTTGAGCTTACGGATCTTCACTCTGTAATTGAAGACACCGTTTCCTTGTGCACGGAACGTTGCAAGCTTCACGGCGTTCAACTTCGTGTTGTTACTTTAGATCATCCTGTCATGGTTCAAGGTCGATCCGTACAACTTTGTCAGGTCTTGCTAAATCTGATAAACAACGCGCACGACGCTATCGAAGGACTTCCCGACAAGTGGATTGAAGTCCGTCTTGTGGAAACCCCAGAGGGAGCGGAACTTCG
>NZ_CAMLDV010000158.1 GCF_946478835.1 uncultured Bdellovibrio sp. | reverse complement strand
CTTTTTAAAGCCATGGATCAATTCCTTCGCGATGTGAACTGGGGCGAGTTGGATTATCTTCTTGTCGATCTTCCACCGGGAACTGGTGACATCCAATTGACGTTGGCTCAAAAAGTTCCTGTTGCGGGAGCTGTTGTTGTATCCACTCCGCAGAACGTTGCTTTGCTTGACGTAAAAAAAGCGGTGGATATGTTCCAACGCGTGAACGTTCCAATGCTGGGTATGATCGAAAACATGGCTTACATGATCAATCCTGTGAACGGCGAAAAAATGCAGCTCTTCCCTAAGGGAGAAATGGATTCTTACGCTGACTCCAAAGGCATTGCGAAATTGGGAGCAGTTCCTTTCAATCCTTCAGTAGGTCTTGCTTGCGAAGCGGGAATTCCTATTGTTGAAGCGAATAGCAATGGTGCCGAAGCTCAAGAGTTTATGAAGATCGCGGATCGCATTCGCGAAATTCTTCCTTAATCAACAAAAGGACTCCCCTCGGAGTCCTTTTTTTTTACCTTTTTCCGTTTCATCCCAAAACAAATTCTCGCCCGTTTTCTCAGAGCGAAACGCATTTTCGACGTATTTTGAGAATCGAATGTAGTGCTATTGAAAATAAAACTTTGGTCGAGTTATCCTGAAAGAGTTGAAACCACATGGCTCGGGAGACTTACCTCGGGTAAGTGAAAGCTTTTAGGGCCAAGCTACAGGAGGACGCGGATGAAAAATCGAATTCACGATCATCATGATGAACCACCGAAGTGACGTGCGAATCACCAGGATTGCTACCAAGAGGTTTTGGGTTCAGGCCTCTCTAAAAAACGATGAACTGGTTGGATCTATCAAGAATAACTCAAAGGAGGTTCCTAGGGTTATACTCGTTAGGATTTAGATCCTTCCTTTGCCTCAAGGCAAACCGTCGGAAACGGCGGGACGCAAAGCTAAAGGGGTGTCGGTGCGAACCACGCCAGCCAGCTGCCAAAGGTGAGTCACCTGAGGAATCAGAGGTGTGCATATGGAAGGAACAATTACATACAAGGATTGGTTTCATTCCCCTTAGCTTGCGAGTTATCACTGACGATTCCTCGCAAGCACTTTTTTTTGAACAGCACTCTTAAAGCGCACAAGATCCTATCACGACTCCTTCACTTTTCTTTGAGATCACGAAATCAACATGCTCCAATAAATTAAAAAAACAGAAGGGCATACGATTGCGATCCATTCCTGTCACAAAGAAACCTTCCTTTGGTACCTCCTCTAACGACTTAACGGCTTGTCGAGAGAATGTCCGAACTCTGTTAGAGTCTTTGGTTAAGAATATGGTTGATAAGATGGATCAGGATTCTGTTACTGCGGATATTGAGATCGGCGACCAAACAACAGTCTATAAATTATCTTTCAATAAAAATTGCGTCGGAAAAGTTCTCGGAGTCGGAGGAAAAAACATCACGGCTCTACGAACAATCATCCTTGCTATTTGTTCCCGACAAGGATTTAGAGCGGTTATTGAAGTCCCCCACATTCCTAAGTAATTAAGGCTCTTTATAAAAACAGCCTAAGGAAGTGTGATTTCCAAGAATAGGACTGTCCATGCGAGGCTTCCATCCATGCCACCCGCCGCGAGCTGCTTTACTCACCTTCATCGCGACGTCCCCACAAGCTTGGAAACGGTCCTTGGTGCCACAATTTTTGCTTCCACCAGAGGACACACAAACCGTGCAGACCGGAAGATCTTTATAGTTGCTCCAATCAGCAGAGATTTTTTTAAAACCGTATTGCGGTAAAATCGTCTCGGCCTGATAATCGGCGGCTCCTGGCAGATAAACATCCACACCACATTGAGACATCAAACGTTTTTTGACGTTACGGTAGCAATAGGTCATACCACCACGGCTGCCTCCTGTACGGCGACCTCTCCGTTTTTGCGCAGGACCTGCCACTTCATATTCATCATAGGAACTGACATCCTGAAAGAGACCTTCTTGCGCGTTCATCATCTGTGGTTGACCAAGATTCAAATCACGAGCATCAACCCAAAGATCGGACGGAAGATCACTCATGTAATCTTCTTCCACATCCAAACCGATACGCACGAGTTCCCGCCCGTCACTGCCTTTGAAATTTTCAATAACTTCGAACTCAGTTCCGCGATCCAAGGTCAATGAGTTGTTCTGAGCCTCTGTTTGATTAGGTTCTTCTTTTCCCAACAATGTCATGCGACTCAAAACGTAACGACTTCCGACGCGGAATGTGCCCCAGGAGTTTTCTCTGACAGAATCCACAGGCGACACGGCTCCTTCTGCAAAGAGGCTTAAAGTAAGAATAGCGATAACCATGGATATATGTCTCAATTGCATAAGGGGCTCCGTTTATTCCTAAATCCGATGCAAAACGAAGACCCTGGCCATTTTCAGCCAGCTTGATTTAAATACGAGATTAGAGAGTGCGCTTGGAGCGGCCTAAGTGCATTCTCTGAACGCGAGACAAGAAATGTCATTCTTTTACCCAAACATTTACTGAATATTAGCACAGAGAGCATAACAGATATGTGGGCCAAGGGCCGACGAACTGTAGAACTGACAACTCCAAGCGTTCCCCGCTGAGGGATAAGACGCAAGTACTTGTGCTGCTGCCCAAGATGTCGTAAAGCCGCCAGAAAGAAGAGTCTTGCCCGCGGGACAAGTCGCCGTTGCTACACATGAATTCGCTGCGGCATTACTGCATGTGCTGTTAACAATCTGAGGACCGACGGAGAAAGAAGTGGCCGCCACCGTACCTGCTACTTCTAGTTTAGTAGCGGGATTCGTGGTTCCAATGCCGACGCGACCAGCACTTGTCATCGTCATGACATCAGCACTCAGAGTAAAACTGTAAGCTCGTAAACTATCACCATCCCCAGGATTATAACGCCACTGCCACTTATTCGCACCGCCGTCGGCAAATCGTACATGAGCTTGGCGAGGAGCTCCACCCGTAGTATTCAGCATAAGGCCTGCAGAACTCGATGAATCGACCTGCAGCTTGTCACCCGGACTTGTTGCACCAATCCCGACATTCCCACTCGTGTTGATAAAAATTCGATGAGCCGCCGCTGATCCTTGATAAATTGCAAAGTCTTTAGTGCCATTCCCGTTAATATCCTGAACAATCGCCCAATCGTCGATTGATGCGGAAGCTCGTCGCGACGTTGCGTGTGTGGACGCCAGAACCTGTATTCCATTTGAGAACTGTCCTGAACCAGTTGCGACAGTCAATGAAGAAGATCCAGGATTTGTAGTACCGATACCAACGCTTCCAGAACTTGTAATAGAAATTGCAGAAGGTGCAGAAAAAGTTCCGAGGTCAAGAGGAAATCCACTGGAAGAACGAATACGGGCTCTTGTGCCAACAGCTCCGTCGCTATCATACGCAATCGCTACACCTGGAACGGCGGCGTTTGACTGTGCAAAATGCGACAGAATTTTTTCACCCGCAGTTACGCCAAGGTCTTTATAAACTGTAAAAGGATACGGAGGCCCCGCCGTCCCGACTCCGACACTGCCGTCGGCAAGGATTGTCATTTTGGTTGTGCCATTGGTTTCAAAATTTAAGGGAAAGTTGTCGTTCGTTCCGAGAGTGGCCGTTCCCGCAAAAGAATTTCCGCCATTAACAAAAATGGAGCCTGTCGCGAATGAAGAACAAATCATCATACCTGTGGCATCAAACGAGACTATTTGTCCAACAGTACAGTTAAATGTTATTAACGCGTTTCCTGTTCCGTTAGAGGCAATCAATCGATTGCCCGTGAGAGACGTTGCTCCCGTACCCCCTTTAGAGACAGGAACAGCAGAAGGGAAGTTTGCTGGATCTGCACTGATGGTTCCTGACGATACAGAAATACCAGCTCCTACCTGCACAGCACCTTTCGTCGATGTTGTCGCATCGTTAATGGAAATGGCAGGAGTTGTTGAACCTGTTGCAACAACAATCGGCGCAGTCCCCGTGACATTAGTTACAGTTCCATTTGTTGGAGTGATCCATTGAAGGCCAGAAGCTTGTGCCAAGTTTGCTGATAGAACTTGTCCATTTGTTCCAACCGGCAAACGAATATCATTCGTACCATCGTGAACAATCAAGTCACCTTTGGTGGTGCTTGGTGAAAGACCATTGAAGGCCGCTGTTGCTGTTGCCTGTCCCGTACCGCCATTTGCAATCGGTAAAGTACCGGTGACTTCAGTCGCGAGATTCACAGCAGCCCCACTGGTTGCGGCCGTCAAACGACCTTGAGCATCGACAGTGATGTTGGCCCGAGTATAAGATCCTGCAGTCACAGCTGTGTCTGCTAAAGAAATAGTTCCGGTCGTTGTAATAGGCCCGCCGCTCAATCCAGTACCAGTCGCAATGTTTGTGACAGTACCCCAAGCATTTGAATCATTAGCCGCAGCCCACTTCGTTCCATCATATTTCAGAACTTGGCCCGAAGTTAATCCCGTTGTATCAACATCAACACCTTTAATCTTATTAACAGAAACAGTACCAATCGTTCCACTCACATCACCCGCCAGAGACACGTTGATCGACTGACATTGGAATGATCCCGAAACCGAATTCCAGTATGGAGTCTGATGGGCTGCACAGTTTGCATTGACCACAGCCGTATTAAAGGCGGCCACCGTATGATAGTTACTCAATGCCGCATTTAAATTTGTAATATCACTTGTTGTTATTGCAGAACTTCCCCATTGAGTGCCATCAAATTTTAAGAAGTGACCTGAAGTTGGAGCTGTATTAGAAACGACCACATTTTGAAGTTTCGCTACGGAAGGATTTGGATAAGTGCCACTTAAATCTCCACCGGCAGGTCCCGTCGGTGTGCGTGAATTCGTAAAACGAGAATCATCACCCGCAGCGATTGTTCCCGCGACCGTGCCAACATTCAAAGTCACAAGAGGAGTTGAAGTGTTATTGGTAATTGTGATGTAACCATTAGCGGAACTTACGTTCGTCACTGTACCGCCGCTGGCTCCACTCACGGGGGCACAAGCTAAGGCCGTTCCATTCCAGCTTAAAAATTCATTCACGACACAAGTCGGAATCCCCGTTTTAATGACAAAATCATTTTCCGTTTTTGTTCCCAGTCTCACGGCGGAAAAAGCCGACAATGCATACGGCACGGAGCGGATGACATTCATCGGGCTAATCTGTTTCCATCCAGTGCCGTCATGAAATTGTACTTTCAATACACGGTTGTCACTTTCCAAGGCGGTGAATGTGGAACCCCCATAACAATTGTGAGTCGTGGAGTTCTCAAAAGCCGTTGCAAAATTATATATAGGTGAAGTAGGAAACAATCGCGTTCCCATCCCAATAGGGACGTCGAAAACTCCTTTAGAGCCGACCATATTTACGCCGTCGACTTGTTCACGGTAAACCACGCAGCTTCCTGTTGGATTTGCGATCTCAAAAAGGAAACTAACATTGGAGTATTCAAGGGGAACTCCATCCTCTTTTACAATACGCCCTTGATAAGTCAGGTTCAGCGGGCTTGCATATGCGAAATCACAGAATACGAAGCTTAACAATAAGACAGATTTTAAGATTCTTACCTGAATATTTTGATTCATCCCACGTTCCATTCAAGGATAAGAGTTAAAAAGGTCTTCCGCCATTCAGTTGAATCACTTGATCCGTGCCGCTGACATTGATGTATTTTCCGTACATCATGTTATTCCACGAATACCCGCAATACGATCCTCCGGAAGAAGAATTAGGATACGTCGAAATTGATCCCTGAATCGCACCGCGATCTTCGTTCACCGTAATTTTTAAAGTGCCGGAAAGAGTGATACTCGCTGCGAAAGTTTTCGCTGGGCCAATGGGATTTCCATAAGTTCCTTCGCCCATGCCAACAATGGAAATCACTGTTGAACTGTTCGGAGCCAGGGACCACTTTCCCTCCCCGGTATAGTTATTAATAGGACCATTGCTAGCACTGGTTTTTGTGCCACTCACGTTGCCACAAATAACAACGGTGGTATTCATACTGTACGCGGGACAACACATGTTGTTTCCATAATTTCCAGAACCGTTATTAAACGAAATACTTCCCGTCTGCGGAAGTTTCGAAAGATTCGATAATGTTACTTTGACGACGAAGCCAGAAATGATCGGAGTTCCCTCTCCTAAAAGGGTCGTCCCCTCCCAAACATCTTTCCTAAAATCATGGTAGGACATCAAATCCAACGGTGGAGAAATCAAAACTCGATTGGCAAAACTTTGCCGGCTCAGCAAACTCACAGAGATGAGAACAAATATTTTCATTAAGCCCATAGAAACTCCTCTTTAAAAAATATAATAGGGTCTGCTGACTTGCTTTCCGCGGGTCAGGCCGAGCGTTCGTGTGTTTTCAATGTCCTGCTCGTAGGTATCAGGAAAACCTGCGCATATAAATTTTCGTCCATTGGTCTGCGTGACTAAGAACTCAGGTTCAAGTCCCGTAAGGTCCTCTGACGTCGCGACTGATTTGATTAAGACGTAAAGAAGTTTTCCTGAATCCGACTTTAAAAGAAACGTCGAGACACTTGCTGAAGGGTTTGAAGAATCTAAAATCAAACTGTGGCTTCCAATGGTGCCTGCAATTCCAGAAAACCCCTGGGCCCATCCCATCTGACCGAGCTTGCAAATCGGAACCAAAGATTTTGTCGTCGTGTTCAGATAACTTATTACCGTTCCCTCGCCTCCACCGTGAACGGCAATCAACTGATCTTCACCGGCGTCTTCGCCTAAGATTTCAATATCATCGACATTGGTAAAAGCTTCCTTGTTATATTCGGGAAAAACCTTAACACCATTCAAACTGCCATTTTCCGTGACGAGGTAGGAGCTACCATTGAGATTGCGAAAGTTGACAATCTGACCGTCGTTAGTACGCAGACCAAAAAAATCCCCTCGGTAAAAAGCGACTCCCGTGCCACCGCCTAGGTTTGCGACCTCATCACACGAGGTGCCGGAGTACTGCCGATATTTAGACCACATTTGATTGCGACAGGCATCGTTGGCAGTGGGATATTGCTGCACGATCTTAAGATCCCCGGAATCCAGATGCATGCGATTCGGAGAGTCCGAGGTGAACAAAGAAAACCGATTGTTCGCGATTCTTTCGCCGTTGTTATAAAGAACGGCATTAAACTCCGCGCGGTCTTTGGAGGTGAACGTGTTATTGTAGAAAAAATCGACCTGCATACGATCCATGCTCACGGACATCACTTTGCGAGTCATCGGACCTTGGGCAGGGGAAGTTTCCTGAATCTCCCAATCCTCGCCGTAAGTAAAAAGACTGCGTTCATCCAAAGTTAGCCCCGAAAGATCGTCCACCGTGAAGGTCGTCAATTTTTTCCCGCCGAGCTGAGAGCAATGATGTCCTTCGGCTAAGGCACGCAGAAACAGACGAGCATCGTCACAGTGTCGGGTTTCAATCATGTACTTTGCTTCAGCGAAGCGAACTGCCACCATAAAAGTTTCAATAGCGGAGCTTAATGCCAACCTATGCTGGGAACTCTGCCGTTGGCGTACGGCTTCCTTGATCTGATCATTGATCAATGCCGCTACGGCACTCACGATGATTCCTAACACTCCTACCAAAATCAGGCTTAAAACAATATTTCCCCGCTGATCAGAACGAGCTGACATGATAAACCTCGTTGATGAGTGGAGCATTGGTCGTTCCGGTTTTGTAATCACGATTGATTTGCAAATAAAAACTAATGGTGTGGATGTATTCCTGTTTCACCAAAGAAAAGGCACTTTTCACGAT
>NZ_CAMLDV010000157.1 GCF_946478835.1 uncultured Bdellovibrio sp. | reverse complement strand
TCTATTCATAATCAAACGAATAGAATCAATCATCGTCATGCCAAGAGCCAACAACGTTGGAGTGCAACGATAGTGCAGGTGGAACCAATCGTGAGCAAGACCTTGCCCTTTGTTCGCTAGCATTCCGAGTGGCACGCCGAAAGCTTCTTCACCCGGTCCACCGATCCAGAAATACGCTTCACCGGCTTTGTAGATTTTAATCAGACGCTCTTCAAGCACGCGAGACTTCACCATCAAGTCATGCATGCGAAGCAAAATCTCTTCAGAGAGTCCGCCAAAGTTATCGGCTTTAGTTGTTACTTTTTTAGAAGTCTTCGTAGCTGCCTTTGCGGTGGTCTTCGCTGCTTTTTTCGCAGACGGTTTGCTCCCCGCTTTCACAGTGGTCTTTTTCGACATTGAAAATCTCCATCTCTAATTCGCGTCTATCTAAGCGAAAAGAGAAGCTTTTGTCACGTCAAATAGGTCCCGAAAAAAGGGACCTTGGAGATTCTTTAAAGAGCCCGAAAACCGGGCTCAGATCAAATATAGAGGGGTTTGAGGAGGACTAGCGAAGTCCAACGGCGCGAAGGGATTCAAAAACGGCGTTACACTCTTGAGGACTTAAGCGTTCCGCACAAGTATTAAGCATCTCGCGCGCATAATCTTGGAATTGCGCATCTGGGGTAAGCTTCTGAGTCATGACGGTATAGAAGATACCTTTCATCTTTTCCCAACCCAAAGCTTCCACCATCAAAGCCGAAGCCTTATTCGGAATACCGCTGAGCATGTGAACCCCGCAGTTGTCGTTGGCAGAAGAAGGAACACAACCAGGTCCCAATTCTTTTGGAATTTGCGATACATGAGAAGGCTGCTTATCCAAACCCTTTTCAGGGTTCATCATGTCACGCAAAGCTACGACCGTGCGACCTTCTTTTTGGCTGAATTGGCGTTTGCCGTTTTCAGTCAAAACGTTCTCACCGATCAACCATTTTTGTGTTGAACCGCCCGAATAAACTTCAGCCATTTCGCCAAACACGTCTGCAAAGCTTTCGTTCAAAGCTCCCGCCTCGCCTTCGTATTTTAAGCGAGAAGAGGTGTCCACAATTGCATGAGTATATTCATGCGCCACCACGTCGATGTGTTTTTCAAAATTATCAAGAACAGAACCGCCAGCACCAAAAAGGAAACGGTTTAAGCCGGATGCCCACGCGGCATTTTGCTTAAAGGCGCTAAAGATAGGAAGGATATCAATCTTACCAAGACCTACAGTGGCCTTGATTTCCGAGTTTTGTCCATCATAACTGCGACGACCAAACTGCGTTTCAAAAAAGTCAGTCGTCGTTACAAGTGTCTTATAAGCATCTTTGTGTGAAGAAGAGTTTTTAATAGCCTGACGAACAAGCAAACGAGACGTGTCCTGACCATCTTTAATCACCTCAACGCCTGTCGGATACCAAGGAAGAGAATAGAAAATGCGAATTTGCGGGCGAGCCATCGCAGGCACTGCAAAACACGCAACCAAAGCCGTCGCTACAAACTTTTTAAACACAAGATACTCCGGGTAATAAGTTTTGGAGTCGCCGTTATAACATGCTTCCGAAGTTTTGAGTCAGCGCCTATAAACTCTCCAGGGCCGTCTAAAAAGTCGACAGCCTCCTGCCTATGTTTTGTAAAAGGGCTCATGTAACCTCTTTCCCCTTGCGAAAAACGCTGAGGACTGGCTAATTACTCCCCTATGGAAAATCAAAATTTGAAGCGTCCCGAACTGTTGCTCCCCGTAGGTACAAAAGAGATGGCTATGGCTGCCATCCACAATGGTGCCGATGCCATTTTCATGGGAGTTCCGGGATTCAATGCCCGCGGTCGCAGTTACGACTTTCAAATTGAAGAGGTCAAAGAGATCATCGACACCTGCCATCTTTACGGCGTGAAGGTAAACCTGGCTTTCAATATTTTGATTTTCCAAAACGAGCTTCACAAAGCCGTTGAGACTCTTGAAAAAATTCTTCCTTTAAAACCCGACGCCTTTATCGTTCAAGATCTGGGCTTGGTGCGAATGATTCGCCAAATGGCTCCGCACCAACGTGTTCATGCTTCTACACAAATGAGCATCAGCAACGCCGAAGCTATTCAGTGGTTGGATGATTTGGGCATTCAGCGTTTCGTTTTAGCGCGTGAGAATTCCATTAAGGAAATTCAAGCGATCAAACAAAACACCAGCAAAGAAATCGAAGTCTTTGTTCACGGTGCTTTGTGCGTGAGTTACTCGGGACAATGTTTTACTTCTGAAGGTATCGGCGGACGCTCTGCCAATCGCGGTCAGTGTGCGCAAAGCTGTCGTTTCAATTATGAAATGCACGTCGATGGCGAAAAGCGCGACCTTAATGGAAAATCGTTCCTCGTTTCGCCTCAAGATCTTTGCGGAATCAACGAAGTGCCAAGTCTTTTGGATGCTGGTGTTGATTGCTTTAAAATCGAAGGCCGCTTAAAAACTCCTGAATACGTTGCTACCGCCGCTCGCAGTTATGACGAAGCGATTACCACGGCTCAAAAAAATCACATTCTCACAAATCCGATTCTTTTAAAAAAACAAATGGCAACGGCCTTCTCTCGCGGTTTTTATAGCGGTTGGTTCCATGGTGTGAATCACCAGGAATTGGTAGAGGGAACTTTCAGTGCACACAGAGGTTTTGAGTTCGGAAAAATCTCGCGCGTGAACGGCAACTCTTTAGAAGTGGAAATCACCGAAGAGAATGTCGCACAAGGTTTAAAGGCTGACTTCATTAAAGCCGGCGACGGTGTTCTTTGGGTCTACAATGATCGCAATGGACAAAGTGTTGAAAAAGGCGGATTCGTTTTTGCGGTAAAAACATTGAATCCTCGTCGTTTCGAATTGGAATTCTCGCGTGACATCGCAATGGATGGTTTGTTCTTAGGAGCGCGCGTTTTCTATAATCACGACAAAGATCTTAAAAAAGATGTCGCGTTGAGTGTTGAAGACAAACAAAGAAAAAAACGCGTTCCCGTTTTCATTCGCGCCGAAGCTTCCTTGGGTCAACCTTTGAAAGTGGAATACTCCGATGGCAAAAACACGGTTACGGCGTATTCTGAAAATGTTTGTGAAGCTGCAAAGAGTAAAGGACTGAACTCTCTTGATCTTCGTGAAGAGCTTTTTTCTTTGATGGGAAGTCCATTCCGTGGCGAAGGGTTCTCTTGCGAGTTGGACAATGCAACTCCGCTGTTTTTACCTCATCGCCAAATCAAAGAATTGCGCCAACAGCTTGTTAAAGAACTGACGGATCTGCGCATTCAAAACGGAAGAACTCCAGAAATTGGCTCTGCAGCACAAATGGGCTCTTGGATCGAAGGTAAAAAAACATCTGCAAGAAAAGCTTCTGGCGTAAAATTGAATCTGCTCTTGCGTGAAAAAGCACAAGTTGAAGATGTTGCGAATGCCATCAAAGCTGGAACTCTTAGCACTGAAAGCTTGAATCTTGTTATTTTGGATTTTGAGTTCGGTCTTGATTTCGAACCAAGTCTTAACCTTTTAAGAGAACAAGGTTTGAAAACCGCCATCGCGACGACTCGTATTTTAAAGCCTAACGAGCATCGTAATATCAAACATCTTTTGAATCTCAATCCAGATGCCATTCTTGCTAGAAACTTAGGGGCTGTTCAGTATCTACAAGCCAATGCTTATCAAGGTCAGATCTTGGGTGATTTCAGTTTGAATGTGACCAATCATCTGACGGCTCAGTATCTTCTTGATAAAGGGCTTTCAAGCCTTTGCCTAGGTTATGATCTTAATCATTTGCAAGTCAGCGAGTTGATTCAAGCCGGTCAAGCCGACCACTTTGAAGTCACAGCATACCAATACATGCCAAGCTTCCACATGGAACACTGTGTGTTCGCGGCCTTCTTAAGCAAAGGCTCAAGTTTCAAAGACTGCGGCAAGCCTTGTGAAAAACATCAGGTAAAACTCAAAGATCAGTTCGGCAACTGGCACCAAATTAAACCAGATCAAGAGTGTCGCAATACGATGTTCAATGCCACTTCTCAGTCAGCTGCTCGTTTCATTAAGGAATGGGAGTCTTTAGGACTTGGTTACATCCGCTACGAAGCTTTGAAAGAACGTGAGACAGAACTTATCGCAAAGATTCAAGGACACTTGGATTTTATTAACGGCAAAAAGGATCTGGAATCATTGATCAAAGATCTTGGAAACGTTGAAAGTTACGGTCTTTCTGAAAGTCACTTCCAAAGAGAAAAAGAATATCAAAGTCGTAAGAAGTAATTGAGCAAGGCAGCTCTGACAAAGCAGTCAGAAGCTGCCTTTTATTTTTGTGGATATTTGGCGTTTAAATATTTCTGATATTCTCTAAGAATGGATTCCATCACATTCTTAAGAAGCTCCTCAAACAATGGGTCTTTTGACGATCCTGTGCCCATGCTCACGAAGTCTTTAAGAATCTGTTCTTCCCGCTCAGGGCTGTAAAATGGCAGACCTTGCTCTTTCTTGATTTTCCAGACCGCCATCGTCAAATCACGACGACGCAAAAGCAAGTCATGCAACTCTTTGTGAACCTGATCAATTTCCTGACGAAGACTGGCAATGGTTTCCACAGTTCTACCTTCTACTTTTTTAAAATTAATCCAAACGGAAGAGCGCAAACTTCAGATAACGAAGCTCTTCCATAGCCAATGGATAAGGGTGGTCCACAGGCTGTCCGCCCAAATAAACCAAGGTTCCCTTCTTACGCGCCTTCGAGAAGGCTTCCTGGCAGATATCGATGAACTCTTTTGTCGAGATATGGCTTGAACAAGAACTCGCAGCAAATAGGCCCTCAGAGTTCACAAGCTTAATCGAATTTGAAAAGACCTTCGTGTAAGCGGCCTTCGCCTGCTCCACAGACTTTTCGTTTGGTGCAAAGCTAGGAGGATCCGTGATCACAAGATCATATTTTTTCTTTTCCACGTTTTGCTGTTCAAGGAAAGCAAAAGCGTCTGTCGCAATATCCGTGTGCGCGGTTTTAAAACCGTTGATTTCAAAATTGCGAGCAACCGCTTGAATAGCGACCTTGGCAATATCAACGCTGGTAACTTCTTTAGCGCCACCTTTAGCCGCAAAAAGTGAAAATCCGCCCGTGTAACTGAAAAGATTTAAAACTGTTTTTCCCTTGGCAAAGTGCTGGATCATCTTGCGGTTGTCTCTTTGATCTAAAAAGAAACCCGTCTTAGCGGCATCACGAATGTTCGAAGCGAACAAGACACCATTTTCAAGAAACTGAACTTCGGGCGCTAAGGTACCAACGATGTTCACACCTTTTTCTTCTACGTCATTACGACGCTTCAAATACACGCATTTCACCTGGGGAAAATCGGCCTGAATCCTTTCAGCAATTACTTTCGCATTCCAAGTTTTTTCCATGATGGCATGGTCGTGCTTAATCACGGCCGTATCGTTGTAAACATCCACGATCAAACCAGGAAGGCCGTCTCCTTCTCCGTTAATAAGGCGGAAAGAGTTTGTCACAGACAAATCAAACGTCTTACGAATCTCGACAGCCTTACGCCATTGACTGTCGAAGTAAAGCTCCAGAGTTCTTTTCACATTATTGCGTCTAAAGATGGGCTCCTCAGCCAGAACCAAGACACGGAAGCGCAATTGCGTGTCACCTTGCCAGATTCCCAAAGCAAGTGCTTCGCCTTTATAAACCAAAAGATGGATTCCCGATTTGGGTGGGCGCCCCTCTTCAAAACAATTGGCAAAGATCCAACGGTGCCCTCTTTTAAGGTGCTTTGTGACGTCCCTCTTAAGCTCGATAGCCAAAACGGGTTCTTCAAATGTGACAGCCGCAGAGTTGTTCATATGATTCCTTAGGAGAGGCTCTTTTTAAGCCAAATCTGTGACTCTCACAAGGACTATAAAGACCTTTTGGCGAAGTCAGTAAATTTGCCAACCCCTTCGTATTTTCACTCTGGTCTTCTTTATTTGACTCGCCAGGCTTTCTAATTGAATCTCGGCCTCTATGACTCGAAAATCATCCTCATCTCCCGCTAAACCCGTTTTGTTGGATCAGAAGTTTTGGCAAGATTTTGCCAAGAACAACTGGGAAAAAAAGCCATTGCTTTTAAAGAACGTTAAATCGGGTCTTTTGGAGATGAGCGATGCCGAGATCTTTGACCTTTTAGTTCTTTATAGCGATCGCTGCCGCAAGGCCAACAATCCCGAGGGTTTTAAATTCTACATTCAAGGCTTTAAAGTCGGTCCCGAAGACGTACTGCAAGTTCTTCCCGTTAAGAAAGACAAGTCCCTTTTGGGATATCACAAGCGCATGAAAGATCTCTTCTCGGATTATTGCTTGGTCTGCGATGAGCTTTTGACTGTGAACCTGAAGAAACAACATCTTCTGACTGATTTCACGAATGAACTTTATCGTCACGTCGGTTATCCCAATCGTTTTTCTGAGATGGGTCTTTACCTAGGGAACTATCGGAAGACGCCGTTTGGTGTTCACGTGGATTCTTGCGGGGTTTTTAGTTTTCCAGTCGCTGGCACAAAAAAATTTCGTCTTTGGCCATCCGATTTTGGCAAAAACAATCCCGGCCTGGATCGTTCGTTTAAATACGATAAGTACAAAAAGTATTCGCAACTCTTGGAAGCCAGCCCTGGCGACATGACTTATTGGCCTTCTTCCGAATGGCATATTGCAGAGTCCGACGGCTCCTTTAGCGCGACTTGGAGTCTTGGCGTTTGGGTGGACAAGCCTCAGAAAGACATGGTTTCTGAATCTCTAAAAGATCTGCTTGATAAAAAACTAGGTGATGTCGGGCACACAGTGACGACATCATTTAAAAATCTACACAAGCCTTCAGGTGAGGTTTCAGAACTTCCTGAAGCTTATCAGCAATCAATTAAACTGCTTCAAACACTCAGCTCGTTAGAGCTGCAAGAAGCGTTTCTTAAATCATGGATGCAGCATATTTCTTTGCAAGGATTCAAAACAATTCCCGTTACGAATTGCAAAGTATCAGCAAAATCAAAAATTCAATTGCGCAGCGATCGTTCATTGATCTTGTGGCAACAGTCCGTCACTTCAAAAGAAAAAGTCTATTTGAGTTTCGGTGGAGTCTTAGTTGAAAGCTCTCTTAAGAGCGGACTTCCTAAACTCGTCAAGGCCCTGAATGCAAACAACACTTGTGTAGTAGGCACTTACCTCAAGGGCACGTCTCAGAAGCAAGATCTTGTAGCCTTACAAGCACTTGCTAATGCAGGCGCAATTACAGCTATAAAATAAAAAAAGCCCAGGGTTCTGCCCTGGGCTTTAACAACAACAAACATGGCCCTACTCAAAGGACTCTTAAGACGCCTTACTTAGCGTTGGCCTGTTTCGGAGTCACAAGAGTTTTTCCCTCTTGCAACTGAATCAGATCCAGAAGAACGCTTTCTGCTTCCTGAATATCAGGACGCTTTAAGTACTCTTCATTTTTCTTAGCCTTACTAGCCGTCTTCTTAGCCTTATCTTTTTTATCTTTTTCGTTTTTATCTTTTAGCACTTCGCTGACACGGATTACTTTTCCGCGCGCTTTGGCTTTGTTTAATTCATCCACGATCTTTTTAAATTCATCGTTCTTAGCAACACGCTCTGAAGATCTGTCACGCAAAGATTTCAACCACTCTGGCTTCAATTCTTTCCATGCACCAGGGCCTTCTTTCACGTAAGCATCTGGAGAAATAAACGCTTCGATTGTTTTTGGCGGAAGAGAGTAATCCATATACTTCTCACCGATATCATCCGTGCTGTAAGGACCTGGCAATACCACGTCGGCATCAACACCACGGTGCTGAGTCGATTTACCGCCTGGAATAAAGAACATCCC
>NZ_CAMLDV010000156.1 GCF_946478835.1 uncultured Bdellovibrio sp. | reverse complement strand
ACTTGTTAGTGGGTGGTTTGTACTCTTCATTGAAGCTTTATCCAAAAGCATTGGCGGAATACAACACTGTGATGAAGTTGCAGCCAACGAACACAGAGGCGCCGCTTTACATTGGTGCTTTGTATTCAGAGCAAAAGCAATCTGACACAGCAGTAAAATATTTTGAATCTTTGGCGAAAAATCCGGATTACGCTACTCCATATCTTGCGCACTACTACATCGGTCGTGTGCGTGCGGAGCAACCAGAAGCGAAATATCAAAAGGCCGCAGAAGAGTCTTTCAAAAAGGCTTTGCAGTTGAAACCTGATTTTGTCGACGCTGTTCTTTCTTTGGGAATGCTTTACACAAAGCAAAAGAAGGAAGACAGAGCGATCGCAATGTATCGTGAGTACCAAAAAGAAAATACTCCAAGCCCTAAGATCGCAGAAATCTTGGCGCAAACTTTCATTGAGCGTGGCGATTACGAAAAAGCATACGAGCAATTGGAAGTGGTGGAAAATGAATCTGATGAGCCGCTCAATGTTCGCATGAAGATGGCTTTGATCTTGATTGAACAAAAGAAATACGATCTTGCAGCTAAGAAATTGGAAGACGTTCTTAAAGACGCTCCGGATTCTGACAAAGTTCGTTTCTATTTAGCGGCGGTTTACGAAGAAACTCACCAAGCTGAAAAAGCAGTGAAAGAATATCGTAAGATTCCAGTATCAAGCACTTACTATGGTGAATCAGTCGTACATGCGGCTTATCTGCTGAAGGGTTTGAATAAACTTGATGAAGCGTTGGAAGTTGCAGCGAAAGGTTTGAAAGACCGTCAAGACCAACCACAAGTGTATGCGATGTATGCTTCTTTGTTGGATGAAAAAGATGACTTTAAAGGTGCTGCGAAAGTTTTAGAGCAAGGCCTTGAGAAGTTTGCCGATAATGCGCAACTTCGTTTCTACTACGGTACTATCAATGACCGTCTTGGTAACAAAGATGTGGTTGTGACAGAAATGCAAAAAGTTTTGGAGCTTGATCCAAACCACGTGCAAGGCATGAACTACTTAGCCTTCACTTGGGCTGAGATGAACGTGCATCTTCCGGATGCAGAGAAACTTGCTCGTCGCGCTTTGGAATTAGAACCTAAAGATGGTTACGTGCTAGATACTTTGGGATGGATTCTTTATAAGCAAGCGAAGTTCACAGAGTCGATCAAGTTTTTAGAAGCCGCTCACAAGTACCAATCCACTGTCAGCATTATCGCTGAACACTTGGGTGACGCTTACTATAAGCAGGCGATGGTAGATAAAGCGAAGAAGATGTATCGCAAAGCTGCTGATCTAGAGACAGACAAAAAGAAAGTCGAAGAGATCCGCAACAAGATCTTCGCAATCGAAAAACAAGAGCTGACAAATCCACGTTTGCCAGCTTCGACGACGGACGTTCCAATCGCGGAACACGCACAACAAGATAAATAAAATCAAAACCAAAGACCCCTCGGAAACGAGGGGTCTTTTTTTATTTAAAATGACTATTCTCAAGTTTTTCTGGGACCTTCAGTGAGTTAAAGCCTAGCTTTTTGTTTTCCTATGGAGCCTTCTTGAAAATTTCCTGCAAGCTTTGCTGCATGAAAAAATATATTGTGTCATCAATGCTTCTTTTGATTTTCGCAGGCTGCAGTTACCCACAAAGTTTAGTGGGGTGGGACCCTGGCGATTCTTCTAACAATTCATCTTCTTCGGATCAAAGCTCTCAAGCGTTGGATCCGGCCATTGAAAGTGCCTCGCTGCAGATTCTCTCTAATAAATGTTCTTCATGCCACACGCAAACCAGTGGTCCGTCAGGAGTGTACGGTTTGCAGAGTGTTCAGCACATGGTGGCTTCAGGGTTGATTCTTCCAGGTCATGCGGAGGATTCGCCTTTGTTTATGGAAATTCAAAATAACTCAATGCCGCCGGGTCAGCCGCTCGCCTCCGCAGAGAAAGAAACTTTGCGTGCGTGGATTAATGGCGGACCTTCAACTGTAGCACCGCCTCCGGTGGTGAACGGACCTGAACCGACATTTAGCTATTTGAAATCGAATGTGTTTGGGCCGAAATGCGCGAGTTGCCACTATACCGGTCACACGCGAGGCGGATACGCATTTGATACTTATACAAATGTTTTAAAGGCTGTGAATAAATCCAAACCAGAAAGCAGTGTGCTTTACACGATTTCGCGCAGCGGGCAGATGCCTCCGCGCTCAAGCCCACAGTTGAGTTCTGAACAAGTGAACTTGATTTTGGAATGGATCAAAAAAGGTGCTTTGAATAATTAATTCGCCACTTGCAGCAGTCCCATTTTTTTCATTTCAATGAATGAGAAATGACTGCTGAAAAAAAGCAAAGGCAGAATGACCAAAAGACCTATATTCCACGCAAAGCCCGAAAGAACCAAGAGAAGGCTCAGGTAAAAACTCAAAATAAAATAGAGCTTAAAGTTTTTGAGCGAAGCCATTCCGGCTATGTCGATAGCTTTGGCAATTCCCACATTGTCTTCAAAGCGCAGTCGCAGAGAGTGGCTTAAGACTAAGTAAAAATAAACGGCGATCATCAGAAGTCCCCAGGCTGTGGGAACGGCGACAAAAAAACCTTGGGAACTTTGTATAATTCCCATCGAAGATCCCACAAGAACACTGGTGGGAAACAAAATAACACTGACAATGATAAAAGCGGGAAGGGCCTTTTTTAAAAAAGAAATGTCCTTCCAGTTTTTTCCGGCAAGCCATTGCTCTGTAGCGTGTTGAAAAATTAAAAGAATCAAAGAAATAAAAAAAGCACCTATATAAGGAAGATAGCGGGTTAAGAGCAGCAAGACACTGGCCGCAGCCCCCAGCGCCAGGCTTTGTTGCCAATGGCTTTTTAGGTGATTCAAGGCTTGTTTAAAAGAATTCATTTCTCTATGCTAAGGCAATGAACACAAGGATCAATCACTTTCTCTTCGGAATTCTACTAACCTTTTTTGTTTCTGGTTGTGTCACTAAGACAGTGAAGGAAGGAGCCTATCAAAAGGCTCAATGGGAAACCAAAGCACTGATTAAGGATCAAAGAGAGAATAAAACTCAGTCACTCAATATAGATATTTATGCGATTAAGAATGAACGAGCGCGTTTGGAGATAACGGCGTTATTGGGATTTCAAGTTGCGAGTCTTGTGATGAGCCCTTCGGAAATCTCTTATATCATCTATCCTCAAAAAACGTTCTTTTATGGAAGAAACTCGGATCGAGCTTTCACTCGAATGATCGATCTTCAGTTACATCCGATGAATTTGACAAATATCGCATTTGACGAACCCGTGCGTGGACCTGGCTGGAAATGTAGTTTGGACCACACAGGTTTCACCTCTCAATGTGAGAATTCACAGAGAGGAATTCGCGTGAATTGGTTAGATCGAAAAGAAGGTCAAAAGAAAGTTGTAATTACGGCCCCGCAATTCGAAATGCAGTGGCATTTCTCTGCACCCCAGACGGAGGTCCAGTTCAAAACGGACCTTTTCACTTTGAAACAACCGACAGGATTCAAAGCAATACAAATAAATTAAATTCCTCGTTAACCGTCTAGGATTGAGGCATAATCTAAAGAATGTGGGTGTGTGTCACCAAGCACCCCGAGGAGAGATTATGGCCTCTAAGATTGATCTTCATTCGTTGGTCACCAATTGGCAGAACTCAAGCACTCAAGCTAAAGAGCATTGGAGTGGCTCCTTCGAAGAGTATCTTGATCTTGTAAAACAAAATCCAAAAATTACGCGAAATGCTTACCAACGCATGTATGACATGATTGTTGAAGAGGGCACAGAGACGTATATCGATTTCAAAAAAGAAGTCGTTCGCTATAAATTTTTCGACGACATCCATAACAACGGCAAAGACGCGGTCTTCGGACTTGATGTTCAACTGATGAAGTTGGTGAATGTTTTAAAAGCGGCGGCTCTTGGTTATGGAACCGAGAAGCGTGTGATTCTTCTTCACGGCCCGGTGGGAAGTGCGAAATCCACAATCTGCCGTATGCTGAAAAAAGGCCTTGAGCGCTACTCGCACTCAAAAGAAGGCGCGGTTTACACATTTGAATGGATCGATGAAAAATTGGAACTTGATGGCATTCTTGGTAAGGGAGTGAAAGCCTTCCCATCGCCGATGAACGAGGAACCTCTTCTTCTGATTCCAGAAGAACTGCGTCCTCAAGTGTTCGAGTCCATCAACAAAGGACAAGAAGGTTCATACCGCGTGCAATTAGAAGGAGAGCTCAGCCCTCCTTCTCGTTTTATCTTTAAATCTTTAATGGAAAGATACCAAGGCGATTTGATGAAAGTTCTTTCGCACGTGCGTGTGAAGCGTCTGTTCATCTCTGAAGCCGATCGTATCGGTATCGGTACTTTCCAACCGAAAGATGAAAAGAACCAAGACTCTACGGAATTAACTGGTGATATCAATTACCGTAAGATCGCCGAGTACGGATCTGATTCTGATCCTCGCGCATTTAACTTTGACGGGGAGTTCAACGTTGCCAATCGCGGGATGATTGAATTTGTCGAGGTGTTGAAACTTGATGTGGCCTTCTTGTACGATTTGCTAGGTGCTTCGCAAGAACACAGAGTGAAACCTAAGAAGTTTGCGCAGACTCATATCGATGAAGTGATCATCGGTCACACCAATGAGCCGGAGTACCGTCGTCTTCAAGATAACGAATTCATGGAAGCCCTTCGTGACCGTACTGTGAAAATTGACATTCCGTACATCACTCGTTGGAGAGATGAGATCAATATCTATAAGCGCGATTTCAATTCGCAAAAAGTACGCGGTATCAGTATCGCGCCTCACACAGTTGAAATGGCAGCGATGTGGGCGATCCTCACTCGTTTGGAAAAACCTAAAAAAGCAAACCTCACTCGTTTGCAGAAACTAAAACTCTATAACGGTAAAACTTTGCCGAACTATACAGAAGACAACGTGCGTGAACTTCGTAAGGAAGCCAACCGCGAAGGTCTTGAAGGTATTTCGGCTCGTTATATCCAAGATAAACTTTCAAACGCTCTTGTGGCGGCTCAACAGTCCAACAAAGGTTCTGTGAATCCGTTCATGGTGTTTAAAGAACTTGAATCCGGTCTTAAAAATCATTCACTCATTTCAAGTGAAGAATTGAAGACTGAGTACAAGGAGCTTTTGGGCGTTGTGATGCAAGAATATGAAGAGATCATCAAAGCTGAAGTGCAAAGAGCGATCAGTGCTGATGAAGGTGCAATGCAACGTTTGACGGCGAATTATATCGATAACGTGAAGGCGTACACTCAGCGCGAAAAGGTTCGTAACCAGTTTACTGGTAACGATGAAGAACCAGATGAGCGTTTGATGCGTTCGATTGAAGAGAAAATTGAAATTCCTGAATCTCGCAAAGACGATTTCCGTCGCGAGATCATGAATTACATCGGGGCTTTGGCTTTGGAAGGCAAGAAGTTCAATTACAAAATGAACGAACGTCTTCATAAGGCGATTGAGCTGAAACTTTTCGAAGACCAAAAAGACAGTATCAAGTTGACGACTCTTGTGAGCAATGTGGCTGACAAAGACACTCAAGAAAAAATTGATATTGTTAAAACCCGTCTCATCAAGGACTTCGGGTACGATGAGATCTCTGCGACAGACGTTTTACACTATGTTGCAAGTATCTTCGCTCGAGGGGACGTAAAGAATAAATAATGTCGATACGTGAAGACCACAACAGATTTAGAGAGATCGTAAAGGGTAAGGTTAAAGAAGACCTACGTAAATACGTCTCTCAGGGTGAGATGATCGGGAAGCGCGAAGACGAGTTCGTAAAAATTCCGCTTCCTCGTATCGATATTCCAAACTTCCGCTACGGCCCCAAACAACAAGGCGGGGTCGGTCAAGGCGAGGGTCAGCCCGGTCAAGACGTGGGCGATCCAGGAGAAGGTGGACAAGGTCAAGCCGGTGAAGCTCCAGGAGAGCATCTTCTGGAAGTGGAACTCACGATGGAAGAGCTGGCTGATATCTTGGGTGAAAAACTCCAGCTTCCGCGCATTGAACCTAAAGGATCTAAAAACATTGATTCCATGAAGACGAAATTCACAGGCCTTGCGCCCGTGGGACCGGAAGGTCTTCGTCATTTCAAATCTTCGTATAAGAGAGCTTTAAAACGCATGGTGGGTTCAGGAACTTACAATCCTGAAGAACCGCTAGTTCTGCCGATCCGTCGTGATATGCAGTACAAATCGTTTAAAAAAGTTCAGCAACCGCAAACACAAGCGGTTGTGATTTATATGATGGACGTTTCTGGAAGTATGGGAGACGAACAAAAAGAAATCGTTCGTCTTGAAAGCTTCTGGATCAATACGTGGTTGAAAAAACATTATAAGGGTCTTGAGACAAGATTCATTATTCACGATGCCGCGGCTAAAGAAGTCGATGAAGACACCTTCTTTAGAACCAGCGAATCGGGTGGTACATTGATCAGCTCGGCTTATAAACTTTGCCAAGAGATCATCGAAAAAGATTATCCAGTGGCTGATTGGAATATTTATCCATTCCATTTTAGTGACGGTGATAACTGGTCCGGTGAAGACACTCGTCTTTGCGTGAAGATGCTGACAGAGTTTTTCCTTCCTAACTGCAACGTCTTTAGTTACGGGCAGGTGGAAAGTAAATACGGAAGCGGTCAGTTCTTAAAAGACCTGCAAAAAGAATTTGGCTCTGATGAAAGACTGACTCTCAGCCAAATCGAAAGCCGCGATAAGATTTTAGATTCCATCAAAGATTTCTTAGGAAAGGGCCGGTAGGGCGGCGGACGCCGGCAGAGCAGAGGGCCAAAGGCCCGGAGCTGAAGCAGCTCGTGAATTGGAGTAGTGTAATGGCTAATTTAACTCCCGAATTAGAAGCAGAAAGAAAAAGAATCTGGCAAATCGCAAAAGATGCGGGGTTGGATTGCTTTGAAACGATCTTTGAATTGATCACTTACGATCAAATCAATCAGTTTGCGGCTTACGGTGGATTCCCGGTGCGTTACCCACACTGGAAGTTTGGGATGGAGTACGAGCATCTTTCTAAGAGCTACGAATACGGTCTTTCAAAAATTTATGAAATGGTGATCAATACCGATCCTTGCTACGCGTACCTCATGGAAGGTAACGCGATGATGGATCAAAAACTCGTGATGGCTCACGTGTATGGTCACTGTGATTTCTTTAAGAATAATATTTGGTTCTCAAAAACAAATCGCAAGATGATGGACCAAATGGCGAATCATGCGACACGCATTCGTCGTTACATGGATCGTTACGGTCAAGACGTCGTCGAAAATTTCATCGACGTCTGTTTAAGTCTTGAAAACTTGATCGACCGCTACAGTCCTTATGTGGAAAAGTCTGTGGCTAAGCCTGAAGAGCCGCGTGCAGCTCAGGAACCGAATTATCTTTTGCGAGTAGATCGCTCTTACATGCGCGACTACATCAATCCGCCTTCGTTTGTTGAAGAACAACGTCGTAAGGCAGAACAAGAAGCACAAGAAAAAGCGCAGCGTTTTCCAAGTGAACCTGAAAAAGATATTTTAAATTTCTTTATTCATTATGCGCCACTCACAGATTGGCAGCAGGATGTGCTTTCGATCATTCGTGATGAGGCTTATTATTTTTCTCCGCAAGGTATGACAAAGACCATGAATGAGGGATGGGCGTCGTATTGGCATTCCAAACTCATGACGACAAAGATTTTGAATGACTCAGAGATCATCGACTTTGCCGATCATCACAGTGGTACGATGGCAATGGCTCCGAATGGGTACAATCCCTATAAGGTCGGCATTGAACTTTTCCGCGACATTGAAGAGCGTTGGAACAAAGGTCAGTTCGGTCGCGAGTGGGAACAGTGTGACGATGTTCGCGAAAGA
>NZ_CAMLDV010000155.1 GCF_946478835.1 uncultured Bdellovibrio sp. | reverse complement strand
GAAGGTGCAAAGCACGCACTACTACGTGCGCGATATGAGTTCTTACGGACAAGGCTGCTTCAATGTTCGCAGCAATCCATTGATTTATGATTACGGTGGAAAGCCCTACGCGACAACAGCGACGGACTCTCCGATTGATCTTTTTAAAAATAACGGTGACGGCACAAGTGTTCTAGGTATTGACTGCTCTGGATATGTCTTCACCTCCATGGCGACGGCAGGACTAAGACTCAAAGCCGGCCGCGCTCTGAAAGCTTCGGACTCTTGGGCGTGGGGATCTAGCTCTTACGTAGAGCCTCAAGACAACGGTCTGACGTGCTTAAGTAAAATCTCTGTGACACCAGCGGTTTCTATGAAAGCAGGAGATATTGTTGCTGTTTACGGACACGTTCTTTTGATTGATAAAGTGGGTGCAGATCCTTTCGGTATTGCTTCAGCGAAAACCGAAGCGGATTGCAAAAAGATCACTTCAGACGGTTTTAATTTTGTAGTTGCGCAAAGTGCTCCGAGCAAAGGTGGCATTGGTATTAACTACTATGAAGCCCGCAACTATCTGCCAACGAGCAGTAAAATGAAAACGGGTCTTGAGAAGTATGCGTACTATGCATGTATGGCCAAAGTCTCTAATAAGACCTATACGCCGAATGTAGGAACACTCTCGGTTGTGCGTCACAAAGGCACTCCGGAGTGTATGGCTCCTCGAGTGAAAATGGCTCGTGAAAGCTGCATTCAATCATGCTCTTCGTTTGTTCGTTAAAAACGGCTGACGAACTTTCAGACACAAGTGACAAACAGGGTCTCTGTGGAAACACAGGGACCTTTTTATTTGTCTTTGGCAGAGAGAAAACATCACGAAAAAATTTAATTTGTTAGTCGGTGCGAAAGTTCTGGGCCTGTGATATAAATTCAATCCATGAAAAACTCTCTACTTACAATTCTGACTATTAGCTTGTTCTCTGCCAACGTATTTGCCGGCTCTAAAGCTGCGGATAAGAACTACCAGTTCTGTGATGACATCACAAAGGTGGACAAGCTCTTAGATCGCTCTCGAGAGTCTGTACAAAGAATCAAAGATGAAGGCCTTAAGATTGAGCGCATCGTGGTTTCTAAAGACCGCAAAGAGCTTTATCTGATCTCGGGCGAAACAATGCTTAGAGTTTACCCTGTGGCCTTCGGTTCAAATCCTGTTGGGCACAAACAATTTGAAGGAGATGGAAAAACTCCTGAAGGCATTTACTACGTCGATTATAAAAATCCACAAAGTGAATACACCAAAGCTCTTCATGTTTCTTATCCTAACAAGAAGGACGTAGAATTCGCCAAGGCCCAAGGTAAGTCTGCAGGCGGCGACATTATGATTCACGGTCTTCCAAGTGATGATAGAAAACGTCAGGTGGTCGGTGCGATTCATCCGATGAACTGGACGCGCGGCTGCGTGGCAGTGACGAACGAGCAGATCGCAGATATTTATTCTTTAGTTCAGGAAAACACGCTTGTTGAAATTTGCAAAATGACGACGGACGACAAGAGTGATGATGGAAGAACAACGATTTCCATCCCGGCTAAAAGAAATTAATCGTTCGACAAACCCCTAGCTAAGGTCTAGCTCGCGCAAAAATCATCCTCAGTCAAGCCTGTTTCGTTTAGCATCAGGTGTGGAGGTTGAATGACACAGGCGGAGCTAAAAAGACCTACAGGGGTTTTTCTTCTAGCTTTTCTTTTTATTCTCGCCCCTTTAGGAAATTTGCTGATTAGCTTTGCCGGAAGTGGAGTGTCTGGGTGGTATGAACCTTCCGTTCTTTTTGCATTCTTGCAGAGTGTTTCAACGCTCGATTGGCTGTGGCTAAGTCTTTTATTTCTTACAGGTGTTCTGTTATTCCGTCCTCATAAAACATCGTGGTCTCTTGCGATTGTTTCTTTGAGTCTGGTCTTATTAATCAATGCTTATCGCTTCTTTTCTCATGATCTTTCTCACGAAGGCTCCTTCGCGCAATGGCAGCTTGTTTTCTCAAGTCTTGTGACCATCGCCATTCTGATTCTTGCGTTTTATTTCCGTTTTCCTTACTTGGATCGCCGTGCGCGTTGGCTTTTCCCAACAGCACATCGTTATGAGTTCCGCACGCCCGTGAACATTGTCGGTCAGGATATTTTTGAAGGTGTCACGGAATCAATCTCTATTGCGGGCACCCGTGTGCTTTTAAAGCGGGACATGGAAGGCACTTCCAAAGAGCTTAAATACGTGGACGTGATCTTTCCTAAGATTCGCAATATCAAGGTCAAGGCCAGGGTGGTTGAGTACCGCGATAATGTCTTGCGATTGAAATTTAAAGAGTTGGAACAAAGAGATCGAGGCTATCTTTTGGACTGGATTCGATCTCAAATTGAGACATCGAACGAATCTCCGGGATAAGTCCGGGTTCTTGTTAAGTTTTTTAAAAAGTGTACCGAAAAGACTCAAAAGCATGAGGTCGTTATGAAATGGAAGTTGAAACCTTTTTCTTTCTTTAAAAATTTCGCTGCGGGAGTTTCCGTCGTTACGATGTGTATTTCTCCTTTAGCCGAAGGCGCAGCGGCAGCTTCGCAAAAGAAACTGATCAATCAATATCTGAAAGAAACAGGTCTCACGACAAAGAAAATGACTGTGGGTGAATACTGGAAGATGGTTCGTCACGTTTATCCAGATAAATTGCAAACGCAAATGGATGAATGGGTTCGTTTGAACCGCAATGAACTTATGCCAAACATTGAAGCGACAAGCTTCAAAGATTCCGATGGCAATGAGCAAGTGCGTTTGACTCTCACAAAAGACGGCCAATCAGCGACTTTGACTTACACGGGTGATGAAGACAAACCACTCAAAGTCAATGGTGTGTCTTTCTCGAAAAAAGAATTGATGAACTATAACAGCTTTAATGATGTTGCTGGAAAGTTGGCAAAAGAAGATTCGACTATCAATAAAGCTTTGAAAACGGGAAAACAAGGTCGCGTGAGCAACAACCCGGTTTTGTCCTGGACGGAGTATAAACAACTCAGCCCCCGTCAAAGAGCGGAATACATGGTTCGTATGCGTATGGCTATGGAAGCGGCTGACAAAGTAATTAAAATCATCAGCAAAAATCAAAGAGCTTCCTACCAACCAGAAAATAAATATGAATACGTTCTTCAAGTTCTTTTCGGAGGAACAGCTTACGCGGGAGCTTTAACAGGCCAAAACTGTATCATTGCCGGTTATATTTCTAAATACGGTAAAGATGATTCTTGCGGTAGTGAGAAAAAAGGCGGCGCACTGAACGCGGATCTTCGCGGTCAAATGGAAGCGCGCCGTGGTAGCTGCTCTGGCAACTCTGTAGCTTGTAATCCGTTGGTTTACGGCTTTAAAGCTGGTGGCGCTTCTTATTGCGTTGGTGGTTCTGAAATTCAATACGCGACTTCAAAGTGTAATGATCTTTCTCCGGTAGGAACGCCTCAAGATAAAAAACGTATCATTGAGTCTTACTTGGAACATGCTGCTGGTAAAAAAGTAGATTTGAAGTTGAACGAAGAAGGTAAAATTCCTGAATCTCAAAAAGCAGAAATTGAACCGTTCTTGGGTGAGCTTCGTGATATGTTGAACGATGCAAATCAAAAATGTAGCACAGCACCTTTGTTGAAAGTGACTCAACAACGTAAAGAACAAGACGACGCTTGTAAAAAACTTCAAACACGTATGATTGCATTGGAAACATTCGCGGTGAATCCTGAGCCGATCACGCCTCCAGGAAAATTGCCAGATCCTCCGACGCAAACATGTAATGACCAAACAGGCGGAGCTAGTCCAACAGCAAATGGAAAAGGCTGTAAATGTCCTGAAGGTCAAAAAGAGGGCGAAGGCGGCATCTGTATGATCGTTGAGACAGGTGGCAAAGGCGACCTTCCAGGCGGTAAAGATGTTAAGAAAGCTGATGACTGTGGCTTCTGGTGCCGTAACAAAAACTGGATCATCCCAGTGGGTGTTGGTATCGCAGCTCTTGGTTTGTTCTGGTGGTTGTTCAAAGATAAAAACAAAGCCAAAGCGCAAACTCCGACTTATGTTCCACCAGCTCCAGTGCCAGAGCCAACGGCGACGACTTCTCCAACAACACCTGTTGTAGAACCGCCGCCTCCAGCGCCGTGCCCAGCTCCAAACTCGATGATCAACGGAGTTTGTACGCCGCCAGTGATAGTTCCTCCTCCGACACCGACGACTGAGGGGGGAACGAAAACGGATGAACCAGGAAGAGCCGGCGGAGTTCGCTAGGCTCTCTGAAAAGAGACACACGGATGTATATCGATAAACAAAACGATAAAATCACTCCACAGCGGGCTCCTCAAAAAAGAGAAGCCCCTGTGCCGTTAAGGGGCCCGGCGATCCGTCGCCGTCGTCCAGAACCTGCGCCTTCTAAAATCAATAATCTTTTTAAAGATCGCAAAGGTTTGCAGTTTGAGAGCACAGGCTTTCACAGTGGTCCTTCTGCGCGTCGCAAAGGCTATAAACTCGCTTTGTGGTCGTGGTTGGCTTCTTTTATTGATGCCTTGATTTTAGTTTCAGCAAGCTGTGTTTTTCTTTTGGCGTTTTCAATGATTGTGAAAACATCATTCGGTGCGCTCTTAGGTGGTTTTAAGCACAGTCAACATCAGTTGATCTTCTTTACGGAAGTGTTTTTCGTATGTGGTTGGCTTTATATGATCGCCATTCGCAGCTTTATGGGGTCAACCATCGGCGAATGGGCTTGTGATCTACGTTTAGGACAACCTCATGAACGCCTGCAATCCGGTTATATTTTGAAAGTAGCCTTGCGTAGCACTTTGATTTTACTAACAGGTGTTATCACGCTGCCAATTCTTTCATTGGCTTTAGGAAGAGACCTTCCGGGTATCTTCTCAGGTCTCCGTCTTTTTTCTTTGAAGTAAAGTTAACACTTCATAGTGTGCTGTTTGCGGAAACTGGTCGACAATGAAACATTCTTCGATCGAGTATCCGCATTTTTGCAAGCGCTCTAAATCCTTCACCATAGATTCAGGAAAGCATGACATATAAATAAAAAACGGCGGGCGTTGTTCTTCCGATAATTCTTCCAGCGGATTTAAAAATCCCATAAGACCTGAGCGGGGAGGATTTGCTAAAACGCCGTCAAACTCAGAGAAATCTTTTGTTAGTTTTTTCTGAAAATCTCCCCGATGAATTTCAATTTTCTCGCGCAAAGATTGCAGACTTGGCGGAAGATTTTCTAAAGTTTTTTGCAAACCTTCCAGCGACAACTCATCAATTTCACAAGCTGTCAGATGTTCAGCCGCGGCCAAGGCTGGCAGCGTGAGATTTCCAATGCCGGAACCAAACTCAATGAGGCGCGCTTTGGGAAAAGACTCAATCCATCCGTTAATCACATCGCAAATAATTTTATTCGCACGAAGACTTGGCTGCGTGAAACTTGCGACCTGGCAGTAAAGATCCACAGGGCGATCTTTCATCCAAGTCTGGAACCACACGTTTAATTCCGGATCGCGAAGTTTGTATTCTTGTCCATTCCAAACAGGAACTTTGCGGCGTTGTCCGATTTCAACAAAGGCTTTCTCTTGAAGTCCTCTCAGAATATTTTTCTCATCGAGCAATGTTTTAATATCGACGTTGGCGAAATCAAGCCACCCCCCCCTTTGTCCTTCAGGGCCAACTCTCAAACGGATGGAGCCCTTTGCAAAAGGCCACGGGATCTTACGAAACTCCGTGAGCCACTCTTGCAAAGCGGGTGAAAGCTGTGCACAAGTTTCAAGGTCTACGATCTCGCGCTGGCCTTTGTGGTAAAGACCGAAGCGGCCATTTTCGAGGCTGAAATCCAACCGATCACGCAAGTATGCGGGCCCTGCTGAGAGCACTTTGAGAGGCTTTAAATAGGATAAGTTCTGACCCCTAAATAGTTCTAATAATTGAGTTTTTTTGGCGTCGGTCTGCGCTCCATAAGGCACTTCCAGGGATTGACATCCCGAGCAAACATCTTTGTAGGGACAAAGCACCTTGGTGTCTCTGTCAAAGTTCTCTTTTTCTAACAAGTTTGGCATTGAATGCTTGCCCCGACCTTTGTGCTGTTATATTCCTTGAAACATATTTTACCAGTTCTTTGGGGGGATGATGAGAGTTTTATTTCTTTCATTCATGATGATTTCTTTGGGCGCGGCATCTTGGGCAGCTAACAACAACCCTTGGATGAGAACTTGCCGTATCGATCAAGGCCAATTCTGGGTTCTTAAAGGCGGTTCAGACGAACTTTCCATGTGCCTATTCGGAGATGCTGGTATCGGAGCTGAGGCTTTCTTCCTTTTTAAAACAAATGCAGGTCCTACAGAGGCTGTTCAAGCTTATAAAAATAGAAACTCCTCTTCACCTCGCGGTGGAGTTTGTGGGGCCTTCGATGCGGAGCTTGTGACCGGTAAAGACACGCAAGGGCAGAGTTTTAATATCTGCCGTTTCGAAGATGGTTCTTTGATTGAAGAAACCACATTGTGGTTGGGACCAGGCTCAGGCGCGAATGAAAATTTAGATCGCGCCCTTTCTAAGACTTACTGAGTTTTCGTTTCATCGTGAGGACGCAAAGAGTAGATACAAGAACTTGCGTCCTTAATCACACCATCTTCTAAGTGAAGATCTCTTTGTGTAAATCCTAATGTCACATGCGGATAAAAGGCTTCCGGATTGAAGTCTTCGGCTTTTCCACCTTTGGAAGTGTAAAGCAAGTGCACGGCTTTGCGAATCTGGAAAAGACGATCGGATTCAACAACGGCATAATATGTCGATTCATCTTTACCGTGATCTTTAATGGAGCCTTTTCCTACGCACAAAAGTTTGTAGGGTGCTTTTTGTAAACCCATTTCGCTTGCGAGAGCATTGATCTCTTTCATCGAAACTTTCTTTTGAATCTTCTTATACTCCGGCGGCGTGATCACTGTGATGTGAGCTTCTCCGCGATGTTGCAAAGACACGTGTTGAGTTTTTTCAACGTCTCCGCGAAGTTTCTCAAACGCCGGATAAGGAAGTTCTAAGGAAAGATAGGATTTATTATTATCTTTTTTAGAGTCCACCGAAGCAACACCACGGGTGGGTGCCGCTTTTAAATCTTTTTCAGAGTAGCTCAGCGAAGACAGTGCGTAGGGAGAAGTGCTTGCACAGGCTGTCAGTGAAAGGGAAATGATAATTCCATGAAACGTGCGCATCATATAGTTTCTTTTCCTTTGCTTGAGTTGACTTAGGAAAGCCCTCCTTTTAGGCTACACGCACTATGAAAAAAGTGAAAGTTCTTCTTACAGTTAGCTGCATTTTCCCTCTTGTTTCTTCGTTAACTTCCTGTCAATTTAAGGAAGCCAAACCCACAAAATCTCCCTCTGAGACTCCGGTTGCTTCTGGTGCTTTCTCGAGTGAAAAGAATGCTCTTGTCGGCGAAGCCCGCCAGTTGACTTTTGTAGGTCCAAAGTCGGGCGAGGGGTATTTCAGTCCTGACGGTAAGAAGATGATCTTCCAAAGCGAACGCGAACCGGGAAATCCATTTTACCAGATGTTTGTGATTGATCTTGTGACGGGTGAAAGTACGCGCGTTTCCCCAGGCGCTGGTAAAACAACGTGTGGCTGGATTCATCCATCCATGAAGAAGGTTCTTTATTCTTCGACACATTTAGATCCAGAGACGAAAAAGAAAACAGCGGAAGAATATGAAAACCGCAAGAAGGCCGTGAAAGCTCGCTACTCTTGGAGCTTTGATGAGAACTACGATATTTTCTCTTCCGATCTTCATGGTAAAAACATTCAGCGCTTAACGACTTCAAAAGGTTACGATGCCGAGGGTTCTTACTCTCCCGACGGCCAGTGGATTGCCTTTGCTTCCAATCGTGCGGGCTACACAGAAAAATTAGAAGGTGAAGATAAGAAGTTCTTTGAACAAGATCCTTCCTACATGATGGACATCTACATCATGAAGGCTGACGGCACTCAAGTAAAACGCCTGACGACTTCAAAAGGTTATGA
>NZ_CAMLDV010000154.1 GCF_946478835.1 uncultured Bdellovibrio sp. | reverse complement strand
GGAAGCATATCTAGTTTATAGATGGTGGTTTTTTCACCTTTATAATAAGTCACATTCAGAAAATTACCATTTAACGAATGGTCGACAGCTGTCACCTCTTTCATAACAATGAGAATAATAGCAGCGATTCTTTTGCGAACCTCATCTTGGGTTACTGTTGTATCTTCTAAGGTTAACGCCTCACTCGAATTATTCATTGAACTCTTCCTCCTGATGTTTTTCTTCTCGGATGGAATCCGTTGCGACGTGATGGGAACGCAACGGATTATGTGAGTTCTACTTTAAGCTGTAATGTTTGATAATAGTATTTGCTCCTTTTGTATTGGGAGCATCTGCATTTACAAGAGCTAACGTTGAGTTATTAAGAAGTGATTCTGCGATCTCTCCGCCGACCACGATAATCCGATTTTGTGAACCTTTAAGGTTCTGGATTTGGGCAAAGTTGCACAAAATCAATGTTGTATTGTTAATATGGATGGACTCTGCAACAGCGGCATTTCCAGAAGCTCTGATGAGAACGTAGGAGCCAAACGTTCCTTGAAGAGCCGTTACTCGGTGGACGTCGACTTTAACGCTTTCGTGATTAAACTTGAGGTCTAAGTCATTTACTTGTTCTGCTAATGGCTCGGATGCCTGACAAGCTTTCACGGCTTCAGCGATTTCTGGATCTTCAATGTCCTCCGAAGCAGAAGGGTCGTTGGGTTGTGAAACGACTTCTGTACCTTCTGTGGGGCTACTTCCTCCGTTCCCACCGTTGTTCCCACCACTATTACTTCCGTTGTTCGGCGTTTCCTTTACGGGAGTTTCCGTTTCAACGGCGGGCTCTTCAGCACCGACGACAGGGTCAGCAACTTCAATCCCTTCAAGTGTCAATTTTTGATCGTCCACGGCGATTCCGTTCGTTCCCAGTTTGGAACAGTTCTGAAAGCCAAAAAGGAGTACAGGTGCAAAAATCGCTACAATGATATGTGTCTTATTGATCTTCATCTTTTCCCCCAAGCAACATGAAAAGGTAGAGTGCAAAAACGGTGCTTCACTAACTTTTATATTTAAAGCGTATCTAATACATTTGAATCGTCAGTTTATTAATTTCGTTTAGTAGCTTAACATCGATAAATTTGTTTTAAGGTGTTGCTCCTAAAAAATGTAAGTCAGGGCTGCATCAAGACTTTGGCTGATCTGAATTTTTTTATCAAAATCAGACTCGCTAGGCGTTGGCGCACTTGATCCCAAATCTGCGGAAGCAGGATCCAGGGCTTGATATATTAAGAGGCGGTAGGACAGACCGATGCCGATATGTTTTTTTATAAAGACTTTGTGACTGATACCAAATGAAGTCCACGGTAAATTCTGAGACCCCATTTTGTGAACTCCGATATCTGTTTCAGTGGAAAGAACGGTGGGTACAACGGTGTCTTTGGTGAGGCTCATTTTTCCGTATAAAAAGGACCAGCGATAAGATGCAGTCATTATTGTCGAGGGTGTAGGGGCTTTTTTGAAATCAAGATGAGCTGACGTATTCTGAAACTGTTCAGAGTAAGAGCTAATTCCTTTAGTTCGGTCCGCATATTTAATTCCCCAAGCAGAATCTTCGTTATAATAATAAAAAAGCTGTAGGCCCCAGAGAGTGCTATTGAAAAACATTTCATCTATTACAGAGCCTGTCATAACGCCTATTTCAAGACGCCCCGAAAACGGAATAGAGCGATTTTTAACGGCCATATTACTATCTAAAATAGGAATAACGGATTCTGCTGGAAGTTCGTCTGCTTCGATTTGGATAACTTCCGCCTGAGAAGTGAAAGTTGTAAGAAGGATGGAAAGAAGAATAAATCTTTTAGTTCCCTTTAAAATCATTGATTCCTGCTTCCATTTCATTGACGAAGTTTTCTCTCACGCGAATCAGTTTCTTGTAGTTGAAATCGGT
This sequence comes from uncultured Bdellovibrio sp., assembly GCF_946478835.1. The sequence goes on along the minus strand of NZ_CAMLDV010000154.1, from coordinate 6,340 downwards.
CTTGGTGTTGAAGTTGCTCATATCAGGTTTTTCGGTAGAGCCCGTTACGAGTTCATCTTCAAAATTGAGTTTCACCCTGCGACTTTTTTTATTTGTTTCAGAGACAGGCTCTTTCTTCGTTTGGCTCCAGACGTCTAAAGAAAAGGTCAATATAAAAATCAGGATAAAACTATTCTTCCACACAGCGATTTACTCCTAAATATTGATAGTTGCCGATTTCGTCGCGCCAGTATTCTCCTTCAAAAGGCCAATAGCGATAACCGTTTTTTACATAGAAGTCCCGCGTCTCACTCGCGTTGATTTGAGACGAGGAGTTGTTGACTCGTCTGATATACTCTTTGCGGGCGGCCTGTTTCTTCCCATTCAAAACCTCATAGCGCAACAGTCCGATGTCACCAGTAAATAACGCCAGTTCCTGTTCTTTATTGTAAAGCGCATAGCGAAGTGATTCCCCAGCGCTCTTTGAGCCGTTCGCCAGACGCGAGTCCAAGATTTTGAGGGCGTACTTGCGGAGCGTAGTATCCTCAGGACGATTAAAAATTTTTATAACACGGTTTTTTTCCTCTTGGATTCGCTCAATGTAATCCAGCTTGTTTTTAAGTGGCGGCACATCTAAAAGAGATCTTACGATAAAAAACGGCAGACGTCCTTTATAGTTCGGACGTTTTCCACTTTTAATGTCTTTCAAATACTTTTGTGCCTCCTCGATTTGAGAAAAATAAAACTGAGGCGTCTCGGTAGACTTATTCAGATCAGAAAGAGTTGAGAAGGCCGAGGTGTAGTTTTTTTGAAAGTTTTCGAGAGCTTTCTCGGCTTCATCATTTTGGCAGACGAAGATAAGAATAATAGTCCGCAGAATCAGGGACTCGGGATCATAAAAGTTTTCGTAAAATGGCGTGTGTAGAGTTTGTACCGTGCTCATCGCACTCCGAAATTTCCCTGCGCGAAATAGAGACCAAGTCAATTCCATCTGAGATTCACGATAAAGAGGGTGATCTTTGGGGATTTCTCGGTACAACGCCTGGGCATCATTCCAACGCTTTGCTTGATAATAGGCACGCGCTAGAGCGACAGCGGCGCGGCCTCTTTGTGTATCTGTGATTGGGCTCTGATAATATTTGTTGTAGAGTTTTTCCAGATAGGGCAATGCCTGAGCTGTTCGATTTTGTTTCAAGTGAATAAGTGCGGCAGTATATAAAGCTTCATCACTATCGGACTTAAGTTGCAAAGCCTGCTGAATAAAATTGAGCGCTTCGTCAAATTTACCTTCGCGTATGAGAGCTTGAGCCATACGTTTTAAGTAAAGATCCTTGGCAATTTCATTCAGATTCTGCGAATCAAGTTTTTTCAGCGTGAAGTCCAGGAGACTCGTGTCATTAAGGCGTTCTGAAATTTCTACTAGGTTTTCAAAGGCGGTTTGGGCAGGCTTTGGAGGCGCATTCTGTGCTACAACAATAAATGGAAAAGCGGCGGTCTGATAAAGCTTCAGTTTAAAAAGAGATTGAGCCAGATAGAATCGAGCTTTCATTTTTTCCTCCGCGGTGCTTTGCGAAGAAAAAATAACTTTATAAAATTGATTGGCGGCTTTTCGGTAATCCTGATTTTTGTTTTGCGATTGAGCCCAAGCCGGGATGCTACCCAAAAGAATAAGTGAAATAATGATATTTTTTTTCATCGGTAGATTGGCTCCGGGAAGAAGTGTCCATAGCTGATTGTCAAAAAGAGAGAGTTCGATGCTTGTTCTTCACCAAGATAATTGTGGGCATTGTAAAATGCCCAGTTGAGATCTATTCGTAAGGCAGAAGATCTCGAAAGAGAAAAGATATCTCCGATACCAACTTGAAAGCTGGTTGTTTCTTCATCATCATGAGTGCGAACTTTACCGAGACCGACGGTTTGATAAACTTCAAAAGGAATGATGCGATAATTAAGAAGGGCGGTCTTGCCATAGATAGAGTTAAAGTACAGGTTGAGCCCATAAAAAGCGGAAAGGGACACTAGATTTTTTACTGAAAGCTTCTGAACGGATTCGAGCTTGTTCACTTCATCACGGGCTTGTGAAGTGAAAAGGTATCCGAATGCTTCTACCCCCCAGGTTTCCGTGAAGTGATAGCTTGCTTTTAGATTTAAGCCGATTGTGCGATAAAAAACGTCCGAGGGAAGAAGAGTAAATCCGGCGCCTAAATGAATCCTATTTGTTTTAGGCATATAGTTTTTTTGAATTGTCGCAAGATCTAAAAAAAAACTTTCGGATTGAACCGAAGTGTACTCAGCCTTCTGTGTCTTTTGCTTAGGCTCGAAGGATTTGGATGGCGCACTTTTGAATTCGTTGGCTTTTGTTTCTAAAAGCTTCTCAACGAAATCGATGTCTTTTTGTTCAGACTCTGCTGCGTTCTGCGCCATAGATTTTGTTGGAAGTAGGAACAAAACCGCGGAAAGAAATATCTGAATACGAAGTAAGTTCATAGACACAACTTCAACAATTTGTATTTTGTTTGGCAACACTGCCAGAGTCTGGGAATCGTCATATCGTTGCTTGCAATGGTCATAAATAAAGCAAGCAACGTCATTGATTCTTTTAGTCATGTCCAAGTTTTTATCAGCCATAAACAATGCCTATAAAATTTCAGCGAGATGCACTGTTGCTTTTAAATTTTTCGACTGAGTTTTAATCAATGCGATGTTTTGGATTTAATCATAGAGCAGCTGACTTGGAACTTTCTTTGCTTATTTGGATATGTATCAAAAAAGGGCGGGGTTATGACTAAGTTGTTTCTGTTAACGGTAGGTTTATTTATTGTGGAAAATTCGTTTGCCAAGAGTTCACAAGAGCGATTTACGGGGTCGGTTGACGTCATCCGAACGGAATCATTTTCCCATGCTAAATCGGAAACCATCTATGAGTTCCACGGTGAGCGTCGAGGAAAATCTCCCAGAAAATATCGACTCAAATTAAAAGGTGTCATTCCGGAAGACTTAAAAACCGGAAGTCAGGTTGAAGTTGTAGGCTCAGCTGATGGGAGTGTACTGAACGGATCACTGGCATTTCTCGCTTCCGACTCCACGACGTCGTCGTCTTCTTCTACAGGGACGGTTGCTACCGGTATTCAAAATGCGATCGTGATCATGCTCAATTTTCCGGATTCACCTCAAAGGTGTTCAAAGTCTCAAGTTGAAAATTTGATGTTCAATAGCAGATCCTCCGTAAACAAATTCTATCAAGAAAATTCATTCGGAAAGGTGAGCGTTCAAGGAGTCGTGACTGATGCTATAACGATCAATGCTCCTAGTTATTGTGATCTGGATGCGATTTCCTCCAGCGCTGATGCTATGGCTTCACGAGCGGGTTACAATTTAAACCTTTACCAGCGCCGAATGTATGTGCTTCCGCCAAACTCCTTGAGATGCTTGTGGACTGGCGTCGCCTACATGGGTGGGGATAAATCGTTCATCAACAACGAGGGATGTGATATGACGATGGTTTATGCTCATGAACTTGGACATAATCTTGGAATGGATCACGCCTCAAGGGGTTCAATTGAATATGGTGATCTCTCTGATGTCATGGCCAATCCTTCGACTCCGTTTCACTATAATTCCTTTCACAAAATTGCCATGGGCTGGATTCCGTCATCCAGAATCGCTATTATGAGTGATCTTCCTGGCAGTGTTGCAGACTACAAACTGGCACACATAGAGCAAGACATTAATGATCTTCAAACCGTAAAGGTTCCCATTTCAGGGACTGTGGATTCCTATTTTATTTCATATCGTCGCGGTCTCGGTTTTGACTCCGTCTTAGGTGAGGAGTATCTAGACAGCGTAAGCATTCATAAAGCCGGGTTAGGTACCAAATCTGATCTCCTTGGAACTGTCAAAGTTGGAGAGACATGGTATAATTCAAGTGGCACTTTAAAAGTTCAATTGGTGTCGCGTGATTCCACTTATGCAAATATCCATGTGGAAGCGATTCTGCCAGATGTGACGGCTCCTTCGGTACCGAGGAATTTGCAGGCATCTATGAAAACAGTCACGTCTGGTAAGGGGCGCCGAGCGGTTACCAGAACCGGAGTTCATTTATCGTGGACTGCTTCAACGGACGATCAAGTGGTTCAACGTTATATTATTGAGCGTAATGGAATCACTCATACAATACTGCCTGCGACAAATGCTGAGTTTGATGATTTCGAGGTGGAGCACGGAGTGAGTTATACATACCGAATTCAAGCGGTGGATGTGGCGGGCAATATCTCTGAGTATAGTTTACCCTTGACGATCACTCCATGAATCGATTTATCGATTGCCCAAAAAGTACTGTTCTTCATTGTCAATTTGAACGATGGCTCGAATTCCTTGATTCGCAGCCATCGCCGTGACCAATGTTCTTAATGAGTTGATGGTTTTTCCTCCGGACCCAAGAATACGACCGAAATCGGGTTGGATGGTTTTAATTAAATAGATTGTCGTTCGTTCACTAATTTGAATTTCCGCACGTGTATCATCAGGAGAAGCAACAAGCGTTTTGAGTGCCGCATTGACGATATCCAGAATTTTTTTTCTGACAATATCTTGTGACTGATCCAAACGTAAGATGGCCGCGTTTGATTCTGGCGGAAGAGGATCGATTTCTCTTTTAGCCTGTCTGCGAATTACTTCTGGAACTTTCATCGTCATTTGAAACTCTCTCCTCTTTGAAGAGTAACGCGAAATATTCTTAATGTTGTAGCATAAAAAGAAAATAGCGTTGCTGTAAGGAACTTGCTCGCAACATGCTTAATTGAGCTGAATTATTCACGGAACCACTACTGGATAGAATGCTAAGCAAAGATTGTAAAGGTGGCTGTGCTTGGTTCTCTTTGCGGAAATCTTATGAATTTTAGAATAGGTGTGTTTCAGTATCATCTTAATTTTTTCAATATCTTTGATGGAGATGGGAATAGAAAGCATGTCTGTCTCTCGTAACTCGGGAGGGAAGAGATCGATTGCTTCTTGTGCTTTTTTTAAGAATTCTTTTTGCAGCATCTTGCGTTTTTCGCTGGGAAAATCATAAGGAACAGCCGAAAAAGCTTTGTAAGCAACGGCAAAATTCTCATCGAGAACGGAAATGGCTCCGAGCTTTGTCAGAAGATCAATGATATTGGTCGCTTCATCGAGTGAAATACGAAGAGCGGAAGCAAGAGCTGGCACCTGATGTGTCTTCTTGAATTGTTGAAGGTTTAGCGCTTCCAAGGCATGAATATGGTGAATGTCCATATGGTCTTCAAACTCATGGATTGGAAAGACTTTCTTGTGAGGAACGAACATTTTCTTCTTATTCATCTTTCGGCGGTTTTCAAGCTCCCGGAGGATTAGCGACTGAACTTCCAACGGAGTTTCGAGTTTTTTTAGAATCGAGATTGCGGTTATATCCTTTGCAATCCGCCTGTCTTGCATAAGCCGAAGCAAGGCACCGGCTTCCATTTCGAGACTTTTTGCAAAAGCTCTGATACTGTAACGTTGATTTCTGTTTTTTCTTTTTTCAAACTCATTATGAAGTAATGTCGATAAGTTCATGATCTTACTGTGTCCTTAATGCTGTGAGACTTTTTAAGTGTGTCGTTGCATTCATCAATTCGGCTTAAAGGGACTAAACCGATGCAAAGTCCGTAGACTTCTGTGCGCGGAGCAATGTCTAAGAGTTCTCCCATCTCGATGAGAAAGGCCTGGATTTTTTCTTTGGCCTTAGGAATTTTATCCGGGCGTACTGACAAAGTGATGGAATTCACGTCACTCATTCCTTTAGGAAGGTTGCCGATTCTTTCTGCAACTTGCATGAACATCTGTCGATGATGCTCTCGCATTGACAAGCTGGGCGTTGTTGTTGCGGCGACTAGACAATCGGATGAAATTTTATAGGTGCCTTGATCGTCGGAAATAATTCCCAGTTTTTTTAGGTTCTGCAGGCTATCGTGGACTATGGAAATATCCAGGTGCAATCGATGGGCGATCCACTGAGGGTCAGGTCTGAAGTCATCTGTTCCGATAAGGGCGAGAATTGAAAAGTTATGCCAATTTTTAATTTGTTCAAATGTTGAATCGGCAAGAATGTTTTCGCGGAAAAGTTCCCCATTGCGCGCTTTAATATCTTTTGCGACACATTCGCGAAGTTCGGCTGCAATGGTATTGTCATTGATGTTTTCAATAATTTGTTCGATTGCGGCTGCAGTAATCTGGCGGCTTCCAGAAAAATACTCAGAAAGTCTTCCGATAGAGACACCAAGCTTGTTGGCAAAAGCTCGTAATGAAAATGACGGATTTTTAGAGCGAATACTGCTGTGCCATTTACGAAGATAGTCCACGG
>NZ_CAMLDV010000153.1 GCF_946478835.1 uncultured Bdellovibrio sp. | reverse complement strand
GCAGCAACCGTGATTGTGCTTAATAAAAAAGGAATATTCAATGCTTCAGCGACTTTGAGTGCCGTGCCCATGGTCGAGATATTATGTTGATAACAATCGACTTTGGAAGCCGTCAGATCGTAAAGACCTGCCATATGCAGAAACAAAGAATATTTTTTATTTTTGAGAGAATCGAAATCGAGCCCTGCATTCCATTGGGTCAGATCGCCCTGGACTTCCGTCTTGCCTGATCGGGAAAGCACGTCCACTTCGAATTTTTCACGAAGAAGAGGAATGACTTTTTTCCCGAGAAAACCTGTGCCTCCGGTTACAAGGATGCGCGGTCTGGTCAACGAAGACCTCCAGTTATTGTCTTACCATGACAGGAAGTCCGCGGTGTATGCAGCGAACAGAAATCTCCTGAACATCTCTGAGCAGGATCTCGCCATCCCCGAAAAAAGTCAAAGAACGACCTGGGTTCTGGCTCTTTAGTCTGAACTCTTTAAGTTCAAATGATTTGAAAATCGGCGATTTTTCTACACTGCCACGACGAATGTGCAAAGCCGCCAATGTGTGTTCAGGAGCGTTTCGTGATTCCGAAAGAAGCAGATTCACAGTTCCATCGGTATTTGAAGTGTACGGAGCTGGCAAAAAGCTCGCACCAATGCTTTGTTGATTGTTGATCAATACGATGGGAGAGGACGTTTCCACGTTCACTTTGCCAGGGATGGAAATTTCTAGACCCCACCCGTCTGGATTCCATGTGCGAATCGCTTCTGCGGTCATCATGGAATACACACTCGGTCCCATTTTTTTAACGGCGTAATAACTTTTCTCTGCAAGGAAGCGGAAGGCTTTCGCCGTTTTCGGACAGCTTGCAAGATTTTGCAGATTCGATCTAAATTTGTTGGCAAGTTCCGCCGCCATCGCCGGAAGTCCAAGACCTCCGTTTGTCAGCATGTACTTCTTAATGTCTCCGGAACCAATTTCGATCACATCGATGTTTTTAACGACACCTTCAAAGATATTGCGAACGGCGTGATCAATACGATGAGACACGCCAATTTCATGAGCCAAGTCATTAGCAGTTCCCGAACGCACAATAGTGATCGGCGGAATTTGAGTGAGATCCTGACATTTCATCAGACATTGCAAGGCCACATTGATCGTGCCATCACCGCCACAAATAATGATCGCGTCTGTTTTTTGTTCTCTTTCCTCGTGCAGGAAATCACACATCTCCGTCAGCGTCTGCGGACGGCAGAAACGAAGGTCACAGCGGAATAAAGATTCACGCACCTTCGCTTCAATGAGTTCTGCATTCACAGAACCTGCTTTTGAGTTAATAAGAACGGACACTCTCATAATTTTTTGACTCCGATAGTTCGGAAGAGCAAGTACCGTACCTACCACGACTCAGGATGAAACATGAACAAATTAGAACTGACGCTCTAGAATGCTGCGTAAATCGTCACTTTGGCACCGCTGTCTAGGGAGTTGACGATTTGCAGTGACACCACACTCAGATCTTTTTCGAAGTCCTTTACCAGGAAATATTGCGAAATTTTTAAGTTACTTTTTTTGCGTATTGCCGAAATGCAGCGGGAGTTTTTTGCGTTTTCACTCGGAAAAACCGCGAAAAGTAATTGGCGTCTTGATAACCCAATGCATCCGCAATTTCGGTGATAGACAAATCCGAATAAGCCAAGAGCCGTTTGCTTTCCAAAATCAAACGCTCTTGAATCAAAGTCCGCGCCGAACGCCCTGTCATGCGCGTTATTTTCATTGTTAAAGCTTTCGCAGTCATACCCAGTCTTTTTGCATAGAATCCAACCTCGTGCTGCGAGCGAAAGTTGTCCTCAACAAGGTTCAAATATTTCGTCGCGAACGCTTCCACCTGGGGCATTGCAGATTCTTTCAATTCGCTCCATCGCGAAAATTCGATCAGCAGTAAAAACAAAGATAGAGAAAGCGCCATTTCATAGTCGCGTTGTTTTTCTTCATATTCTCTGAGTAAGGATTCGCAGTGATTTTGCAAATTCAGCAAATCGGTTTTGGATTTTACTAAAAAACTGTCGGACAGGTTTTTAAGCAGATGTTTTATTTTCGGCGCATAAGCCGGTAACGAACTTAAAATATCTTCCTCAAATTCGATCACAAATCCCTTGGAGTTTTTATCTACGACCCAAGAATGGACTTGAGCCGGCTTCATCAAAAACACGCGACCTTTTTCGATAGGATATCTTTGAAAATCGATCTCATGCCATCCACGTCCTGCAGTCACGATGACCAAGTGATAAAAACTGTGTTTGTGCGGAAATGGCACAAGGGGTTCAAAACGATCTTCAAATCTTTGAATTCGAAGCGGCGTCTGCAGATTTCCAACGACGCCAAAGGCGTGCATGGGATGGAGTTTTAACTTGTTTGGATTCTGAACCGGCATGACTTTTCTCCTGCCTGATCCTAGCAGTAATTTCTTATTTTGGAAAGAAAACGAGAAGTTTGTGCTATCCTTCAAGAAATGAGTCTCTACCCCTTTCCCGATTATCGCCTTATAATGGACAGTGAAAGGCAGGTGACCTATGGAAAGCTGGATCATCCTTGGTATTGGTGCCGTGTCGATTTTTTCTGTGATTGTGTATCTCTTCTTTATGTTTTTTCTTCCTGAATGGGTCGGCATCACTGGTACCGTGGCAAAGAAGGCCATTGAAAGCCACGTCGAAAATTCTGACAAATAGTTCATATATTCATCTCAGCTTGAGAAGTTAGCACGCTTCCGGAACATCCCGGAAACAATAAAAATAGAGAGAGTTCGTAATAGAGCTCTCCACTCTCTAGGGGTTCTCACAATTTCCCGAAGAATCGTAAGAACCCGAACTAGAGAGTATGAATGACTAACGGAACGTCGCTGAATTTCCTCACAATGATTATCCTTTCCTTCGCTTTATCTGCTTGTTCCATCAACGCAGAAATGTTCGGAGGGTCCAAAGATTTGAATTCTGAATCACCGGGCAAGACCACCTTAAAAGGTCAATTCCCTTTAGGCGACCCTGCATTTACGGGTGAATTTAAAAACTACATCACAGCAGCGCCATCCGGCCGCTTCGTCTTTGCTTCTTTTAGTAACGAAATCTACGTCACGACAGAGGCCGGAGTTCTTCTAAAGAGATTCGCCCCCACAGGCGTGACTCAGATCACAGGACTCACCGTTGATAGCAACAGCATCATCTATATTACTGGTACTTATGACCCTAATCCCAACGACACACGCTTCGTAAGAAAATTCGATATGAGTGGAAACTATCTTGGCGAAGTGATCACGTACACGGATGAAGGTGGCGGATCCGTCGCTTTGCCTGAAAATCCTTATGTTGCGGCCGACGGTTCTATCTATGTTTCGGTATTTAGCCAGATTCGCAAATACAACGCCGCCGGAACTTTGCAGACCACTTACGGCTCCGTGCAGGGGACCAATGATGAAGAAATTGATGGAGCTCATTCTTTCTTTGTGGAAACGGATGGAACTGTTTATGTCGCCGATACCTGGACGAATCGCCTGCAAAAATTCAATGCGAATGGTTCATTCAATTCTAAATTCACTTGGCCTCGGCAGGTGAACACAAGTCAGCTCTCAGGTCTAAGACGTGAGACTGACGGAAGTTTTGTTTTAACGGAGCGCATGGGTGCCGATGGAAAAATCACGGCCTTTGACGGAAGCGGAACTTTAAAATGGGTTCGCGACGGTTCAGAGCGCGGGACAACAGCTTATGATAGTAACTTAATGAGTCTTACAAAATACAACGGCTTTTATTATCTTGGTTATCGCGACAGTTTAGTTCTCTACAACGCAGCCGATGGAACTTTTCATAAAGAATATAAAAAACTGATCTCCAATCCCTTCAGCGTCACACGTTCTAAAGATGGATTCTTTTTTGTAGGCGCCGGTAACGGCATTCACAAATTCAACGCCAAAGGTGAATGGCAAACGACATTTGGAAATGCGTCAGGCTCCTTTTACACAGGGATTGCTATTTCTAGCGACAACACCGTCTACGTGACCGACGTCGCGAATGGCGGAAAAATTTTTAAATTTGATTTCGATGGAAATGCTCAGGGATTTCTGGCTGTACCTTCGGCCGCCACACCCTATGGTCTTTCCATTGATAAAGATGACACTCTTTTCATCGCCGACGCTGGTGGAGGAGGTTTGATCAAACTTCCTCTTTCAACAGGAATTCCCACTTCATTCGCAGTAGGTCAATATACGATTCCCGCGGGAGTTTCCTGCCAACCTGACGGAAGTATTTTGATTATGGATTTTAACGGAGTGGCTTCAGTTGGAAAACGTCTCAATGCAAGTGGCACTGTGATTGACACCTTTGGCGACACAGGGCCTGGAACTATTGGCGGGACCGCCCTGGGAGTCACAGCCGATCCAAATACAGGACGTATTTACGTTGCCCATGCCACTGGAAATAAAATCCTAGTTTATGAAAGTAATGGCGACTACGTCTCTGAATTTACGAACGCTGACTTCCGCCAGCCGTTTGGAATTTACACTGACAGCAACGGCGACATTTTTGTCGCCGATCAACTAAATAACAATGTGAAGAAGTTTAAATCTGACGGAACGATGTCGCTCGAATAACTAAGTCGAGCGCAGAAGTTCCGGAATAGATTTTTTCAAAAGCTTGATTGTTGGATACAAACTTGCCAAGACTGTCGCGATCATCGGTAGCAACAGCGCTTGTGTGTAGTGACTTGGCATAATATCCAAAAACACAACAAACTGACGAGTGATTCCCGGAGCTGGTGGCATGGGAATTCCCTTAACTAGCAATGTCTTATCGATTAAAACCGCAAGACAGATTCCGAAGAAACCACCCAAAATTCCTAAAAGACTGTTTTCAAGCAATAGAATTTTAAAAAGACGGCTGCGTTTTTCTCCGTTAGCGCGAAGAGCACCCATCTCTCCCGCTCTTTCAAGAAGTCCTACAGAAATCACGTTAAAGATCCCCATTGCGACAATCACCAGAATGATCGAGCGGATAAAGGTAAACTGCGCGTGCAAGAAATCAACCGAGTTTTGATAATAGTTTTTATCAAGAATTTCAAAACGAATCGGATCCAGCTGAGGATTGGCCGTGCGAATTTCTTTTTCTGCCTTCTCCCAAACACCAACGCCTTTGGTTGCCAAAGAAAACATCTCAATACGGTTTGTATCTAAAAGTTGTTGGGCTTGTTTTAAATCCACACGATAGAAAGAGTCATCGATCACTTTCTTACCGGTAAAGAAAATCCCAGCCACAGTAAGATCCGCCCCGTTTAATTGTCCTTTCACGGTTTGAGTCAACAACGTCACGGTGTCGCCAACCTTCGCATCAATACTTTCTGCCAAACCTTTTCCTAAAATAATTTGATCAGGATGTTGCAGGTCTGTTCCCGCAATAAAGTTCATCGACGTAAAGAACGTGTTTTCACGCTCAGGGATTACACCCTCCCCTTTACCGCCCAAAGTAATTCCACCTTTGACGATGAAAGAATAAAAACTCACACGCGGGAAAACTTGCACGACTTCTGAAGAGGAACGGATTTGTTCCTCCACGGTTTCAGGATTTTCAAACCAAAGTTTCCAAGGTTGTTCGTGTACTTTACCGTAGTAATTCGGCGGAAACACTTGGCCATGTCCGTAGTAACCGTGAATAACACCTTCACGATATTGATTCATAACTCCAGTATTAAATCCCTGATAAATCAAAAGACCTGCAGCTCCTAATGCCACAGTGCAAAGGCTTGCAAGCGTTCTGCGAGGATTTCTAAAAAGGTTGCGCCAAGCGATTTTAATAAGTTCCAACATTACGCTCTCCCCTCGATTTGTCCGTCTTTCATGCGATAAACGGATTTAGCAAAACTGACCAGATGAGAATCGTGGGTCGAAAAAATAAAGCTGGAGTTTTCGGCTTTCTGTACTTCCTTAAAAGCATTGATGCTTTTTTCGGCCGTGACAGAATCCAAGTTCGCTGTCGGTTCGTCTGCCAAAACCACTTCGGGTTTTTTTGCAATGGCGCGGGCAATCGCCACGCGCTGACGTTGACCACCAGAAAGTTCTAAAGGCTTTTTCTTCGCATGATCCGCAAGGCCTAAAAGATCCAAAGTCTCCATCGCCGTTTTTTGCGCGTTGGCGTGCGTGTAACCCAAAGAAGGCAAAAAGTACGACGTGTTTTCTAAAACCGTCAAAGTCGGAATCAAATAAAATGCCTGAAAGATAAATCCCACTTTATGCAAACGAACTTGTTCTTTTTCGTTTTCATTTAAGTGCGTGACGTCTTCGCCGGAAAACTCGATATGACCGCTGGAAGGCGTATCAATCAATCCCAAAAGATTTAAAAGCGTTGTCTTTCCTGTGCCGGAAGGACCCACGATACAAGTGAAGCAGCCTTTTTCTAATTCAAGATCGATACCTTTAAGAACGGGCACTTGTTGTTTATTCCAAAGATAAGAATATTCAAGCCCCTTCAGACGATACAAAACGCTCATGCTGTCACTCCTTGAAGCTCAGCTAGGATATCTTAATTTTGGTTTATTTTTGCGCACATTCTCGTCTGGAAGACTTTTGTCCAGGGCCTCAGACGGCCCCATTTGGACACTACATGTAGAAGCGAAATCCAATCGAGATGAATCCACCGGAAAAATCCAAATCTCTTTGGTTACCCGAGGATGTCAGCACGGAATCTCCACTGGTTTTCGCACCAGAAAAAGTTGTGACATCTTTAGAGTATTTCAAATTGTCGATTTTCAATTGTCGATAACCAAACTCAACAACAACAGTTGTTGTGTCCGTCATGATGCCTTCATACCCCAAGGAGGCGCCTAACAAAGTTCCTGATCCTTTGGCTTCCACACTGTGATCGGCCACTCCTGCATACGCGGCTTGCCCGGCTGCTGTCAGGACGTAATCATTTTTCATCGTGACACTCGCAGAACCCGCCGTCAGAGAAATAAAAGAACGATTGTCATTGGTTCCATGCACGTTCACTTCTAAAGTGAGTTTCGGAACGTAACCCAAGATATCACTTTTTGCAGAATACAAATCCGACGTGCCGTTGCTGGCGGTCGACTCCAGCGCTGACGGTTTTAAAATTTCAAATCCAAAACGAAGACTCGCAAAACGACGAGAGTAAAGAAATCCGAACTCTCCTGTGTAATTGTATTTGGAGCCACCACTGAAACTAATACCACTGCCGCTTTCACCGTCCACTGCGGAAGTTCCGATTTGGGAACCTCCACCAGAGACTGCGAAATACGCCGCGAAAGTTTCTTTGTTGATATCAAAAACGCGCGCCTGAGCACTGGAAGAAAATAAAATCAGGAGCGGAAGCAAAAAGCGAAACATCGCCTTTTACTCCGTAATCAAATCAATAACGACTTTGCTCGTCGTTTTTTTGCCAGCCACTTGGTACATACGCACTTTCGTGTTGGGTTTTAAATCCAAAGTCAGATTCAAAGAGCTGTCGACAGGATCTAAACTCATTGCAGACTTCATCACTGCCATCGAACCTTTGAAGCGAGATGCGATTTGCGTTTGATCAATGTTTGCATTTGGCATTTGTGCGAAATCAATAACCAAGCGCTGTGGATTTTTCTTTAGCTCCGCATAGTAGTAACCGGGCCAGCCACGAATCACTCCGCCGTTCATATCACCGACGTCGATCACGACACGCTCAATTTTTTTCTTTGCATCCGCTGTGCGACGAAGATCCATCATTGTGAATCCTGTTCCGGCAAGACCGCCAAAGCTCACACCTTCACCAGAAAGAATTTTTGAAACCGCCGTCGGCTTAGTTTTTTGTGCAGGAACCGCTGCGATCGCGGGCACGGCCAAAAGAAAGGCCATCAAACATCCCATGTACTTCATGATCGACTCCCTTCGAATCATACTCTTTAAGGGTAAAGACAAAGGTGCTGACTGCCAACCCCTAAAAACTTCAAAATACGGTTTTCGCTGCCTATCCTTTTGCGGCGCAGGGTGACCAAAAGGGGCACCTTGAGTGGAAAAATTGCCCTTGTTCTCGAATATAAGGGCTCCAGGAGAATTCCTCATAAGGCATAGAACTTGGATTCTGTCTCATTGTTGAATGATTTTTTTATGAAGGAGCCCCCGATGAAAAGGCTGGTGTTTTTCATTTTTGCGCTTTTCTTGGCAGCCTGCCAAGGGAATGACAATGGTGCGACAACAACAACGGTGACAACACCGCTGGGAATGAGTTGCATCAACGGTCAAGCGTATTGCAATAACACTGGGTACACCCAGTACTACGGTTTCATTCCCTATCCGGGAATGTATAACTATGCTTACGATTACACGAACTACTTCAATCAATACGGTTTCTGTAATTGTCCTGCAGGTTATCAACCGATTTACAATGCGACTATGGGACTTGGTTGCGTAAACACGCAACTTCTTCAGCCTTACCAAGGCTGGTTCTTCACG
>NZ_CAMLDV010000152.1 GCF_946478835.1 uncultured Bdellovibrio sp. | reverse complement strand
GGACATCCAAAGACAGCAGTGTTATTTTCCAAAAGGTTCTAAGGTTCTTTTTAAGTCCCAAGGCACAGCGAACGCATTTTACCTTGAAGCTCATGGTAAAAAAGTTTTTGTTTTACCGGGACCTCCGCGAGAAATCGAAGCCGTTTGGGAGGATTCCATTGCGGAGTGGCTCACGGAAAATACCAAAAATCTGGATCCCTACATCACTCGGATCTGGGACACGATGGGGATCGGTGAATCCGACGTCGCCGTGATTGTGGAAGACGTTTTAAAAAATGTGAAAGTGGAAAAAGGCTATCGAGTGCATCTTCCGTATGTGGAAGTAAAACTTTCTTTCTTTAAGTCACAAGAAAATGAGATGGCCGACGCTCTTGAAAAACTCACGGAGGCTTTGCAATTTTGCACCATTGCCCGCGACGGCAATGATTCAGCGGAGCTTTTCGCAGAGAATTTAAAGCAAATAAAATCTGTCTGCTTGATCGACGAAGTAACAGGGCAATTTTTAATGAACCGTTTGATGCCTGTCTTGCGAGATTTTATGACAGATCAATCGTGGAGTTTTTCAAAGTCTCGCGCGGTAAAGAGCCCCGCAGAATTGCACCTGCATGTGCTCCCCAAAGATGAACACAGTTGCGAGGTGAGTCTGCAATACAAGGGACGTATTCTTAAAGACATTATTGAAGCCCCTTATAAAACAGCGAATATGAGAGAGCGCCGTCACCAGTATTTTGCGGAAATGGCTTTGATCTTTTGGCTTAAAAACCTTGTCTAGATTTTGTAAATAGACACTGGATCCTCCATTTTTTCATTGGAAAGTGTTTCAATTTTCTTATGAATGAGGAGGATTTATGATTAGAAAACTTAAATCCGGCGGATATCGAATTTATTCCCGCAAGATCAATCCTAAGACGGGAAAACGCAGAAACTTAGGAACATTTCCGACTCTTGCAGCCGCAAAAAAACACGAACGAGATATTCAATACTTCAAACATCACCGTTAAATAAAAAAGGACTGAGTAATAAGCTCAGTCCTTTTTATTTTTATTTTTTTGAAACCAATTATTTCTTTGGTTTGATATTTAGATTCTTTAAAGCGTCGCCCAAAGAACCAAAGCCGCTGCCGGAAGTCGGTTGATGCGATCTCCAAGAATGATCTTCACCAGCGCCTGGAACGCCCAAAGAAATCTTTTTTTCTTCAAATTTGATTTCATCAATTTGAACGACGATTTCATCGCCACGTTTTTTGTTTTCAAACTGCGCGCCATCGACATGATCACGCCATTTTGATTTTGGCAGAAGACCCGTGATGCCTGGAGCGATATTCACAAACAAACCGTAAGTTTCTTTCTTCTCTACTTTACCGTTCACAACAGTGCCCACAGGGAATTTTGCCGGAACTGAATTCCAAGGATTGCCATCGCCGTCAGCTTGTTTCATAGACAAAGAAATTTTCAAGCGTCCATCGACATCTTCAATCTTAAGAATTTTTACCGTCACGGTTTGACCCGCAGAAACGACTTCTTGCGGACTGTGCACGCGAGACCAAGTCAACTCTGACAAGTGGACCATTCCTTCAACACCCGCTTCGAGCTCAACAAAGGCACCGAATTTTTCCAAACGCGTGATGCGACCTTCAAGGATGTCACCCACTTTGCGTTTTTCCATAAAGACGCCTTCGTTTTCTGCTTTTTGTAGATCCAAAAGCTTACGACGAGACACCACCATATTGCGTTTGTCCATCTGAGTGATCAAGAAATCAAACTTGCGACCAATGTACTCTGCCGTGTCCTGCACAAACTTAGAATCAATTTGCGAAATCGGACAGAAAGCCGTTTTGCCTTGGATGTTCACGCGAAGACCGCCGTTCACAGCCTCCATCACTGTTCCTGTCACCGGCAATTCCATATCGAAGGCGTCTTCCAAAGAATCGGTCGAAGCATTCTTCGAACCTTTTTTCGCCAAACGAATCTCGCCACCCTTCGCGGAAATCACAACAACGTCGATCATATCACCCACGTGATATTTCACTTCTTTGTTTTCATCCATAAGGTCTTTAGTAAAAATCAATCCATCAACAGGAGTTCCTGTAGAAACAAAAGATTCTTCTTTTCCGATAGAAAGAATCTCTCCGCGAATTTGATCGCCGACAGAAACACGAGTCTTCAATCCTTGCTCGGACTGAGCAAAAAGTTCTTCAAAGCTCGCCATATCTTTTGTTTCTTCAATATCATCACCGAAAATATCTTTTTTGCTCATATACACCTTTACTGCTTCAGTTTCGGGCCTCTGGCCCTACACTCTGCCCGCTGCCGCGGACTACCTTACCGCAATTAATTCTGAATATCTAGAACCGATTTTACCCTAAGCACAGCCCACGGTTGTCCCGCAATTAGGGCAACGATAGCAACCGCTCGTAAGCACTGTGTCGCTGCCGCACTCAGGACATTTCATGGTAAAACTCGGAATGACTGGTTCTGCCACGCCTTTGGGCTTATGGACATTCAGAGGTTGGCTCTGTTTGCTGCCGTCACGATAAACGGCCACCGCCTTGATTCCTAACTTCCATGCGAGGAAATAAATATTACTGATGTCTTCCTCGGTGGCGCTATTGGGAAGATTCACCGTCTTGGAAATCGCACCGCTGATAAAAGGCTGCACTGCGGCCATCATCTTCACGTGGCTTTCCGTGGAAAGAACCCGGTGACCCGCGGCTCCCGTCGCGCAATCAAAAATCGGAATATCTTCAGGATGCATCTGAGGACATTTTTCAACCGTGTTGTGATCCGCGACGTATTTTAGAATCGCCGTGATTTCCTCAGGCGAATAATCCAAAGTGCGAAGAGCTTGCTCTACGGACTGATTGACGATTTGAATTTCTCCCCCACCCGAAAGTTTTTTAAATTTAATTAATGAAAAATCCGGTTCAATTCCCGTCGTATCACAGTCCATCAAAAGACCAATGGTTCCCGTCGGAGCAATCACCGTCGCCTGAGAGTTTCGATAGCCGTGTTTCGTGCCGTTATACAAAACACCCTTCCAAAGATTTTTAACGGCCTTATCTAAACCTTGAGGTAAGAAAGACCACTGAATATCTTTAACCGCCTTTTCATGCTTCTTCATCACTTTCAGCATTGCTGTGCGGTTTTTTCTATAACCCGCAAAAGCACCTTTCGCGCGAGCCACCTCGGAACTTGTGAGATATGCGACGCCGTTCATTAGGGCCGTGATAGCTCCCGCCCAAGCGCGCCCTTCATCACTGTCGTAAGCAATTCCCTTACGCATTAAAAGACTTCCTAAATTCGCAAAGCCCAATCCCAAGGGACGATAGTCATGAGAGTTCTGCGCAATTTTTTCCGTGGGATAACTTGAATAATCGACAAGGATTTCTTGCGCGACAAATAGAGTGCGAGCCGTATGAATGAAAGCTTCAAAATCAAAACTGCCGTCTTCATTTAGAAATTTCACCAGATTGATCGAAGCTAAATTGCAAGCCGAGTCATCCAGGAACATGTATTCAGAACAAGGGTTGCTGGAGTGAATTTCATCTGTATTCGGACATGTGTGCCATTTGTTGATTGTGTCGTGAAATTGTACTCCGGGATCCGCGCACATCCACGCGGCATGTGTGATTCTGTGCCAGACATCGACAGCAGGAAGATCATTCAAGGCCTTTCCTGAAACACGGGATTTTAATTTCCAATGTTTACCGCCTTCAACAGCTTTCATGAAAGCATCACTCACACGAACCGAGTTATTGGCATTCTGACCAGAGACCGTGCGATAAGCTTCCCCTTCAAACTCAGGACTTAATCCTGCAGCGATAAGCATGTGCGCTTTTCGTTCTTCTTTCATTTTCCAGTCGATGAAATCCAAAACTTCAGGATGGTCGATATCAACAACGACCATCTTAGCGGCTCGTCGAGTGGTGCCACCAGATTTAATAGCTCCGGCTCCTTTATCCAAAACTTCTAAGAATGATAAAAGCCCCGAGCTTTTCCCGCCCGCTCCCGTCATTTCGTAGCGACTGCGGATTTTTGAAAAATTACTGCCTGTGCCCGATCCGTATTTAAATAATTTTGCTTCCGTTTTTGCGAGTTCAAAAATGCCTTCGATAGAATCGTCTACACTTTGAATAAAACACGCAGAACACTGCGGGCGCTCGTAGGCATTGGCGGTTGCAACAATAGATTTCTTTTTTTCATCCCACGCAAAATGCTCACTCGGAGATTCAATTTTATAAGACTCCCAAAGACCTGCATTAAACCACACGGGACTATTAAAAGCGCCTCGTTGTGACAGAAGAATATATTGAAGTTCCTTGGCAAAAACATCGACGTCTTTTTTGTTTGCGAAGTAGCCGCCTTGTTTGATCGCCGAACCTGCAACCGCTTTCACCACGCGACTGACAAGCTGTCTCACGGAATTTTCGTGTTTTGTTCTTGGCACACCGACTTTGCGGAAGTATTTGCTGGCCGCGATATCAATGGCAAGTTGCGACCACCCCGCTGGAGCTTCGACATTTTTCATCTCGAAAAAGATTTCTCCTTTGCGGTTGCGAATTTCAGAATCTACTTTTTTCCACTCGAACATGGATTCAGGATTCTTGCCGGCAGGAACAAAATAAGTCGGACTGTGCAGAGAATGTTTTTTCATGAAGAATATTGTAATGGTTCTCTCTGGTTCCGCCAAGCAGGGCTCTGTATGGCACGGATGTTCGAGACCACACCGTCTAAAGACTAGGCACCCGATTAAGCCTTCGTAATCTTGATTAAGAGATCGTAGAAACGCTCGCTTATTACGGTCAACAAACCGTTAAAGATGTACCTATGAATCAAGAGACTATTAAAAAATCGCTGCTTATTATTAAGTCTCAACCCGGCGGCCTGGGAGCTGTCGAGGGATTTCTGAGAAATCGGGAATGGAAAGTCAAATCCACAACCAATCTTAAAGAGGCTTTGATTTTTTTGGTTCAAGAACAGCCGCAGTTTGTGATGGTGAGCATTGACCATCCCAACCGCAAAGTCCGCAATCTTCCGAAAATTTTGACCCAAGCGTTTCCCGTTTGTGTGATCGCCTTTGCCGAAGAAAACTCGGCCGCTTCTTACAACTTACTCAGCACATGTGCGACGGAATATTTGCTGTATCCTCCTGTCACGGGTCCTGCTGTTGAAAGAACGGTTAATAAATACTACAAAGACTTGCAGACGAAGGGACTTTCTCCCCAACAGATGCGCGCGGGTCTTGCTTCCGAAGAAGACGGTGTCATTGCGATTAAAGGCGAAGGCGGATTTTCAGCACAAAATGCGCAAAGCGTGTTGGCGCAAATGTTCAGCGACGATGCTCAAGGTCTTGGAATGATTCCTGGAACAAACACGAACAATTCAGGTCCCGTTGGACACGGCATCGGCGCTGGCACTTTGCATTCGCGCATGTTTGATACAGAGACCGCAACGCCACATTCATCCACGCTGCAAAAACCTAACGGAAATTTACCCGGCTGGGCTCCGCTGCCGGAAATAAATGCACATAAAAAGAATCGCCTGACTCCCGAGCAGATTGAAGAAGATCCAAAAGCCACAAAAAAAGATTCCATCATCTTGCGTGGAACCAAAGAGGCTCTGGAAAATTCCTGCGTCAAAACAACCTCTGAAACGACTCAAGAAATTGAAGCTTCAACCAATGTGGCCTGCATTGTCATTGAGTCCAGTCGTTTTTCGGGTTACCTCGTGACGGCCATGGGAAAAGAAAAATCTTTAGATGCCGAGTTCATTGGAAAAATCCGCGAACGTCTGTTTCGTTTTCTAAGAAATAACGGCGAAGACATTCGTGATGGCGACTCTATGGATTTAGAAATTCGCCAAGTGCCTTTTGAAGACTGGGCCTTGCAATATGCGGAATTCTTAAGAAAATCCATTCACAATGGCAACGAAGTGGCGATGGCGTTTTTCCCGCGCGCCGACATTAAATCTCGTCATGGAGATTCCGCCGCAGAAGAAATGGCCTCGATCCACCTTGAAGAGCTTGCGGGTGACGTTGCCGTGGAATTTAATGTTTATATACATCTTCCCAGGAATAATAAGTACGTTCTGTATACTCCTCGGGGAGGTGTTTTTTATCACGTTCAAAAAGAACGCCTGCAAAGCCAGGGAATTTCTCAGCTTCACATTCTCAAAGGCGACCTGAAAGACCTTGATAAATACCGCGCTCAGAACTTCCTCAATGAAAAAATCCAAGAATATGAGGAAAAGGAACGAGCTAAAGTAACAGCTTAATGCAGCAGGCATTTTTGCTGTTGACGCGAAGGCTTTGTCGGGATTAGCTCCTAAGCCATGGACTTAAACTCTGAGCGCCCGATGGACACTAAAGTGCAACAAGACAAAGGCATCTATCTCGATTACAACGCCACGACCCCCGTGGACCCAAAAGTCTTTCAAGCGATGGAACCTTATTTCAAAGAATTCTTTGGAAATCCTGCCAGTGCTGGACACCATTGGGGTTGGCTTGCAGAAAATGCCGTCACCAAAGCACGTGCCCAAGTCGCCTCTTTGATTGGCGCAAAATCTTCTGAGATCATTTTCACTGGTGGCGCTACGGAATCCAACAACTGGGTCATCTTTGGTTTGATTTCAAAGTTGCGCGAAGAAAATCCCAACGAACCTATTCACTTTATCACAAGCACTGTTGAACACAGTTCCATCATGAAAGCGATGGCTGCGGCTCAAAAAATAGGTGTCGAAGTCGATTTCCTTCCAGTGAATTCTTTTGGCCAAGTGGAAATTGAAACGATTCGTAAAGCAATCAAACCCCACACGAAACTCATGAGTTTTATTTGGGTGAATAACGAAATCGGTACAATCAATCAGATTCCAGAAATCGCACGCCTGGCAAAAGACCATAAAATTTATTTGCACACGGATGCGACGCAAGCTGCAGGAAAAATTCCAGTGAATGCGACAGAGATGGGAATTGATTTGATGTCTTTTTCCGCTCACAAAATTTACGGACCAAAAGGTGTCGGTGCTCTTTTCATTCGCTCTAAAGATCCCAAAGTTCAACTCAATCCCTTGATCTATGGTGGCGGCCAAGAACGCGGTCTTCGCTCAGGAACTTTGAATGTTCCTGCGATCGTGGGCTTTGGTGTGGCTGCTGAAATTTGTGAACAAAATCTTTCAGCTGAATTTGCGAAGCTTACAAACCTTCGCGAATTTTTATGGACGAAATTGCAAGACGCTATTCCCGGAGTTCGTTTGAACGGTCATCCCACAGAGCGCGCTCCAAACAATCTCAACATCACTCTTCCTGGTTTTAAAACTGAGCAGATTCTACCTCGCTTGCAAAAAATCGGCGTGAGCACGGGTTCTGCCTGTGGCACAGGGGCGATGGTGGTCAGTCATGTTTTGACGGGCCTTGGAATGAACGTCGATGATGTGCAATGTTCTTTAAGAATTAGCGTCGGCCGCTGGACAACGGAAGAAGAACTTTTGCGTGCTGTAGAAATCCTAAAGAACTCATTACGTTAGAATATCTCAATATTTTTAAATACTTACGAATCAACCCCAGGCTGAGTTTTCAGCCTCCTCAAGGCTTGACAGCTATGGTATACTCGACAGAGTGTAGGGCCTCTGGCCCGAAGCTGAAGTAGCCTTGAAGGAGTTCCACATGATCCAAATTTCACCTGAAGCAGCTCAAAAACTAGCCGCTTTGAAAAAAGAAGAAGGAAAAGAAGAATCTGCTTTTCTGCGCGTTGAGGTGAAAAAAGGCGGATGCTCGGGCCTTTCTTACAAAATGAATTTCGACACCGCTCAAAGAGACGGCGACAAACTTTTTGAATCCAACGGACAAAAAGTTGCCGTTGATCCACAAAGCATGCTCTACATTTTAGGAATGACTTTGGAATATTCTGGCGGATTAAACGGCAAAGGTTTTGTCTTCAACAATCCAAATGCCTCTAAGCATTGCGGCTGCGGTTCTAGCTTCAACGTATAATCGGCGGCGGACGCAGCTAAGCCGCTTTCGATCCTTTTAAAAATTCCAGCATAAGCTCAGAAATCGCATCAGGGCGGGTCTTAATCGCCAGATGTCCGGCGCCCTCAATCGGAATCAAATCTTCACAGCCGATATGCTTTGCGAATTTCATGTAAGCTTCGTGATTAAAAAGCAGATCTTCTTTATCAAAAATCAAACGGCATTCACCGCGATACGTGTAAAGCTTCTGATTCCAAACACGCCAATCTTCCGAACGTAAAATCCAAGAGAAATGATGAATCATGTGAGCAACAAACAAAAGCTTTCGGCCCTTGAGATGTTCAACGGCTGTGGCGCCTTCGCTTCTTTCATCGCGGAAAATTTGCGCCGCTCTTTTAAGAAAAGCCTTTCCCATTGGCGTGGCCAGCATCACGTAGACGCTTTTTAGATTTAAAGGAATTGAGAAAAAGAATTTCAACTCTTTAGGTAAAAAGAAACGCACGGGATCTGTGACCATCGGATTGATCAAAACCGTTTTCTTAACGATATCTGGATGCTGAGTCGCGTGTCCCAACGAAAGAGCGCCGCCAT
>NZ_CAMLDV010000151.1 GCF_946478835.1 uncultured Bdellovibrio sp. | reverse complement strand
AATATATGAGCCGGACCCTATATATTCTTCACGCGAATAATATTATGCACCAAAGTAGATATTAATTCTGAGTAAGTATTGAGCAAATAAGCCTGTTATAAGGCACTTAACGCTCAGCATGTAAAAACAACAAAATCCTGACATATTGTTTTGTTGAACAAATCCCCGACTTAGTGGTTATATGTGTCCGATTCGCGGAGGGGGACCGAGAATGAAACACTTAAAGGCCATGATTCTGATCATGACACTGTTGACGGCAAAGGCTTTTGCCGAGACCGCGCAAGCAACAACAGCTCCGTCAAAACCTCAAAAAACTTTTAGTGAATACTACACTGTCGACGAAAGACCTTCTGGTGGTGCTGCCGCTGCAAAGTCTTACACTTACACCGATTTCTCCCCAGACCTTGGCACTCACCAATTTGTTCAACTTGCGAAAAAACTTGTGATCAATCTTTTGAAGTGGTCTTTGCACGAGGAGCAACGTCCTCTTCCTCAAGAAGACTACATCCGCAAACTTCATTTCGGCCGCTGGATCAACGATCCCACTGACGACACTTGCATGAATACGCGCGCGAAAGTTCTTGTTCGTGACAGTGAAGATGAAGTCACTTATCGCAACGACAAAAAATGCGTTGTTGAAGCCGGTCGCTGGTATGACAACTACACAAATCAAGAGCTGACATCCTCCCGTCAAATTCAAATTGATCACTTGGTTCCACTTAAGAATGCTTACCTTTCTGGCGCCTTCAAGTGGGACTATAAAACACGCTGCCTTTACGCGAACTACATGGGCTACAAAGATCATCTGATCTCTGCAGAGTCTCATCAAAACATGGCGAAAGGTGATCGCGGTCCTGAGGGCTATCTTCCTCCGGAACTTTCTTATCGTTGCCAATACGTAAAAAACTGGCTGACAGTGAAATTGATCTGGAGACTCAATATGACTCCAGACGAAGTTCAAGCGATTCACGAAGTCGTTACGAACTACAACTGCAAAATGTCTGATTTCCGTATCACTGAAAAAGAACTCGATGAGCAACGTCAGTACATCAATGACAATCTCGAATTCTGCATGATCAATAAAAGATAAGATGACGTTTCCTATCCTCTTTGAGGACGAATACTTTATAGCTGCGGAGAAACCTTCAGGTCTTCCTTCGCAGCCCACGGTCGACAAACGACGTCCTGATTTTTTCACACAATTAAAAAAACAACTGCAAGAAGAACGCAGCAAAGATTTTTACTTGGGTCTTCACCACCGTTTGGACCGCGACACCTCCGGCGTGATGATTTTCACGAAAAACAAAATCGCCAACGAACCATTGGCAGAGATGTTTAAGAAACATCAAATTCAGAAGACCTACATCTGCCTCACGAAACTTCATAAGTGTCCTGAACAATGGGAAGTGCAAAATCATTTAGCGGAAGTGCGCGACCCGATTTTAAAAAAAATGAAGATGAAGTCGGTTCGGTCTGGTGGAGACAAAGCCCACACTTTGTTTCGCAAACTTCAGACTTTTAAAAAAGGTCTTTTGATCGAAGCCAAACCTCTTTCAGGGCGCATGCACCAAATTCGCGTTCATCTTGCCGAATCGGGTTTGGGAATTTTTGGTGATGACATCTACCCGTCTCCACAAACTCCGCTGGCACCAAGGCTTATGTTACATGCTTTGAGTTTGGAATTTACTCACCCATTCACTCAAAAGTTTTTGAAAATAGAAAGTTCGATTCCGTCGGACATTGAAGAGTTTGAGAAAAAATTAAGTTAATGAAAACTCACTAATTTGCTGATTATTTTAGCAATTTCCAAATAGCGTTACTAACTCACAGGGTCTGCTATTGACCTTTGTAGCAAGAAATGTTCAAGTTGTCTTTCGCGTGCCCCGGTGGCGAAATTGGTAGACGCACAGGACTTAAAATCCTGGGCTTCCTTTACAGGGGCGTGCCGGTTCAATTCCGGCCCGGGGCACCATCTCTTCCTTTGCTTAACTCAACGCTTCTGGAAATTTCATTTAAAAAGTATATTCTTTAAACATTCCAACAATTATCAGGATGATGAGGTTTCGTATGAAGGTTTATGTTTTCAAATCACTGCCGCCGTTTCTTTGGGGATACACGCGTGACATCCGTGCGATGTGGGCTTTGGAAGAGTGCGGAATTTCTTATGAAACCATCGGGCTTGATTGTGGACCCAATGGCCTTCAAGACGAAATCTGGTATGGCGAAATCAATCCTTTCAAACAAGTTCCGACGATTGATGATGACGGTTACATTCTCACAGAATCCGGTGCGATTCTTCTTTATCTTGCAGAAAAATCAGGAAAATTAATTCCATCAGATCTTAAAGGGCGTGCGCAAGTTTATCGTTGGTTGATCACGTCGCTTAATAATATTGAGCCTTTTGCTCTGCCGATTTTCTTCGCGGATCTTCTTGGAGATTCAAATCCTCACATGAAGGGACAACGCCCCTGGAATGTCAGCATTCTTGAGCGCTTTTTTGGAACCATCGACGAAATGTTAAAGAATCAACCGTTTATTACTGGTGCTGATTTTACTGTCGCAGATATCGCATTTACGGGTGTATTGCGCGAACTCCGCAAAACGGAAGTCTTAGAAAAATACCCGAACATCGACAAATATCGTCTTCGTTGTGAAGAACGTCCGGCCTTCGTGAAAGTTCTCAATGCCTACGAAGACCGTCTCGGCATTGCACGTGGAAGCGCGCGATAGGTTTACTCTCTCAATCTAGAAGCTTCTAGCTCAAGGATTTCTGTCACTCTTTTTAAAAAATCGGCGACTATTCCGAGGTCTTCTTCGGAATAGTCACTCACCAGCTTTTCCATTGATTTTGCAAATGACTGATAAAGCGGTTTGATCTTTTTAAAAGCCGCCTCGTTAGGTACCAGGATCACTTTTCTGCGATCCTCTTTATCCTGAGCTCTCGCAATCAATTTAGCTTTCTCAAGGCGGTTTAAGACTCCCGTCACGGCTCCCGTCGTAAGGCGCGTGAATTGGGCGACGTCGCCGGCTGTCACTGATGTCTTCGAAGAGTTTATAAACGTCAGACATTTCATATCTGTTGCGTTGAGATCCAACCGGCTTGCGACGGTCTCGTGAAAAAGAATGGTTGCCGTGCTTAATTCAGGACCTATCGCTAAAACCTTGGCGGAATTGCCTTTAGATTTTTTATTTTGAGACATCGTAACCCCTAAATTATCTTACTAAATCAAGATATTGACATTTTACCCTATAAAAGTACATAAGAAACCTGCTAAATTTATCTTAGCAAACTAAGATATTTAAAAAAGGAGATTTTCATGCTTTGGGCAAATCTATCACTTGTAGCTGCTGGCTTCTCATTGGCCTTGGCTGTCGGCGGAGGTTTTTACGAAGGTTTCGTCATCAATCCTCAATGGAGTCTGCAACCACCAACCTCCTTTACGCTTATTCAAGAAGGCACGGGTGTTCCTCTTCAGAAGTTCTGGATACCGGTCCATATTTTAATTACGGTCTTTATCCTTGTAGCCTTATTTTTAAACTGGCGCATAGCAAGCCGTCGGACTTTTCTTCTGATCTCTTTAGGTTCCTACGTTATCATGAGAGGATGGAGTTTTTTGTATTTCATCCCCGAAATGCTGTCCTTTCAAAAAATCGCCACCAACTCGCCACCAAGTGAAGAGTTGATGAATCGTGTATCGACGTGGAAGACTTTGACCTACTGGCGCACTCCTCTTGACCTCATTAGTTTTTTTACTGTTCTATGGTCGTTAACTCTTGATGAATAAATAGAAGCAATGAGTCGGAAATAGACAAAGCCTTCGAAGAGTCATTGAATTTTCTCTTGGAGGCTTCATGAAATTCATCCCAACAGTTCTTCTCGTCGTTTCTCTTCTTGGTCTAGGCGCCTGCGCCCACTCTTCAAAACTTCAAGCCAAGACGGCGGAGGTTAAAATGCAATCTGGTTACGCTCCCGTAAACGGACTTAAGCTCTATTATGAAGTCTACGAACCAACGGAAGAATTGAAAAATCCAATTCCGCTTCTTTTGCTTCACGGAGGTGGATCAACAATTGAATCGAACTGGGCGAAGTTTATTCCTCTCGTAGCAAAACACCGTAAGGTCATTGCTATGGAAGAGCAAGGACACGGACACACCGTTGCGATTGACCGTCCATTCACTTTCGACAATTCTGCTCATGATGCCGCAGCCCTTTTGGATTATTTGAAAATCGATAAAGCCGACATTATGGGATTTAGCAATGGCGGAACCATCGCCCTCAGAGTCGCGCACTTTGCTCCTCACAAAGTAAACAAACTCGTGATCGCGTCCGCGCAATATCGTCGCGACGGCATGTTTAAAGGATTTTGGGATGGAATGAATAAAGCTTCGATGGCAAATATGCCAAAAGAGTTGCTAGCCGCAGATCGCAAGATCAATCCCGATCCAAAACACCAAGAGCAACTCTTCTTACAAGACAGTCGCCGCATGCAGGGATTTAAAGATATTCCAGAAAAAGAAATCAAGTCGATCACCGCACCGACTTTAGTTCTCCTTGGCGATCAAGATGCTATCACTGTTGAGCATGCTCTTAGAATGTCACGCACAGTTCAACACGGACGCCTGGCTGTACTTCCGGGAACTCACGGAAATTACATTGGTGAAGTCGCTGCGACCACTTCGGAAAGCAGCAAGATGCCTGAAGCCACGGCTATCATTGTCAGCGAATTTTTAGACCTTCGCTAATTTTGCAAACAGATCTCCACATTCCACGCAGCCATTATTTTCAGCTGCGTGGTTGCTGAGAGCTTCCGAACACCAATCCGCTTTCGAGTTTAATTTTTCTGCAAACCACGCTGTCGGCGTGGGATATTTTATTTGCGCATATTTTAGATCAGGAACGTACAGGCTTGCTCCATCCCAAGGTTTTCTTAAAAAAACCATTCCAATAAAATTGAGGTCGAGTAAAACCAACAAGGGATAAGCCCACCACCATCCAAGACCGCGAATAAGATTGCTCCACTCTCCGATCCCCATCAGATCAGGAAATTTCCAGCGACCCGTTTCATCATCTAAATTATTTTGATGAAAGAATCCGCGCTTAAACATCGCCCACAACCAGCTTTTCAATTTTTGTTTTTTGCCAAGAAGAGCGAATGCCAAAACCAAGCGACTTGCTTGATCGCGACTAAAACAACGAGGGTTCGTATCCCACGTGTCGCCATAAGAAGACCGACGATAAACACCGGGCTGAACTTCCAACTCGCGGATCATCGTAGAACAGAGAACCTCAGCTTTTTCAGATTCACCCAAAAGACAATACAAGGCACAGACTAAGCCCGTTCTATGAGCGGAGTCTCCATTGCTACCATCTGCCTGCACATAAAGCCCCTGAGAGTCGATCATGACCCCATCATATTGCAGATATTACCATGCTCAAAACGAATATTTAGTTTGCACCAATGTAGTAGCCAAAATGCCGGTGAAAATATAAAAGAGTTCTCATTTCTAAAAAACAAATTCAGGAGTGAATATGAAAATCATCGTTCTCGTTCTTGCTACTTTCATGTCTGCGAACTTCGCTTTCGCCTCAGCAAATCTTAAATGCGCCAAGTTTGCAGAAAAAGAAGCGGCAAAATATGCGGAAATGTCTTTGCAGGAATTTAAACAAAACATGTCTTTGATCTGGGCTTGTAAATTAAAACAAGATCCAAGTGTTGAAGAAATCCAATTCGGTGACGGCAGCAGCCTTACAGGAGTTTCTTTGAAAATCGTAAATGGCAAATGCACAGTGACTGACATTTATTCTGGCCAAGACGACCAGGATGGCGATGCTTCTTATGATGAAGCAAACTGCTTGTAATTAAGAAACACCGGACTTTGAAAGACGCCTCCAGTCTTTCAAAGTCCGCACATAGACGACTTTACCTTTTAAATTCTCACGGGCAAAAATTCTCAGAAGCTCAGGTCTCATCAACTTGTGCACACGCCATAAAGTTTTATAAAGCTTCACCGTATGCGCCCACGTAAGTTCATTGCAACCTTCCGGCAGCTCTTCTCTTTTCGACCATAAGTTTTGAATCTGTCTTTTTGTGCACCACCAGTAATGGCGCCACAACGGAAAATCAATAAACACCACTCGATCCGAAGCTTGAAAACGTTTTTCGATAATATCCAAAGGTCCGTATCCATCAATAATCCAAGAAGGCTGTCCTTGAATTTCATTAAGCCTTTGAATGGAATCTCGATGCGGACGAATCTGCATTCCCGCCACAAACTGAATGGCATCGACATGAGTTAAAGGAAGATCATGAATGCGCGCAAGACGGCGGCTGAGGGTGGTCTTTCCACCTCCTGCATTTCCAACCACCGCGATTTTTCGGATCTCACCTGATGCCATTGATTCCTTTACGAGGCTGCACAATATGATCTATCAAACCAAAATCTTTCGCCTCTTCTGCAGTGAGATAATAATCCCGCTCCATGGTTTTTTCCAGATACTTCATGTCTTTTCCGGAATGTTTTGAATAAATCCCCGTTATAAGTCGCTTAGAACGAACAAGTTCTTTCGCGTGAATTTCAATATCCGTCACTTGCCCACCGATACCGCCGTCACCTAAATGCGGCTGATGAAGTAAAATACGACTGTTCGGCATGGAAAAACGTTTTCCCGTGGTTCCCGCCGTTAAAAGCAAAGATCCCATACTCGCCGCCATTCCCAGACAATAAGTCGCCACATCACACTTCACAAATTGCATGACATCGTAAATTGCAAGCCCCGCAGAAACAGAACCTCCGGGAGAATTAATATAAAGATGAATGTCTCTTTCTGGATCATTGACCTCTAAAAACAAAAGCTGCGCCACGATGGAGTTTGCAACTTCATCATTGATCGCAGTGCCTAAAATAACAATACGGTCTTTAAGCAGTCTTGAGTAAACATCATAACTTCTTTCACCGGCAGACGTGGATTCGATAACATAGGGATGAATGGCCATAAGATACCTCCTTCTTGATAATAAGTGAATAGTCATTTACTATCTAGAAATATGGGTAGACCGAAAAAAGTCAGTGATTCTGATATATTGTTAATAGCTTTTGAGATCATTTCCAGTGAAGGATTTGAGTCATTTACTTTTGAGCAAATATCAAAGGCAACGGGCCTTTCTCCGGCAGCCCTTGTGAAGCGCTTTAAAACAAAAAAACATCTCGCCTATTTAGCCCGAAATCGGAAATGGGACGAGAATATGGAAAAGATGAATACCGCCAAAGTTTCTGAACTCAATGGCCTTCAGGGTATTTTCGGATTTCTTCGCCTTATCTCAAAAAGTGTGGATTCAAAAAGATTGGGAGAACATTTGCGCTGGCTTGGAACGGAGGCCGAAGATCCTAAAGTCAGAAAAAAAGTGGCGTCCTACTTTGCAGAAACGCGCCGTATTTTTTATCGCCTCACACAAGAGGCCATTGCCAATCGCGAATTGAAAGCGGGCCTTGATGCAGAAGATCTGGCAATGACGTTAGAAGCTCTTGTCCAAGGTTCGATTTTTCAGTTTGGTTTTCTTAATGAAAAAAATATTGAGCGCCATCTTACAAACCGAATCAGCTCCGTTCTTCAGCCTTATCTCATCACAAGACCGGCAATCACGACAAAATGAAAAGCGGCCGCGACAATCACAAGAAGATGAAAGATCTCGTGATAACCAAAAACTCGCGGCGCGGGATTAGGACGCTTAAACGCATAAACCAAAGCTCCCAAAGTATAAATAACTCCGCCGATCAAAAGAGCTGTGACACTTCCCTGTCCTAACGCATTCTTAATCTCAGACATATAAGGCACAGCCAGCCATCCCATAATAATATACAAAATAGCGGCCAACCACTTTGGAGCTTTTACCCAAAAAAGAGATTGAATCACGCCAATCGCTGCCGCAATCCAAATGATTGTAAGAAATCTATTTCCCGATTCTCCGGGAATTGCCAACAGCGCAATTGGAGTCCCCGTCCCTGCAATCAAAATAAATATGGCAGCATGATCCAAACGGCGCATCCACATGCGAGCTTCCGGTTGCCACTGCGGTCGATGATAAAGAGCACTGATGCCAAATAGTCCGGCAAGACTTAATGAATAAATAATATTCGCAATAACGGCTGTGACATCATGACTTGCGGCAATCAACATGGCACAGGCTCCCAAAGAAAAAAAGAAAGCTGCCTGATGAAAGTGCCCGCGTAAAAGAGGTTTTGTCACTGCTGCTAAATCCGTTTTCATAGTTCCTCTCTGAAGAGATTCTTGACCGACAAGAATTCTCTTACCATCATACAAGGGGAATCGAGGACATTGTATGGAAATTCGCATGAAAAAAACCAGCGTCGAAGAATTAAACTCTCTGAGCAAAAACACCATGGTCGAACATTTAGGCATTCGACTGACGCGCGTTGAGGACGGTCTTCTTGAGGCCGAAATGCCTGTCGATCATAGAACTCATCAAGTTTTCGGAATCCTGCACGGCGGAGCCTCCGTGGTGTTAGCAGAAACTCTTGGAAGCATTGGTGCGTCTCTTTATG
>NZ_CAMLDV010000150.1 GCF_946478835.1 uncultured Bdellovibrio sp. | reverse complement strand
TTTTTTAAATCGTTGTTGCTAATTCCAGAAGCGAGGTCGTTATAAAATTTCTCGCCGTAGTAAGGAACTTCCTGAGAAGCGGGAGCGGCATGTCCGAAGTTTGCAGAAAACAGGACCACCAGTGTAAGCATCAAAACGTTCATCTATCCTCCATAGTTAGACATTTCTTGGTGTCTAGTAGAAACACTGCGCCCTATTCGCAGCATATACGGGGTTCACGCGTAAAACCTAATTCACGGATCGCTCAGCTTGCAAGAAAACTCCGTAAAGCTAACGTTTTCCCAACAATTCTTCGCTGTGCATTACTTAAGTCGGGGGCAAAACGATCCCAAAATGAGAAAATCTAGAGTTTTTGACGCCGTAAGCTCATGGAATAAGGCGATTTCCCGATAAGTCTAATCATGAGATTTGGGGAAAGAGATACCAATATGACTTTCAAAACATTTGTCGTTTTCATCATGTCGGTTCCATTCCTCGTCCAAGCGCAAACGGCAACAGCACCCAACTCTGCAGCTGTTTTTCAAAACATGCAGCTTCAACAACAATACATGGTGCAACAACAGCAAGCCCAAATGGCGGCGGTCGAAGCTGCAAATCAGCAAGCTGTTCAAGCGCAAGCCGATGCCACACAAAAGCAAAATATCTTTCAATTGATCTTGGGACTTTGTCCTTTGATGTTCGGTGGCGGTTCCAAATCCGCGATGGGTAATACCGGTAACAAACTGCAAGACGCCGCTTATGAAATGGAAGACGCGGCGTGGGCGGCTCGTGAAAAAGAAGGGTTCGTTTACGAAAAAGATTTGAACCGTGATCTCGCTCGTGAAATCGGGGGAGATGCTAGCGCCAAGTTTGCCAAAGGTTGTGATCACTTCATCAATAAAGAAGGTCAGTTGGGAGCTTGGGGTTCTTACACTCTTCAACAAATCAAAGACAAGCCGGAGTCCTTTGGCTTGAACGTTCCGGATGACATCACGAAGTGGTGCCCGAATTATCCTAAGATGAGTAAAGACCAAAGAGAGCTCTACTGGGTGTGGATCATCATGTCGATGGCGTCTTCCGAATCAAGTTGTAATCCGAACAACGACAATCGAAATGCTCCGAACGGAACGGCGATCGGTCTTTTGCAGGTGTGGAAACCTGTTTGTCCGAAAGCGCGTGATCTGCACGTGCCTTATCAAAATATCCAATGCGGTATCGATCTTCTTGCGAAAGAACTTCAAAATCGTGACACGTTGATGACTCCAACATCGAAAGGTCCAGAGGGAACTTACTGGGGACCTTTGCGCAGTGATGATTGGAACAAACGTCGTGGTGGCGATATCGCGGGCGCGCAGAAAACTCGCGGTTTGATGAGTCAATATCGTTACTGCAAATAATATTTCCGTCGAGCCATAGCCAAATTGTCTTCGATGTGCTTTATTAAGCGCATGAGCAATGAATCAAAATGTCCTAAATGCGGTTCCGAACATATTTATCAAGACGGCAACTTGTGGGTGTGCCCAGAGTGCGGTCACGAGTGGAGTGTGCATGCCTCCACCGAGGTTGTAGAAGAGGTTCCCGCGTCGAATGTTATTAAAGATGCGAACGGCAACATTCTTCAAGACGGTGACACGGTTACTGTGATCAAAGACTTGAAAGTGAAAGGTTCTTCTTCCTCTGTGAAAGTAGGAACGAAAGTGAAAAACATCCGTTTGGTGTTTGATAGCGCCGATGGACACGACATCTCTTGCAAGATCGATGGTTTCGGCGCGATGAATCTGAAATCTCAATACGTGAAGAAGGCTTAGGCCTTCTTCTTTTTATTGTTTTTAACGTCTTCTTTGCGTTTGGCCTTCACGCGATTTTTGTTATCGACAAAAACCACTGATGGCTCATGCTTCTTGGCTTCTTCAAGGCTTAATCCACAGTAAGAACAGATGATCACAAGGTCGCCTCGTTGGACGTGGCGGGCGGCAGCTCCATTGAGGCAAATCTCGCCTTTGTTTCCTAAGATCACATAAGTTGAAAAGCGTGCGCCATTATTGCAGTTGTAAATATCTACGCGCTCATTGATGAGCAAACCTGAAGCTTTGATCAGATCAGGACAGATGCTCACGGAACCTTCGTAATCAAGGTCCGCTCCAGTGACAGTCGCGCGGTGAATTTTTGCTCTTAACATTGATAAATTCATAATCGAAATCCTTAAGTATTGTATTGCAAAGCGATCAGCATGCCTTTAAGAACCAAGTCCGGCACAATCTCATCGAATATTTTTTCTTTTTCAAATAATGAAGAAAATCCGCCCGTGCCAATCACAAGAGGCTTTTCATCTTGGAAACATTCTTTCGTGATACGCTCACGAAGTTCTTTAATCGTGCCCAAGTGACCGTAGTATAGACCCGATTGAATGCTTTCCACCGTCGAACGTCCCAAAGCTTCATGCATAGAAATGATTTCCACCGATGGCAGCTTCGCGGTTTTACTTTCAAGTGCTTCCATGTTTAAGCGAAGACCTGCGACGATAGAGCCGCCCAAGTAGTCTTTGTCTTTGGTGACGGCACAAAATGTTGTCGCAGTTCCTAGATCCACCAAGATCAGATTTTTCCCTGGATACAAGTGAGTCGCCGCAATAGAGTTCGCAATTCTATCGGCGCCGACCTCCAGAGGATTGCGGTACTTCACCTTAAGACCCGTTTTCACTCCGGCTTGCAAGATGAATGGGTTGATATTGAAGTACTTCATACACGCACCACGAAGCGAGTAAATCACTTCAGGCACGACACTGCAGATCGCAATTTGTTTGATCTTCGAAGGATCATAACCGTTCTCACGAATCGCACTGCGCAGGAAGATTCCTGTTTCATCCGAAGAAGCTCCGCTTTTGGAGTTCTTACGGAAAGACAAAACCATTTTGTCTTTGTCAAAAAGACCGGCATAAATCTGTGTATTGCCGACATCTAGGCATAAAATCATATAGCGTCCTTGGGTATAAGCACTTGAATCAGTTCGTAAGTCAGTTGTTCCAAGCTTTCGCAAGGGACGGCTTCCTTTGAATTGATCAAGGTGAACTTGTGAGTTCTTTTAACAATATCAATATCTGTCATGTCGTTATGAACGACATAATCCGCATGAGAACCTTTAAAAAGTTTTTCAACAGCCGCTTTGCGCTTTTCTTCAGAAGCATGGCTTGTCAGTTTAAAGGCGATCACTTGGATATTTTTATTCTTCGAATAGTCTTTTAAACGATCCACAATCTTATGGTTGCGTTTAAGGTGAATGCTCATGCTATCGGCATCAGAGCTGACTTTTTTCACTTCAAATGGATGATAGTTTTTCCCGTTCACTTCGATCGTGTCGACGGAGTAATCGCTAACGGCCGCGGCATGAATCACATGTGTGAATTCATTTTGCGAAAGATAATCCTTCATTTTCTCATCAAGGCTCGCAAAGCTTGTGAAGAAATCTTTTTTTGCGACGTGCTCTGCTTTAAGCGAAGTCCCGTGAGCTTGAAGTAGCGTTACATCAAAACCCATTTGCCCCATGGCTTCGGCAATAGCAATTCCTGTGCGACCAGAGCTTAGATTGCTGATCACGCGAACTGTGTCGATAGGCTCTTGCGTTCCGCCTGCAGTAACAAGAACTTTCACTTTAGAAAACGCGGAAGCTCTGGCTGCTTTTGCAGGGTCAACGGCCGTGGCAGGTTGTTTTTTTAACGCCTCCAGAGTGAATTTCAAAATTAAATCAGGCTCTAAAAGTTTTCCCCAACCTTCTTCACCGCAAGCAAGAATTCCTGAAGCGGTGTCGAGAATCTCAATACCCATTCCACGCAAAGCCTCTAAAGACTTTTGCGTCACCGGATGTTTGTACATACTGGTGTTCATCGCAGGAGCGACAAGGAAAGGCTTTTTAAAATCGTGAGCGAGGAACAAAGTCTGAACTAAATCATCACCCACACCTTGAGCGGCTTTATTGATGAAATTTGCCGTTGCGGGAGCCACCAAAATCGCGTCAGCCCATCTCATCAAATGAATATGATCCATGACGTTGCCAGTGGCGTACATATCACTCACTACGGGCTTTCCCGTCAGGCCCTCTAAGGTTGCATTACCGACAAACTTTAAAGCCGACGGTGTTGCCACCACTTGCACTTCGCAACCGGCTTGCACAAGGCGAGAAACCACATGGCACGCTTTGTAACAGGCGATAGAGCCCGTCATCATAAAGAGAACTTTAGATTTCGACATTGTCTATCAACCTCACTTCTCCCAATTTCGCCGCAACAAAACGGCGGTTCCCGATATCAGTGACATAGTCGACAACAAAACCCTGAGAGTTGAGTTTTATAGCCGCTTCTTCGGCAGATTTACTTTCCGTGATGGCTTTATAAATCGCTGGAGCTTTGGCGCGCTCTTCGGCAGACAATCTTGTATTGCGAGAACTCATGGCAAGACCATCTTTTTCACGCATTGTGGGAACAGGAACGATTTCCAGATTCATAAAGAAGCTATCCACCATGCCTTTGATCAAAGTCAGTTGTTGGAAATCTTTTTCACCGAAATAAGCTTTCGTCGGGGAAACGATGTTAAACAATTTCATCACCACCGACAAAACGCCGTCAAAGTGTCCAGGGCGGTGAGCGCCGTCCAACAATTTAGAATATTCATTCTCTGTGACTTTGTAGCGATAGTTATCCGGATACATGTCGCTATACTTTGGATAAAAAATAGCATCCACGCCGTTACGCTCGGCCATCGCAAGGTCGGCTTCCCAAGTTTTAGGATACTTTTCCAAATCGTTCGGATCATTGAATTGCGTCGGGTTCACAAAAATAGAAAGCACGACAAAGTCATTGTCATCATAAGCGCGTTTCAACAAAGACTCATGGCCTTCGTGCAGAGCCCCCATAGTCGGGACAAAGCCGATGGAGCCGTGTTTTCCCCAGCGCCAGGTTTTAAATTCTTGAGGCGAGCGTAAAACTTGAATCATGAATAACTCTCCTTCTCTGTAGGAAAGGCGCTTTCAACAACTTCATCATGATAAGTGTTGAAAACATTTTTCAAAGTTTCATAACCGTTGAAATAAGTTTTTAGATACTTTGGTTTAAATCCTTCATTCATTCCAAGCATGTCTTGCAGAACCAAAACCTGTCCGTCGCAGTCAGGACCCGCACCAATACCGATTGTTGGAATTTCTAAAGCGGCTGTTATTTCACGCGCAAGCTTTGAAGGCACACACTCCAGCACGACTGAAAAAGCTCCAGCGTCTTGAAGTTGCAAGGCTTGTTCTTTGATTTTCTTTTGCGCTTTTTCATCGCGGCCTTGAACTTTAAATCCACCCAATTGATTCACAGATTGGGGAGTAAGTCCCAAGTGACCCATCACTGGAACACCGGAATCCACCAAGTGACGAACTAGCTCAATATTTCCAGAGGCGCCTTCCAGTTTCACAGCGTGGGCTCCAGCCTTCATGATCTTTTCAACGTAAGTCATGTTGGCCGTTAAGCCTTTGCGGTAACTCATAAACGGAAGATCACCGATAACAAATTTATCTCCGGCTCCTCGAACGACCGCCGCTGTATGAAGGGCCATCATATTGACTGAAGCATTCAAAGTCGTCTTATGCCCGTGCATGGTCATTGCCAAAGAGTCACCGACTAAAAGGCAATCTATATTGCTGGAAGCAGCAATGCGCGCGAAGGAATAGTCGTAGCAGGTGAGCATGGAAATTTTTTGCTTTTTGATTTTCTTATCTTGGAAATCAAGGATGGTTTTCATAAGGGCCTCACTTTCGCGGATACTCGGGCCAATAAGTTTTTAGAAAAGCTTGATAGATCTCTTGGTAGGAATCGTTTTTCAAAGCTTGTAAATTTGCATTCACTGTTTCAACGTCTTTACGAACCAAAGGACCCGTCAAAGCTTTTGCGGGATCTGCAAAAGTATTGGCGAGAACTTTTTCAACATAGACTTGCGCTGCTTCCGCAGGAATCTTCATTTCTGAAAAACCCGAAAGCATTTTGCTAACAAGCAATGTGACGAAGTTTCCTCCGAGCACGCAATAAGAATGATAAAGAGCTTTTTGCGAAGCCTCGATCACAGAATAAGAATTCGGAATTCCAGGCAGAGCTTCTTCTAAGGAAGAAACCCCTGTCAGAGTAAAATGAATTTTTTTATAAAAATCTAAATCGTAAAGCGTGGGCCCAAATGTCATTAAAGGATGGGCCGAGATCATGCCCTCAAAATGATGAGCTCCTGAAAACTGCACGACCACTTTTTCATGACCTGCTAGGTGCTGGCGATAAAATCCTGCCAAGGCTCCATCGCTGATAGCCAAAAGGATGTGAGTCGCAGAAGAAACTTTGCGCGCCAAAGCATGCGGATCTTGAGAACGGTCCCAGGGTTCAAAACTGATATTTAACAAATTTAAATAATGGCCCATGTGGCGGGCGACGCGGCCAGAGCCAATCAAGAGATAGGAAATAGAAGAATTCGTTTTTGTCGCCTTCATATAATTGGGTACCTGTCTTTTAAGAGATCAAGTCCTTATGTAATGCTCGCAAACTAGCACAATTCTAACAGATTTCAACGCCGAATACCACGCTGCGCCAGGCTCTGGAAACTAGACTTAGACGCTAAACTGAGGGAAGTTCTCGCCCATGAAGTACTTATATTGGATTTGCGCGACCGCTGTTATCGCTCTAGGTATCTATTTTGCCATGAATTTTTCAATTCAGCCGCAGTCGATCCCTAAGATCAAATTTTCTCAGGTTCACGTTCCCGAAGAATTAGGTAAAGGTGTCTTTGAAAGACTTCGTTTGGAGATCAAAGAAGCTCCGATTGTTTTATTAGGAGTCACGCCGAACTACATCGAAGACATGGAATTATGGCGCGGTTTCTTTGAAGCCAATCAAGAGCCGGGTTCTAAATATGACGTGATTGTCGTTGAACCGATGCTTCCTTACGTCGAACTTTTTAGCTCCAACATGCGTGTTGATATCAAAGACGAGATGGATCGTTTTGTTGAGGGAGTTAAAAAAGCTCGTGCCGAGGGACTTCGTGTGGCAGTGATTGTGCCAAACGTTTATTCTTCGCAATTATTGAAGAAAAACCCTGCCAATCGTTTGAAAGAAGAGTACAAGCTCGACGTCACAAGTTTTTCAGTGACAAAGTTTCCTGTGACTCGTGAACAAGAACAATTCTTTGAGCCGAAGTGTGAAATGGAGCAAGGAAAAGACTTGGCAGGAACGGGAGCTTTGGGTTGCATGATTCAAAACATCGCCCGCAAAACGTATCGCAAAAAGTTTGAAGACAATAAGTATTCAGGAATGATGGAGCAAACGGGCGCTAAAGATTATCTCATCTTGCTCAACAGAAACGCCGGTTCTAAATAAGAAAAAGGTACCAGGTACCTTTTTTCTCAAGGGGGAAATATGAAAATGAAATTAATCGCTCTAGCCGCGGTTTCTTTTTTGGGTCTTTCCGCACAGGCGGGAAGCAATCTTGAAGGCGAGTGGAGAAGCGAAGACGGTAAAGCCGTTGTTCGTTTGGTGGAGTTCAATGGTAAATTAACGTTGAATACGCGCAGTTATTATTCTAACGGTGCCCCTTCTGATTATTTCTTTGAGTTCCGCGTTCCCACAGATCGTGATGTGCGTGCAGGAGAAATCTTGCAAGGTCGCTTGCGTAGCATTGATGGTTACTATGGTTGCGTTTTTGATGAAGAAGCCCAAGCTCAACTTGCTGAAGACGGAAAATTGAAATTGCATTATCCTCTTTTGACTTTCCACCGCGAGACTCGTTCTGTGCGCCAAGGTATTGGTGTGGGCTATCGTCGCGTGATTGATTGGAATGGTTGGGGATGGGTTGAAACGATTTATTCTTTCCCGATTGAGCGCTGGCGTACTATTTCATCGGAGTGTGTGATCGATGCAAAAAATTGGTCCACAGGAGTTTTAGTTCGCGGTGGTTTAGAAATCCCAGTTCCACCTCGTCCAAACTAAGGAGTTTTGTTTTATGAAAAAGATCGCCATTGTAACCGGAGCAAATCGTGGATTGGGTCTTGCGACAAGCGAGGCGTTAGCACAAAGAGGCTATAAGGTTATCATGGCGATGCGCAACCCGGATAAAGCGCAAAAACAGATCAATGCTTTAAAGATGAAAGATCTGGATGTGGTTGCGATGAAGCTCGATCAATCACAAGAAAAGAGCATCACGGATTTCGTAAATCAAATTCGTCAAGAATATGGTTTTGTCGATGTGCTGGTAAATAACGCCGGTATCTTGATCGACAGCGAAGACGGTGGAAACTCTTCGGTCTTTAAAACAAAAGCCTCGACGGTTTTAAAAACTTTCACGACGAACACTCTGGGACCTTTCTTATTAACACAAAAGATTTTTCCTTTGATGAAACAAGAAGGTTACGGTCGTATCGTAAATGTCTCTAGTGGGATGGCGCAATTGTCACAAGCACAAGTGGCGTCGGCTTCTTACCGTCTGTCCAAAACAGCTTTGAATATGGTCACAAACCTTTTCGCTTCTGAAGTCGGTGATGCCGACATCTGCGTGAACTCTGTTTCTCCAGGTTGGGT
>NZ_CAMLDV010000149.1 GCF_946478835.1 uncultured Bdellovibrio sp. | reverse complement strand
TTAAATATTTTGGATTCTTCCTTTTGGGCGTCGTTGTTTGTGCCATCGTCGGATTGACAGGTATTTCTTATTACGCCATTGATCAGCTTGTGAAAGCACAGGCTCCAGAATTGAAACCCGCGAAGAAAATGCCTGTCGCGAAAGCCTCGATACTGCCAAGTCTTGAGGAAACGACGAAAGATCCCGAAGCCGTGAATCCGAATTTGAAAGAAGTCACGCGCATTGGATACAACTACGCTGCGGAGTTTGCGATCTTTGATCATCTCGCGGAAGATATTTCAAAAAGATCTTTGCCAGATATTTGCTCAACACTTTGCAATCCTTCTAATTTAGATCGTGAGCGTCTAAAAACAGAGCGCAGTGCTTATCTCGCGTCGTACTACAAACAAGAAGGTCTGCGTGCTTTGCAAGATCCGGCTTTCCGAATAAAGCTGGAAGAAATCGGCTTTCTTTCTCGCCTCTTCCCGCCGTCATTGAGATTCATTTTAAAACAGATTGAACTCGCGCAAAAGCAAAACAAAGAAGTCGATAAATTCGGTCTTGCTGTGCATTTAGAGTTTGCTGTTCTTAGAGAAATTTCGAGCATGAGTGCTCGCTTCGATTCGATGAAGCAAGACACCGAAAAGTTGAAAGTTCTTCGTGAACTTGTGCATTCTTGCGAAAGAGGAACTCCCCGCAAAAAAATTCTCGCTGATTGCCAGTCTCAAATCGCAAACTGAATTGATATTCATCTTTAGATCGTTTACCCCTAAGGCTTATGGGTAAAGGTGTCTCGCGCTCTCAAGTTTTGTTCATGGTTGTCACTTGCATCCTGGTGATCGGCAACCTCTACTACAATCAGCCTCTTCTTGGAATTTTAGCTCGCGAATTTGGTGTTGCTGAAAAAACAGTTTCACTTATTCCCGCTCTGACTTTGATTGGTTACGCCATTGGCATTTTGTTATTAGTTCCACTTGGCGACATGATGGAGCGCCGGAAACTTTTGCAAGTGAGTATGACAGCGGCGGGATCTTTGGCTTTGGCGATCGCGTTTAGTCCGAACTTCGCTGTTCTTTGTGCGCTGAGTTTTGTGATGG
Organism: uncultured Bdellovibrio sp.; assembly: GCF_946478835.1. Next base: position 7,521 of record NZ_CAMLDV010000149.1, on the reverse strand, counting down.
GCTTCTTCAATGTCTCTGCCACAGTTCTCATTCCGTTCTCTGCAAATCTCGCTCGCCCTGAAGAGCGTGGTAAAGTCGTCGGAACTGTGCTTTCGGGAATTCTCTTAGGTTCTTTGATGGCGCGAACTCTCTCGGGATTCATGGCGCAACATTTGGGTTGGCAGAGTATTTTTATTTTTGCAGGGGCCGTGAATTTGATTTTGGCCTTGGTGACTCAATGGGCTTTGCCTGCTTCAGAGCCACAGTTTCATGGCAGCTACAAAGCGCTTTTAAGATCAACACTCGAACTGATTCGCGATTTCCAACTCGTGCGTGAAGCCGCGATGATGGGTGCAATTCTTTTTGGTTCTTTCTCTGCATTTTGGACAACACTGACATTTTTGTTAGAAGCTGAACCGTTTAATTATTCTCCGCAAACAATTGGACTCTTCGGAGCCTTGGGAATGATCGGCGCTCTCGCAGCTCCACTGGCTGGACGATATGCCGATAAAAAAGGAACGGCCGCGACAATTCGTTTAGGACTTTATTGTTCGATGGCGGCGTTTGCGATTCTTGCTCTTTCATCAACATTCGTCGTTGGAATTGTTTTGGGCGTTTTGATCTTGGATTTGGGAATTCAAGTCGCGCATATTTCAAATCAAACGCGCATGTTTGAGATCTCGGCTGAAGCTCGATCTCGCCTTAGTTCCATTTATGTCTTCTTCTATTTTATCGGAGGAAGTCTCGGTTCCTATATCGGTTCCCAGCTTTGGAGTTGGGGAAAATGGCCTGCCGTTAGCCTTGGGGGACTTGTTTTCTGCCTCGGCGCCAGCCTCCTTTTCAGACGTGGTCAAAAAATACGCACGCTAACTAGCAAAATAGCGTAAAATAGCCTCATTTCGCCTCGCATTAGCCTACCCGCTCCCCTTACAAAACTTTCATACACTAGGGGGCGTGTGCTAGTCTCGGGGGCGTCATTGAGGTGCACATGAAAATTGCCGATTTATCTCCCCGTAACGAATTCACTCCCCGTCACATTGGTCCCACAGATTCAGATATCCACGAGATGTTGAAGACTTTGGGTTTTAATTCTTTGGATCAGATGGCTGATAAAGTCATCCCTCAACAAATTCGTACACAACACAAGTACGAAGATGTGGGCCCAGGAATTTCTGAGTACGGACTTTTGAATCACTTGAAATCCATGGTTTCAAAGAACAAAGTTTATAAAACTTATATCGGCATGGGTTACCACGACACAATCACTCCGACTGTGATTCAAAGAAACATCTTTGAAAATCCAGTGTGGTACACAGCCTACACTCCTTATCAGCCTGAAATTTCTCAAGGCCGTTTGGAAGCTCTTTTGAATTTCCAAACAATGGTTTCTGATCTCACAGGCATGGAGATTTCAAACGCTTCTTTGCTTGATGAAGGAACGGCAGCGGCAGAGGCGATGTTCATGGCGCACTCCCTTTGCAAAAACAAAGCGAATGCTTTCGTTGTTTCTCCTGAAATGCATCCTCATGTGATCGAAGTGCTTGGCACACGTGCAGAGCCTTTGGGTTTTGAAATGATCGTGATGGATCCAGCGAAATATGATTTCGCAAAACCTGTCTTCGGTGTGTTCTTCCAATATCCAAACACAAATGGCGCAGTTGAAGATTACGCCGATCTTGCAAAAAAATATAAAGACCACGGGGCTCTTGTAACTGCGTCTGTGGATTTGCTTGCGATGACACTTCTCACTCCTCCGGGGGAATGGGGCGCTGACATGGCCGTAGGCAACTCTCAGCGTTTCGGTGTGCCACTCGGTTTCGGTGGTCCTCATGCAGGATTCTTGGCAACGAAAGACGCTTTCAAGCGTTTGATGCCAGGCCGTCTTGTAGGCGTGAGTGTAGATTCTCAAGGAAAGTCTGCTTTGCGTTTGGCTTTGCAAACTCGTGAGCAACACATCCGTCGCGAAAAAGCGACTTCGAACATTTGTACAGCACAAGTTCTTTTGGCGAATATGGCTTCGATGTATGCGGTTTATCATGGTCCTCAAGGCCTTAAGAAAATCGCGTTGCGTGTGCAACGTTTGACGGGAATCTTGGCTGAGGGTTTGACGAAGCTTGGAATGAACGTCGCTAAAAATCCGTTCTTTGATACTGTCACAGTGACGACAGACAAAGCGGCAGCGATCGTGGCTCAAGCAGATAAAATGCAAATCAACTTCCGCAACTATGGTAACAACAAGTTGGGAATCTCTTTGAATGAGACAACAACTCTTGAAGATGTTGAGATGATTTGGGCAGCGTTCAATCTTGGTAACATGGCAGGGTTCACGGCTTTGTCTGTGGATGAGGCGCTGAAAGACATCGAGCTTCCAACGAAGCTCACTCGCACGTCTCCGTATTTGACTCACGTGGTGTTTAACTCTCACCACAGCGAAACAGAGATGCTTCGTTACATCCACGCTTTGCAAAACAAAGATTTAACTTTGACTCACTCCATGATCCCACTTGGCTCTTGCACAATGAAACTGAACGCGACAACAGAGCTTGTTCCGGTTTCATGGCCAGAGATCAGCAAACTTCATCCGTTTGCTCCGACATCTCAAGCGGTAGGTTTGATTGAGATGATTCATGACCTTGAAAAGAAATTGTCTGACATCACGGGCTTTGCGGGCGTGAGCTTGCAACCAAATGCGGGTTCTCAAGGTGAGTACGCAGGTCTTCTTGTGATTCGTAAGTACCACCAATCTCGTGGTGAAGGTCACAGAAACATCTGCTTGATTCCTTCTTCAGCGCACGGAACAAATCCTGCGTCGGCAGCTCTTGTGAACATGCAAGTCGTGGTTGTGGCGTGTGACGACCAAGGAAACGTGGATGTCACAGATCTTAAAGCGAAAGCAGAACAACATCGCAACAATTTGGCGGCGTTGATGATCACTTACCCTTCTACACACGGTGTGTTTGAAGAAGGCATCGTTGAAATCTGCAAAATCGTGCACGACAACGGCGGACAAGTTTACATGGATGGTGCAAACATGAATGCTCTTGTGGGCATGTGCCGTCCTGGTGTGTTTGGTCCTGACGTTTCTCACATGAATTTGCACAAAACATTCTCGATCCCTCACGGTGGTGGCGGGCCGGGCGTAGGTCCGATTGGTGTTGCAGCTCACTTGAAAGAGTTCTTACCGACACACTCTTTGGTTCCTGAAGCAGGTCCTGCCAAAGGAATTTCTGCTGTGACGTCAGCTCCTTGGGGAAGCGCAAGCATTTTGCCGATCTCTTGGGCTTACATCACAATGATGGGTGCTGAAGGTTTGAGAAAAGCGACTCTTGTAAGTATCTTGAGTGCGAACTACATCGCAAAAAAACTAGAGCCGCACTTCCCGGTTCTTTACAAAGGTAAAAACGGTCTTGTGGCCCATGAGTGTATCGTGGACGTTCGCGAGATTAAGAAAACATCTGGCATTGACGTGACAGACGTTGCAAAACGTTTGATGGACTTTGGATTCCACGCTCCAACAATGAGCTTCCCTGTTGCGGGAACTTTGATGATTGAGCCAACAGAATCTGAATCTAAAAAAGAATTGGATCGTTTCATTGATTCTATGATCACAATCCGCAAAGAAATCACGGCGATTGAATCTGGAAAAATGGACAAAGAGAATAATGCACTTAAAAATGCTCCTCACACGGCGCAAATGTTGATGAAGCCTGAATGGAATCATCCATACTCTCGTGAAGAAGCGGTTTACCCATTGGAATGGTTGCGCGCTAACAAATTCTGGCCAGCAGTAGGACGTGTTGATAACGCCTATGGCGACAGAAACCTTGTCTGCTCTTGCCCTCCGATGGATACTTATCAGTAAGTGAAAAAGGTTCTCTTAATTAGACTAGACAAAATAGGCGACCTGATCTGCACCATGTGTGTTGATCAGGTTTCTTTTTTGAAAGACTGCGATGTTCAGTGGGTGATCTCTAAAGGCTTGGGATTTGTTCCTGACAATGCCGATCCCCAACGCAAGTACATTGAACTTTCTAAAGACAATTGGAAAGACTCCCTTCACGTCCTTCGTAAATTTCTTCTTGAATACAAGCCTGATGTCGCTGTGAGCTTTCAAGCTCCGTGGTGGGTGAGCTATGCTTTGTGGGCTGAAAATGTTCCTACACGTGCGGGAGTAAAATCCCAGTGGCACAGTTTTCTATTCCTCAATCGAGGTCTTCGCCAGCGCCGCAGTCTTGCGACTCAACATGAAGCGGATTACAACTTGGATCTTTTGCTTCATGCCTTTGATATTGAAGAAGATCTTTTGCAGGAAAAGACGCCGGTTCTACAACTCACGGCTCCTGAAAACATCGCGCTCCTAGATAAGCACAGACTGGCGATTAAAAAATATATCGTGGTTCATCCGGGAATGGCGGGATCAGCTCTAAACTGGCCGATTCCAAAGTACATCGAATTGATCGAAGAAGTTTCTAAGACGACTCAAGTGGTGCTCACAGGAACCCCGGCGGATGAACCTTGGCTTAAAGACATCAAAGAACATTTTAAAAGCAACCGCCATGTTCTTTCTTTGCAGAACCAATTAAAACCGGCAGAGCTTTTCACGATACTTAAAGATGCCAAGGCTGTTGTTGTGCCAAGCACGGGTGTTGCGCATATGGCTGCCTCTTTAGGCGCTACCGTGCTAGGAATTTATTCTCCCGTGCGCGTGCAACATCCTCGCAGGTGGGCCGCTCGTGGAAAAGATGTGCATATCTTTATGCCAGAAGTTCCTGACATCGATAACGTCGATCCACAGTGTATGGAACAAATCAAAGTCGAAGATCTTTTGAAGGTCTTGGCTCTTCAGTAAGCAGATCTAATTTTTTTAGATCTGCAATGGCAGGTCCTTCGATCACTTTTCCTGCACAGTCAAAACGCGATCCGTGACAAGGACAGTCCCAAGATTTTTCAACATTATTCCAACCCACAATACAACCTAAGTGCGTGCACGCCGCTGACATGAAATGCATATCACCAGAGTCATCTTTGTAGGCTGCCACCATTTTCGCACCCGCTCGAAAAACGGTGCCTTCTCCTTCTTGCAGATCTGCCAATGGCGTTTTGGGTTTTGTCGTCACCCAATCGCCGTACTGAGCCGCCACATTGCTGTTCTCTTTGATAAATTCCGCAGAAGCTTTTAAGGAAATTCGCGATGGATTGTAAAGTTCCTCCCAAGGGTTTTCTCTTCCCATGATAAGATCTGTAATTAACATTGCTCCCAATGTTGAATGAGTCATACCATTCCCAGAGTCTCCCGTAATGATGTAAACATTTTCTTTGTCCATGGGGTTACGGCCGATAAAAGCCATTCCATCGACAGGTTCCATGACCTGACCAGACCACTGATAAAGAATATCCTCGATCATTGGAAATCGCGCCCGTGTCCAGGATTCAATTTTTTTAAAACGTTCTTCGGGATGATTCTCTTGCCCGGTTTTATGGTCCTCTCCGCCGACAATGAGAACTTCGGTTTCTGCGGAAGGTCCCTTTTCTAAGCGGATGTAGTGATAAGGATCAAGAGTGTCCCAGTAAAGAGCTTTAGGAACAGATCCCGCAGGAATTTGAAATCCCAAAACATAAGTTCTGTAAGGAGCTTGCTTCGTATGAATAGCAACAAGATCATTCACAGGGGAATTCGTAGCAACAACAACGGATTTGCAATAAACGCGATGACCGTATTCTGTTTTTACAAAAGCTTCATCACCACCCTGAACTTCGGTGACATGAGTTCCCGTAAAAATCAGTCCGCCACCTTTTGTAATCCGTTCGGCAAGAGCCGCTAAATATTTTAAAGGATGAAGCTGCATCTGATTTGCAAACTTCAAACAAGGCCCCGTATCAAACGAAAGGAAAGGAGCTCTCTCAAGAAGTGCCACATCTTTAAGTCCCGCACGTTGAGCCGCTTCGAGTTCACGACGTAAGACATTTGGACGTGGGTCGTCTTGCGCAAACAAAAAGCCATCTAAATTTTCCAACTCACAATCAATTTGTTCTGAAGCGACGATCTGTTCTACTTTATCAATGGCGGCACGGTGGCTTTGTGCCGCAGTGACAGCTCCTTTTTCTCCGTGGTATTTTTCAATATCAAAAAAGCGATCGTCTAAAGCCGTTACGAAATGAGCTGTCGTCCGTCCTGTTTGGCCACTGGCCAGTCCATAGGCTTCAACCACACAGACTTTCTTCCCTTCCTTCATCAGCAAGTAAGCCGTGGTCAATCCCGCCATTCCGCCTCCGACAATACAAACATCCACATTGAGATTGTCAGAGAGCGGAGAAAAATTTGGCATAATTTGAGTGTCCATCCAAATTGACGTTGTCTCGCGGCGGTCTTGAAAATTCATGTTCTTTCCTTTATTTTTTCCTGTTTAGATATAGAAAGAGCTTCTAACCTTCGCCATTTTTACTTGGATTTTCTGCGGGAATACACCACCGATGTGCCGAAATCTTTGCCTGAATCGCATGGATCCGTTAGTATTTTAACAATGCAAAGACAATTCACATACCCGCCTTCTTTTGAGGATTCTTTAACGAAAGCGCTGGCCAGTTATCAGCTCACGTTGAAAGATTCCAAAGCTCTCGCAAAATGTGTGCAGGCCTTATCGGATTTTTTTATTCATAAGCCTGACGACGCGACACCGTGGCACGAGACGTGGGCTCAAGTGGCTTATCTTTGTTATTATCTTCCTTTGAATGCCACTCGGCTCAACGGAATCATTGAAGAAGCGGAAAAAAGAAATTTCTTTACCGGTCTTGAGCGTGTGATTGATTTTGGAGCGGGCCTCACTACAGCCTCTTTGGCGCTTTCTGAAAAACGCTCTTTCAAATTTCAATTGATTGAGCGAGCGGCGGAACCACAAAAAATTATTGAAAATTTCTTTCCGCGATTTCAAGCGGAAGAGTGGCAGCGTACATTTAGTGCTCCCAAACTCAAAGATCCCAAAAAAACTTTGGCTGTATTTTCATATTCACTAACAGAACTGAGTGACATTCCTGATTGGGCTTATCAATGTGAAGCTTTGATGCTGGTCGAGCCCTCTACACAACAAGACGGCAGAAAACTTTTGCAGCTTCGTCAAAAGCTTTTAGACAATGGCTATCACGCCTGGGCTCCGTGCACACATGAAGGACCTTGCCCTTTGCTCACGCAGTCTAAAACGGACTGGTGTCACGACCGTGTTCATTTCGCGGCTCCTGAGTGGTTCAATAAAATGGAAGAACAGCTTCCAATGAAAAATCGCACGCTCACGATGAGTTACTTGCTCATGCGAAAAACTCCAGCACAGAAAATCAATGCCGCCCGTGTCGTCGGAGACCAACTGAAGGAAAAAGGCAAAGACCGTCAAATGATCTGCCGAGGTTCTGAAAGAGAATTCCTTGCATGGATGCACAAATCCAAAATCGAGCAAGAGATTCCTCGCGGCGTTCTTGTTGAAATTCCGGAAGACATCCAAAAAGTTTCCAATGAGCTTCGCGTGCAAAAAGAGATTCAAATACTATGAGCTT
>NZ_CAMLDV010000148.1 GCF_946478835.1 uncultured Bdellovibrio sp. | reverse complement strand
TTCCTTGCCTCACTATGGACAAGGAGCAGGATGTTCCGCCTATGCCGTGAGCTTTCTGCAAATCTTGGAATTCTTTCCGCCATCGTTAGATCAATCTTGGAAACGGAAATTGAAAGTTCCATTGGAACTCTTACGCTCCAAAAAACGAAGTGCCCGCATCGGTTTTTTCGGATACTTACGAGGAAAAGACCGACCTTGGGCTTCCGACAAGGAACCTCACACGGTTCTGGAATTCTGGGACCCGGATTTAATGTATGCCTGGGTGGGAAATATTATTCGCGAGAAAAAGGATTTTCCCGCCAATATGTGGCCAGAAAAAGATCCGAACTCTCCATTCCAAAGAGTTGTTTGGGATGTGCGCTCGTATCCCACAAGTACAAAATATTTTTTTGCTTATCGTAGAGGAACTTTAGATAACACGGTCGACTATCATATCCAAAATCGCAGTCGCCTTATGACAGACGAGGAGCTTTTAAATAAAACTCCCCGCACCTGCCGACTTTTTCAAGCTTGCCCGTAATTACTTAACAAGAGCCGCGTTGACTTTCACCACCGGGCCTAAATCCAAATGCGATCCAAACTTCTGACGAAAGTTCGGTGGATAGAGCATCACAACTGTTGAACCCATGCGGAACATGCCAAGCTCTGAACCTTTATGCACAGGAATTTCAGGGCTGTATGTTTTATGTTGGAAAATATGTGGGCCTTTTTGATTTCCCTTAATTGCTTCATCAAAACTTAAAACAATATGACCCACATTGGTTGCACCGACGAAGACAACTCCCACAGGTCCTAAATCTGTTTCAATCTCGACAAGCACGCGCTCATTCACAGAGAAAAGATTTGGAACATTTGTCGTGCTCCATTCGTTTACGGGCCACAACTCCCCTGGCATGTAACGCACATTCGTGATCACACCATCCACCGGAGAATGCACACGGTGATAATCCGTAGGGCAAAGATAGTACGTAAGAAAACAACCGCCCGCCCACTTCTTTTGGCAGTCCGGATCTTGAGTAAACTCATCAAGGCGATAAGTCAGACCCTTTGCTTGAATCAAGGTGCCATTATCAATCGGCGCTGACTGAGTGATGCGACTGTCAGCAGGATGAACTGCCCAAGCGTTTGCAACAGGTCTGATTCCAGCTTTAAGACGACGTACGAAGAACTCGCCAATGGAAGGATACTCAGTGTAAGCCTTCTCAGCCTCATCTAAGTTGATGTTATAAAGCCACGCAAAGCCTCTAATAGAGAGTTTAGCCCACAAGGAAGGGCCTTTCCAATGCATGAAGTAACCGACCCAGCGGCTTAAGCGACGTTTAGGAAGAATTCGTGTAATTGCAGACATAGAAATCTTTATATCTAAACCCGACCCCTTTGTCATCATAAGAGGTTTAAGCTATAGTGCCTTATACCTAAAACCCATTGGCCCCGAACAAGAGCCCTGGAAGGATATATGTCTAAGATTCTTCAGAATGTCGAAATTCCTATTGATCAAGATTTAGAAGAAAAGTTGCAATGGCTGGTCCCTGATCATGGACCGTATCGTATTCTTCGCCAAAGCGTAGATGCTCGTCGCTCTCACTCTCCGCATTTTGTTTACTCTATTGAAGTCGCGGAAAAAGGTGAAACTCTTAACATTCCTCAATTTGATCTTGAGAAGATCTCAACTCCCAAAGAAAAGCCGTTGATTGTCGGCACAGGACCTGCCGGTCTTTTTGCGGCTCTTCGTTTTGTCGAGCGCGGAGTTCCTTCTGTGCTTTTCGAACGTGGTTCTGACAGTGGTGAGCGCATCAAAGGAATCAACCAATATTGGCGCTACGGAAAACTCGATCCTCGCAATAATGTTTGTTTTGGTGAAGGTGGCGCGGGTCTTTATTCCGATGGAAAATTGATCACGCGTATTAAGTCTCCGCACATTCCTTATGTGATGAATCGTCTGGTGAAATTCGGAGCGCCTGAAGAAATTCAATGGCTTTCAAATCCTCACGTGGGTTCCGACCGCATTCGCCGTGTGATCCCTAAAATGCGTGAGTTCTTAAAAGCGAATGGTTGTGAAATTCATTTCAACACGCAGGTGACGGAAATTCTTTTTGAAGGAAAGCAAGTTGTCGGTGTTCGCACGGAACATGGGACGGAATTTAAATCTCCTCATGTTGTTTTAGCAACGGGACACTCTGCTGAAGATATGATCAATCATCTTCGCGATGCCGGCGTTCACTTAGATGGAAAATCTTTTGCAATGGGTTTGCGTGTAGAACACTCGCAAGCTTCGATCAATAAGATTCAATATCGTCAATTTTCGGAACATCCAAAATTAGGAGCAGCTAACTACAAGCTTGCTCACCATAACGATAAAACCGGTATCGGTGTTTATTCATTCTGTATGTGCCCTGGCGGCTACGTTCTTTCTTCAGGCACAGAAGCTGACGGTATTGTTTGCAACGGCATGAGTAACTACAATCGCAACTCCCCGTTCGCAAATGCCGCGATTGTTGTCAGCATTGATCACGAAAAGAATTTCGGTAAAGACGTTTTCGGTGGAATGAAACTTCGTCGTGAACTTGAAACTCGCATGTATCAGTCCGTTCTTGATAAAGGCGGCTCACGTGAACTTCCCGCGCAAAATCTTTTAGACTTCTTATATGGACCTAAAAAAGAAGAACGCGCCTTGCGTGCGGGATCTTCTCCTTCAGGGGCGATTTCTGTTCGCCTGGATGACATTCTTCCTAAGGATATGCGCAATCGTCTGCGCGAAGGCTTTGAAAAATTTCAGGGCAGTATGAAGGGATTTCTCACGGAAGATGCGCAAGTGTATGGGATCGAATCCAGAACGAGCTGTCCTGTTCGTGTGACTCGCGACAATGAAACACTCCAAAGCATTTCGCATGCGGGACTTTATCCTGCCGGAGAAGGCGCTGGATACGCCGGCGGCATCACTTCCGCAGCTTGTGATGGTATTCGCATCGCTGAAAAGATCATCGAACTTCTGTAACGAAGAAAGGTACCTGGTACCTTTTCTCCACCGACATTTTTTGGCGCAGGCTTTGCAAAATCTTCTTCCGTCATAAATTGGAGGAGGAAACATGCACGCAAAACCACTTTTCGGAGCCATTTTGACTCTTCTTTTGGGAGTGAGCTCATTCGCCGCTCCGCAAGAGAAGACTCAAGATATTATCACTAGAGAACTTTCGAACGGAAACACTGTCCGCACAGAGATGTCTCTGAATGTCTATAGACAAGAACCTTATCAAGCAGAATATACGGAGCAAGTTCCGTATCAAGTCGAAGAAACGTACTATGTCGACGTTCCTTATCAAACGACCGAGACTTACTACGAAAACGTTCCTTACACAGAACGTGTGGCTTACACAGACACTGAAGTATACTGGGACAACGATTACGTTTGTCGTAACGTAACGAAGTACCGTCAAGAGTGTCATAATGAGCGCGTGTGTGCTCCGGGTGGCCGCGTTTGCCAACCTATCACGGAGTGCGGAACAAATGCTCATGGCGAGCGTATTTGCAAAACTCGCAATGAGTGCCGCGATGAAGGACCTCGTGATTGCCGTGATGTTCCTCAATGCCGCCAAGTTCCTTATACAGACCGCGAATGTGGATACGAGCAAGTTCGCAAAACTCGTACGGTTACAAAATACCGTGATGAAGTTCGCTACAGACAAGAACTTCGCACTCGCACTGTAACGAAGTATCGCCAAGAGGCGCGCACTCGTACCGTCACTAAATACCGCGAAGAAACTCGTTGCTGCGTAACGAAGTACCGTGATGTTTTTGACCACCAATTCACTCAACCAGTCGCGGTGGTATTCCCGGCGGAAGCTGTGTTGCTTGCTGGTGAAGTTGAAAAAATCCAAGTGACTTTGCGTGGAAGCGAAAGTAAACCGGATGTGAACATCTCTGTTCGTTCCGATATTTTTGGTTACGCTATTGACCAAGTTCGTATGGATGGCCGTGAAAAAGTATTTGTTCTTAAACTTGTTCCTAAGTGGACAGAACAAAATGCTGGAACAGCCTCTGTTCAAGGTTTGAAATTAAGCTTCAATAAAGGGCAAGGTAAAATCATCTTTAAAGAAACAGTGGCATCAGCTCGTTTGGTTTCCGTGTATACTTTGGAAATCCGTGATCAACAAAGCCAAGCTGTGATTCTTCAACAACGTATTGAAGGTACTGAAGCGAAAGTGTTTGAAATCGCAGCCCCTGAATTGGCTCGCGAAGGTAAATACAGCATCTTGCTTCACGTTGAACGTCACGGTGTCAACGTTTCTGGCGGAGCTTTGACTTTCGATCAAACAGCGTCTTACGAGAAAAAAGAACTAGATCAAGATGAGATCCAAAACCTTAAGAACAAAGATCAAGTTCAATTGGTAGCGATCGAAGGTCAAGGTGCTGAAAGCGTTCTTGTCTTCCGCGATCAAACTCCAGCGGCTGAAGAAATCAAATCGACTTATAAAGCTGTTATCTGGAAAAAACTTTCTAACGGTAAGATCGAATGGTTGGGTGAAAAAGCTTTTGCTCGTGAAGACATCACACGTGCAGGCGATGAATTAGCGATCGCATTTAAAGCGGTAGGTGTGAATCCAGCTGTGGGTACTAAAATTTACATCGACCTTGTTGTGAATCGCACAAGCGCTCAATACTTGGGCTCTCAAAAAGTGCAATTTATCGTAAGCAAAACGTTCTAATTTTTGGAACCCTAAAAAAAGAAAAAGTCGGCTCCGCGAGGAACCGGCTTTTTTTATTTTTAAATTACATATTGCGCATTTGTTCTGGAGTTAACACAGGCATTGTATCGACAATAGGATCTTCCTCAGCATAACCATCATTGGAAGGATCGTTTTGCTCTGGAGTTGTTACAAGCTCAGTGCCTCCGCTGGAATCAGTACCTCCGGTTTCACTGCCTGAATCTGGATTCGTGACAACGTCACTGCCTCCACTTTCAGAACCAGTTTCTGATCCTGTTTCAGAACCCGTCTCAGAACCTGAATCCGGATTTGTCACAACGTCACTGCCGCCGCTTTCTGAACCACTTCCTGGTTCTTCAGAACCAGAGCCTGGCTCTTCCGATCCTGGTTGCTCAGGAACAACGATTGGTTTTTTATACGCTGACTTTAACTTCAAAACTGGTTTTAAAAGACATCCACCATTGCCTTGAATAACCACAGATTTGTTAGCATCGAAATCAACCACGATGTCATACTGATGACCCGCTTCGAATTCAAATTTATTCGTCAGAATAATTTTAACACCCGTTTTTTGTGCGCTTGGAGTTTTCAACTCACAAATAGAATTGTCACCCTTCACCGCATAGTGACCATCCCCTTTGAGCACAAGACGGATCTGTTGAATTTGCAGACCATCTGGAGCAATCACGTCTTGCAATGGTAAGGTGACTCCATTTTGCAGAGTGAGCAAATCCACAAGTCCCAGATCCTGCGCCAAGATCACGCGCCCTGCTTTTCCACGCCCCGCAACCACGACCTCCATATGGTCGATATTAACGAACACGGATTTAAGCTCTCTATTCGGAGCATCCGTTAACTTGAAACTCACGGCAGCTTCCTTTTGCGGATCTGCGGAGCCAAGGCTTGACATCGTCGTAGCTGCTGTCTGCGAACCGTTTTGACTGCAGGCCGCGACCAAAGATACGACGGTGAAAATCGATATCTTTTTGACTAAACTCTTCATACACCCTCCTGGTGGAATCTTTGCTTTAATGTACGCCTGAAGATCAAAAAAACCAAAAATACCCTCTATGAAACGATCATTCTGAGAGGGCTGCCTAATCATTTGCCAGTTTCTAAAACATTGTGATGACACAATAAAAAGGAACTCAGATATGCCGGGATACAGCTCGCCAGCACTACAAAACCAACCTACATTGAGATCATGAAGCTTAAGCAGATTTTAAACTCAGAATCTTTCTACAAGGAAAAACTCCACGAACTTGTGGAAGAGTCTTTGAAGGAAGAAAAACTGATCTCGAAAAAACTCATGGAGATCGAATCTGACAGGGATATCTCCCTCGGGCAAAAACTCGCTGACAAAGTCGCTTCATTTGGGGGAAGTTGGACATTTATTCTGATTTTCTCAGCCACGGTCGCTCTATGGATTATTCTCAACACCAGCCTGGTTACACTTCACCCTCTCGATCCCTACCCCTTTATTCTTTTAAACCTGGTGCTATCGTGTATTGCAGCGATTCAAGCACCGATTATTATGATGAGTCAAAATCGCCAGGAAGAAAAAGACCGTCGTCGAGAAAGAACTGATTTTATTATCAACACCAAAGCAGAAATTGAAGTTCGTAACCTTCACGAAAAAATGGACCTGCTTCTTTCGCAGCAAATGAATTCTCTTTTTCAAATACAAAAGGAACAGCTCATTTTGCTGAATAAGCTTGTCGATAAAGATAAGAAGGAACACCAGCACCCGCCACATTCGTAGGTACCTGCTTCCCATCGTACTGAAAAAGTACAATGGGATTCAGAAAATAGGTACCAAATCGACACGAAGGGAAGCTGGTACCTAAAGATTTCTTCTATACTGACCGCCGACCTCGTAAAGGGCTTGAGTCATTTGATATAAGCTGCAATGTCTTGCCGCTGTCATCAAAGCCGCAAAGATATTTCCACCGTTAAGAACCGTATCCTTCAAGTTTTGAAGTTCACGCTCAGCCTCAGTTTGATGAGACTTTTGATAATTGTGAACATTCGACAATTGCGCGTTCTTTTCTTCGTAAGAAGCACGAGCCAGTTCAATCTTCGGTGGAACGTAATCCGCCGCCATTGTTTTTGGATCAATGAACGTGTTTACGCCGATGATTGGCAATGTGCCATCGTGTTTAAGTCTTTCATAATACAAAGACTCTTCTTGGATTTTAGAACGTTGGTACTGAGTTTCCATCGCACCCAAGACACCGCCACGTTCGTTGATCTTTTTAAATTCGTTTAGAACGGCTTCTTCAACCAAATCAGTCAGCTCTTCAATGAAGTAAGCCCCTTGAGTTGGGTTCTCGTTCTTGGTCATTCCGAATTCACGGTTGATGATCAACTGAATCGCCTTCGCACGACGAACCGATTCTTCTGTTGGAGTCGTGATCGCTTCGTCATACGCATTTGTATGCAAGCTATTGCAGTTGTCATAAAGAGCAATCAAAGCCTGCAATGTCGTACGGATATCGTTAAAGTCGATTTCTTGCGCATGCAGTGAACGACCTGATGTTTGAATATGGTACTTCAATTTTTGTGAACGATCGTTACCTTTATAAAGGTCGCGCATCGCCACCGCCCAAATACGGCGAGCCACACGTCCAAGAACCGCATACTCAGGATCTAGACCGTTACTAAAGAAGAACGAAAGATTCGGAGCAAAGTCATCGACCTTAAGACCGCGCGCCAAATAGTATTCAACAAATGTGAAACCATTTGAAAGCGTGAATGCCAATTGAGAGATCGGATTCGCACCGGCTTCCGCGATATGGTAACCAGAAATACTCACAGAGTAGAAGTTTCTGATTTTGCTATTTACAAAGAACTCTTGGATGTCGCCCATCATCTTCAAGGCAAAGTTGATAGAGAAGATGCAAGTGTTTTGTCCTTGGTCTTCTTTTAAGATGTCCGCTTGAACCGTTCCGCGCACTTGTTGAAGTGTCCAGTTTGCTACGTCGGCCCACTCTTGTTGAGTGAGCTTACGACCTAATTCATTTTCCTTCTTTTCAACTTGCTGATCGATAGCTGTATTGAAGTAGAAAGCCAGAATCATCGGTGCTGGACCGTTGATTGTCATACTCACAGACGTATTTGGATTGATAAGATCAAAGCCCGCATAAAGCTTCTTCATATCATTCAAAGTACAAATACTAACGCCCGACTCCCCGACTTTACCGAAGATGTCTGGACGCTGATCAGGATCTTGTCCGTACAAAGTTACAGAGTCAAAAGCCGTTGAAAGACGATGAGCCGTCTCCCCTTTTGTAAGGTAATGGAAACGACGGTTTGTTCTTTCAGGAGTTCCTTCGCCTGCGAACATGCGCTTTGGATCTTCATCGGCGCGTTTTAGCTGGAACACACCGGCTGTGTACGGGAATTCACCTGGAACGTTTTCAAGTTTAAGATATTTAAATCTGTCTCCCCAGTCTTTAAACTTAGGAACCACGACACGGCGGATTTTTGTGCCGGATAAAGATTCACGAACCAGGTCTTGGCGGATTTCTTTATCACGGACTTTAAAGATCAATTGATCGCCTGAATAGGTTTCAATCAACTTATCAAAGTTTTGCAATTGATCGATTTCGTCTTGAGTGAAATCAGCACTCAATTCTGCTTCGACTTTTTTTACAGTCTCTGGATTTGCTCCCAAAAGAGGAGCGACTTTTTTAAGTCCACCCAATTGAGATGCTTTTTCGGCCAATGTTTCCGTGCGTTTTTTATATTTGTGCACCGTTGTGACGATTTCAGCCAAATAGTTCTGGCGATCCGCTGGAATGATCACATGTTCTTCGGCAGAAAGAATATTGGACTTAAACTTCGGATCAACACCCCAAAGACCTTTTTGGTGCGATTCTAATAGATCCGCCATTTTAAAGAATAATTTATTAACGCCGCCGTCGTTAAATTGAGAAGCCTGAGTTAAGAACACAGGAACTTCCACTTTTTCATCAAAGATTTTACGAGAACGTTTGTATTGTT